>NZ_CP007595.1:4200000-4500000 GCF_000785535.1 Arthrobacter sp. PAMC 25486 | reverse complement strand
ACATGCCGCCGCCAAGAACGGAGTTCAACACGCTCATGACGTAGCGGCGCGAATCGGTGGCGCGCAGGGACGGGCAGCCCAGGATGATGTTGGCCTGCTCCACCTGGCGGTTCACCACATGCAGTCCGGCTGTTCCGGTGATGGCGACCGGATCGCTGGAACGGCGCGGCGCCGGAATGGCGCCCTCGTCCAGGGACCAGCCGGCCGTTTGCAGGGCGTCCTGCACCAGGGCGCACACGGTGTCATGGTCAAGGCCGCCGGCAGCCGTGATGACCAGCGTGTCGGGGCGGTAGTGCTTTTGGTAGTGCGCCCAGACGGATTCGCGGGGCACTGCCATGATTGCTTCGGGGGTGCCGCCGATGGGGCGGCCCAGTGCGTGCTCGCCGAGCACGGCGGCCACAAACTTTTCGTGTGCAACATCGGTTGGGTCGTCGCCGTCCATGGCGATTTCCTCCAGGATGACATCGCGTTCCTGCTCCAGCTCCGCCGGGTCAATCACGGCGGAGGTGACCATGTCGGCGATGACGTCAATGGCCATGGGCAGGTCGGTGTCCAGCACACGTGCGTAGTAGCAGGTGCTTTCCTTGGCCGTGGCGGCGTTGGATTCGCCTCCCACCTCGTCAAAGGCGGAGGCAATCTCCAGCGCTGTCCGGCGCTGGGTGCCCTTGAACAGCAGGTGTTCAAGGAAATGGGTTGAGCCGTGTTGGCCCTCGGATTCATCCCGAGAGCCAACACCAACCCAAAACCCGATTGTCGCACTGCGCTGCCCGGGCATGGCTTCTGTCAGGACCCGCACACCCCCAGGCAGGACCGAGCGGCGCACAACGGCGCCGCCGACCTGGCCGGAGATTACTGTGGAGTCGCGCCCGCCATGTCCGTCAGCAGCACTTATCAGCGGCAAAAGGGTGATCGCCATGAATTATTCAGCAGCACCTTCGGTAGCTGCTTCTTCACTGGCGTTCTCTTCGCCGGCAACAACCGGTGAGAGTGAGAGCTTGCCGCGGTCATCGATCTTGGTGATTTCAACCTGGATCTTCTGGCCGACGGAAACAATGTCATCAACGTTGTCCACGCGCTTGCCATCGGCCAGCTTGCGGAGCTCGGAGATGTGCAACAGACCATCCTTGCCCGGTGTGAGCGAGATGAACGCACCGAACGTGGTGGTCTTAACAACGGTGCCCAGGTAACGCTCGCCAATTTCAGGAATCTGGGGGTTGGCGATGGCGTTGATCGCTGAACGAGCGGCGTCAGCTGACGGACCGTTCGTTGCACCGATGTAAACCGTGCCGTCATCTTCAATGGAGATGTCAGCGCCGGTGTCTTCCTGGATCTGGTTGATCATCTTGCCCTTCGGCCCAATGACCTCACCGATCTTGTCAACGGGGATCTTGACCGCAATGACGCGGGGCGCGAACTCGGAGAGCTCGTCCGGGACGTCGATGGCGCTGGTCAGGACGGACAGGATGTGCAGGCGTGCTTCGCGCGCCTGCTTCAGTGCGGCAGCCAAAACGGACGCCGGGATGCCGTCAAGCTTGGTGTCCAGCTGGATGGCCGTGACAAACTCTGCGGTTCCGGCAACCTTGAAGTCCATGTCGCCGAAGGCATCTTCGGCGCCGAGGATGTCGGTTAGGGCTGCGTAGCGGGTCTGGCCGTCAACCTGGTCGGAAACCAGGCCCATGGCGATGCCCGCAACGGGAGCCTTCAACGGCACACCGGCGTTGAGCAGCGACAGGGTCGATGCACATACCGAGCCCATGGAGGTTGAGCCGTTGGAGCTCAATGCCTCGGAGACCTGGCGAATGGCGTAGGGGAATTCCTCGCGCGTTGGCAGAACGGGCATGATGGCACGCTCGGCCAGGGCGCCGTGGCCGATTTCGCGACGCTTGGGCGAGCCCACGCGGCCGGTTTCACCGGTGGAGTACGGCGGGAAGTTGTAGTTGTGCATGTAGCGCTTGCGCGTTACCGGGCTCAACGAGTCAATCTGCTGTTCCATCTTCAGCATGTTCAACGTGGTGACACCCAGGATCTGGGTTTCGCCGCGCTCGAAGATGGCTGAACCGTGCACGCGGGGCAGGACTTCAACTTCAGCGGTGAGCTGGCGGATGTCCGTCAGGCCACGGCCGTCGATGCGGACCTGTTCGGTGAGGATGCGCTGGCGGATGACGTGCTTGGTGAGGGCGCGGAACGCTGCGGAGATTTCCTTGTCGCGGCCTTCGAATTTGCCGGCCAGTGCGGCTACGGTCTCGTCCTTCAACGCGTCGGAGGCGTTGTCGCGCTCCTGCTTGTCGGCGATGGAGAACACAGCTGCCAGCTTGGTCGCCGAAGCGGACTCAACGGCGTTGTAAACGTCATCCTGGAAGTCGAGGAAGACGGGGAATTCAACAGTGGGCTTGGCTGCGCGTGCGGCCAGGTCTGCCTGTGCTTCACACAGTGCCTTGATGAACGGTTTGGCAGCTTCGAGGCCCTGTGAAACGATCTCTTCGGTGGGGGCCTGGTGGCCCTGTTCCTTGATGAGCTTCCAGGAGTTGTCGGTTGCTTCGGCTTCCACCATCATGATGGCGACGTCGTCACCGGCAATCTTGCCGGCAACAACCATGTTGAACACGGCGTTTTCCAGCTCGGAGTGCTTCGGGAACGCAACCCACTGCGGGCCCTGGCCGTCGTCGATCAGTGCAACACGGACGCCACCGATGGGGCCGGAGAACGGCAGACCGGAGAGCTGTGTTGACATGGACGAGGCGTTGATGGCGACCACGTCGTACAGGACGTCGGGGTTGATGGCCAGAACGGTAACAACGATTTGAACTTCGTTGCGCAGGCCCTTGACGAATGCCGGGCGCAGCGGGCGGTCCATCAAACGGCAGGCCAGGATGGCTTCCGTTGAGGGGCGGCCTTCGCGGCGGAAGAAGCTGCCCGGGATGCGGCCGGCGGCGTACATGCGCTCTTCCACATCAACTGTCAGCGGGAAGAAGTCAAAGCCTTCACGCGGGTGCTTGCCGGCAGTGGTGGCTGAGAGCAAAACGGTGTCTTCGTCAATGTAGACCATGGCAGCACCTGCTGCCTGCTGGGCAAGGCGTCCGGTTTCAAAGCGGATGACGCGCTTGCCGTAGCGGCCGTTGTCAATGACGGCCTCTGAATACTGAATCTCGGGACCCTCCATGAGAGAGTCACCTCCATTTCGTGGTAGATGTTCTTCTTGTGAACCCCGCTGCCAAACCGGCGCCGCATTCTTCCCAGGACACCACCGGATCATGCTGTGGTTCTCTGTACAACACCCGGTCTTCGATCGAGGCCCACGGGCGGGAAACTGGTGTAAGTTTCTTCCCGGAAGCCACTACCGAGGACCGCGAGTGCGTGAATGCATTGCGTGTCTGTCGAGGCGAAGTGGTGGTGCGGGTGCGCAGGCGCAAGGCGCTGGCACACTGTTTCACAGCATAGCTTTGCCACACTGTGAAAGGCGGCCTTCCCACGGCCACAACACGAATGTCATGGCATGGGAAGGCCGCCTTTCAAAACACGTGACTAGCGGCGCAGGCCGAGGCGCTCGATGAGCGTACGGTAGCGGGCGATGTCGGTGTCCTTGAGGTACGCAAGCAGGCGACGACGGCGACCAACCAGGCCCATGAGGCCGCGGCGGGTGTGGTGGTCGTGCTTGTGCATCTTCAAGTGCTCGGTCAGGTCGGTGATGCGACGTGAGAGCATTGCAACCTGAACCTCAGGCGAACCGGTGTCGCCTTCGACGGTTGCAAAAGCCTGCATGATTTCTTGCTTTACAGCGGCGTCTAATGCCACAAGTAACTCCTTGAATGTGCCGTGAACATGTAGCCTGCGCCCAACACAATTGCTTGGACAAACACAGCCGAATCCAGCCACCACGGACTGCAGCCGGATTCCACCTTTCAGTTTAGTGCAGAAAGGGCGCAGATGTCGAAGCGTGTGAGCCACCCCTCACGGCGCACCTTGCGCGCCGGCGCCACGCCGGGCGGCTCAAACCAGAATTGCGCGGGCCTGGTCCACATCAACGTGCATCTGCTCAATCAGCGCTGCGGGCCCCGTGTAGGCAACCATGCCGCGCAGCCGCTGCACAAATTCCACCACCACGTGCTGGCCGTACAGGTCGAAAGCCTCGATGGGTTCTTCGGGCCGGTCAAGCACATATGCCTCCACCTGGCGGCTGACTCCGACGAAGGTGGGGTTGGAGCCCACGGAGATCGCAGCCGGCCAGCGGTGCCCGTGCGTGTCCGTCAGCCAGCCCGCATAGACGCCGTCCGCCGGGATGATCCCGCACGCATCGGGTGAGAGGTTCGCCGTCGGGAATCCCAGTTCACGCCCGCGGGCGGCGCCGTGCACCACTTCCCCGCTCATTGTGTGGGTGCGGCCCAGCACCGCAGCGGCCGTGTCAACCTCACCTTTGCGCAGCGCCTCGCGCACCCAGGTCGAGGACCAGCGCCGGTCATGACCCTCATCATTGACAACCACGACGTCGAACCCCAGGTCCGCGCCGAGACTCACCATGGTGGATAAGTCACCGGAGTTTCCCTGCCCGAAGCGGACATCCTGGCCCACCACCACGGTGCAGGCGCCCAACGTTTCAACAAAGACGCTGCGCACAAACTGTTCAGGGGTTTGGGCGGCAAATTCCAGGGTGTAGGGAAGAACAAGGACCCCGTCCAAGCCCAACGCCGCCATGGCGGCCAGTTTGTCAGCCAGGCCCATGATTTGTTCGGGCGCAGTATCGGGACGGTGAATGAGGGCGGGATGCGGATCGAAGGTCAGTGCCACCGCGGCGGCACCCCGTGACAGCGCCTCGGCACGGACCTGGGCAAGGACTTCCTGGTGGCCTCGGTGCAGCCCGTCAAAGTTACCCAAGGTGACCACGCAGGGGCCAAAGTCCTGGGGAACTTCAGCCAGGGAGTTCCAAATCTGCACTACTATTCCTCATCCAGTCAGTTGCTCGCCGGGTGGATTGTGCCGGCGAAATGTGTGGGAAGCTGCGCTGCCCTGTCCAAGATTACCTGTTGCGCGGCGCCGGACCGGTCCATGGTTCCTGGGGTGTCCGTTCGTCCCCTGCAGCAAGTGAGAGAATCCAACGGTCCGACGGTGTGCCGCGGTCGTTGTAGTCGCCGCGGATGTGCCCGTCAAAGTGGAAGCCCAGTTTCCAGGCCAGCTTCCTGCTGCCCCAGTTGGGCACCAGCGCCGTCCAGTGCACCCAGCTGAGGTTGAGCTGGTTGAACGCATAGTCAAGGAGCAGCCGCACGGCAGCTTCCGCGGCACCGGTGCCGCGGGCGTGGGCACCAAAGTTGATGCCGATGGCGGCAGCGCCCGGGTTCTTGCACTGCAAGTCAACTGTTCCCAACAGTTCATCCGTTGCGGGGTGGGCGACAGCGAACGAAAGCGTCTCCCCCGTGCGCCAGCCGTCCGGGGTGATGGTGTTGATGAAGTACTCGGCGTGCTCCATCGTGTAGCCCAGTGGCACAGTTGTCCATCGAACGGCTTCCGGGTTCACACAGTTTTCCACCAGGACCGGGGCATCGGCCATGGACAGGGCCCGCAACACCACCGCGTCGTTGCGCAGCACCGGCACGACCGCCGTCATGTCCAACGGCACTGGTTCCGGTGCCGGATGGGTGCTGGAGGCGAACTGTTCACGGCTTTGGGTGAACATCAGCCCGTCGGCCACCTGTTCGGCGACATGGCCGTAACCCGGAATCTGAGCCGCCAGGACAAAGCCGCAACGCTTGGCCAGCTCGGCACTTGCCGTGTTGCCGTCGGTGGTGCGCCAGTGCAGGATTTCCAGGCCAAGGTTTCCGAAGGCGTAACCGCACAGCAGTTCAATGGCCCGCTGGGCGGTGCCCGTGCCGCGGCCGGCCGGCAACATCTTGATGCCGACGCTGGCCGAACCGCCGTCGAGCGTTGAAAAAATGTCCTGCACACTGAGCGTGCCCACAACCTCGGGGACGCCGTCGAACTTCTCGCAGATGGCAAAGCGCAGGTAGCGCCCGTCCTCCCAGCCGGCGGCGATGGAGCCGTCGATCAGCTCGCCTGCCGCCCGCACGGTCATGGCCGCGTCGGAGGCGGTCCACTTGATGTTCAGCGGATCACCGTGGATCGCGGCGAAGGCGTCCGCGTCGGCTGTGGTGAAGCGGCGCAGGGTGGTGCGGCCGTCGCCAAGGACTGGGTTGGTGTGTGAGGGGGCCAGGGTGTTCATTTCACTTCCCGGTGGCGGTACAGCCAGATCAAGCCGATGATGGGCAGCAGCAGCGGAATGAAGCCGTACCCCTTGCCGAAGGCGCTCCACACGGTGGCGTGCGGGAAGGCTGCGGCATCAAACATGCTCAGGGCGCCGATGACCAGCACGCCGGCCAGTTCAATGCAGATGGCGATGGTGGCGGTCAGCGCCCATTTTGCGCCCGGGTTGGCCAGGGCCACGGTTGCCACAATGTAGACCATGGCGGCGAAGGCTGAGAGCAGGTACGCCACGGGTGCATCGGCAAAGTGTGTGGCGATCTGGAAGCCGGCGCGGGCCGTGGCTGAGATGGCAAAGACTGCGTAAACAGTAATCAGGAGACGGCCGGCTCCCGAGGTCCGCCCGTGCGGGGCGGTGTCTGAGCCGGTGTCGCCGGTTGTCGCTATCCTGTTGGATTTCATAGTCCAATTCCTTGTTGCAATGCTGCTGCGGGTATCGTCATGCCGTACCAAATCTGTGCCATGCGGGCCAGCATGACCGCCACTGTGACGCCCACGGCCCCCATGACGTAGTTGGACCAGTGCGTGCGCTCCATCATGGCCCAGTAGAAGCCGGCCACGGGCAGCATGGCCGCGGTGAACATGTAGCCCCAGAATTCCCAGGCCTCGCCGGCGAGCGATTCACCGCTGAACAGCCGCACTGCCGAGGCGATGGCGTAGACAATAATGAAAAGTTCGACGGCGGCCAGGGCCAGTATGGTGACATCGTTGGGTTTCTTTTTCATCACCCCGGCAACGACGCACACGGCGGTGGAAGCCACTCCCACCGAGGCACCGATGATGAACCAGGCGTCAAGTGTCACTTGGCCGGCTCCCCTGCGGCTGGCGTGGCGTTGTGCGTGGCGCTGGGTGCAGTGCTTGGCGCGGGTGCCGGGTCCGGCGGGAACACGAGGATGGGTTTCGCGTACTTGCCGGCGTCGGCCAGCAGCGCAACAAGTGTGCCGTCGGGGGCAAAAGCCGCGGCCGGGTCTTCGCTGGTGTGGGTACCCTCCACACTGGCGGGGATGCGCCGGCCAAAAGACAGCTCAATGGCTTCGGCGGCCGAGAGTTCACGCACCGACATCAAGGCCCTGGCGGCGTCGGCGATGTCAAGGATGTTCAGCTCGTCGGCCAGCTGCTCCAACGTGCGGGCCTGTTCCAAGGTGTAGGGGCCAACGCTGCTGCGGCGCAGCGCCGTCAGGTGACCACCCACGCCAAGGTCGGCGCCGAGATCCCTGGCGAGTGCGCGAATGTATGTTCCTGAGGAACAGCGCACGGAGGCATCCACGTCAACGTACGCAACGCCGTCGTGCGTGCCGCGGCGAATGTCCAAGACGTCAAAGGAGTGGATGGTGACGGGGCGGGCGGCCAGCTTCACGTCTTCCCCGGACCGGACCCGGGCATAGGCCCGCTCGCCGTTGACCTTGATGGCGCTGACACTGCTGGGCACCTGTTCGATGGGCCCGCGCAGCTTCGCGATGCCAGCCTCGACGGCCTCGTCCGTGACACCGTCGGCAGAGGTGGTCGCCGTGGTCTCGCCTTCGGCGTCGTCGGTGACGGTGGTGGAGCCGAGCCTGATGGTGGCCTCATAGGTTTTTGAGGTGCCAACGATGTAGGTCAGCAGGCGGGTGGCCTTGTTGATGCCCACCACCAACACGCCGGTTGCCATGGGGTCAAGGGTGCCGGCATGCCCAACTTTTCGGGTCCCTGCCAGCCTTCGCATCCGGCCGACCACATCGTGGCTGGTCCATCCCTGCGGTTTGTCTACGATTACCAGTCCAGAAAGCACGCTTCGAAGTATATCCGCACCGGCGCCTTCCTTGCTGGTCCGGCGCCAGTTGCGGGCTCGGCGGGAGAGCAACATCACCACGGGCCGCTTCCCAGCACACGGGCCAATGGCGCCGGCGGCAACCGCCAAAAAGTTTTTGACCCCGCCGCCCCCGCGGATTTACGCTTGTCCCACGTGCTGCGCCGTCATCCGGAGCGGCACAACTGACGGACTGATGCAGCTGGGGGACAACGATCCGCTTCACCTCGAGTTGAGGTAGGCAGTCTGGATGTGGCCTGCAACCACAGCCAGCATCAAAAGTCCATCGGCCCGTCATCACCGGGCCCCTCCCCTAGGGGAAATTATGAAGTCAAGAATTGCGGCCCTGGCGGCTGCCTGCACATTTGCCATGATTCTCAGCGCAGGGCCTGCCTTGGCCCATTCGGGAAACAGCTCGGGAAACGGCTACAACAACTCAGGACACAACAACAACGCCGGCTACAACGGGGGCCACGGCAATCACCAGCCTTCCCCTGTCACCGAAGTTGCTTCGCAGCTGATCAGCCCCTTGAAAGTTGCTTTTGGGCCGAAGGGCAGCTTCCTTGTGGCGGAATCCTTTGCCGGGACGCTCAGCAGCATTTCAGCGAAGGGTGTCAAGACCACTGTGGCGAGTGCCCCCGGGCAGGAATTCGCAGGTGTCTCCTACCTGGACGGCAAGACGTACTACTTCAACAATGACCAGGGCACCGGTCCCGAACCGGGAGGCGTCCTGCTCCCGGCCAGGCTCATGCAGATCGACCAACGCGGCAACAGCCGCCAGATCACTGACCTGGCCGATTTTGAGGCAGCCAACGACCCCGACGGCAACACCATGTACGGTGTCCGTGACGCCGCACCCGAATGCCTGGCCCAGGCACCCTACATGCAGTCAATGGGCGAGGTGTTCTCGCACCCGTATTCCTCGGCACCAGCCAATAACGGCGTGTATGTTGGCGATGCCGGCGCCAACGCCATCCTGTTCGTGAACAAGCACGGCAACGTCAAGCTCATCAAGGCACTGCCCGCCGAGGCCATCACCATTGACGCCGCAGTGGTCGCCGTTGCCGCCGAGGCGGACATGGCGGTTCCGGAGTGCATGGTGGGACTGAAGTACTACGCCCAGCCCGTCCCCACCGACATTGAGGTCAGCGGGCAGTGGTTGTACTACACGGTGCTTCCCGGCGTTCCCGGAGAGTCCCTCGGCGTGGGCAAGGCCTACCGGATGAATCTGCACAGCGGCAAGACCCAGTTGCTCGCGCAGAACCTCTCCGCACCGACAGGCATCGCCGTTGACCGCAACAACAACGTCTACGTGGCCCAGCTCATGGGCGACGGCATCAGCCAAATCAAGAACGGCAAGGTCAGCAGCGTGTTCCCTGCCATGATGGCCTCCGACGTTGAAGTCAGCGGCAAAACCCTGGCGATGCTCACCAACGCCTTGGCCGACACCGGCGGCAGCCTCATCACGAAGGGGATCCGCTAACCCGGTGGCGGTACGACGGCGGGAGCCCACCTTCCAGTGGCAGGGGGGCTCCCGCCGTCGTGCTTTGCGCGGAACGCCAGGGCCACCCCGGAAAATGACACCGATCCCGCCACATGACACCGGGATCGGTGTCATTTCGAGGGGCGGGTGCCCAACGAGGGGCGTGGCTTAGCCGAAGGCGTTCTCGCCCGTGAGCTTGTGGCCCAGGATCAGTGTGTGGACCTCGTCGGTGCCCTCATAGGTGCGCACCGACTCCAGGTTGTTTGCGTGGCGCATGGGCGAGTATTCCAGGGTGATGCCGTTGCCACCCAGGATGGTGCGGGCCTCGCGGCAGATCTCGATGGCCTCGCGGCAGTTGTTCAGCTTGCCCACACTGATCTGGTGGGGTGCCAGTGCCCCGGCATCTTTGAGCCGGCCCAGGTGGAGCGCCAGCAGGAATCCCTTGTTGATTTCCAGGGCCATGTTCACGAGTTTTTGCTGTGTCAGCTGGTAGCCGGCCAGCGGTTTGCCGAATTGCAGGCGCTGCTTGGAGTAGGCCAGGGCGTCCTCGAAGGCGTCGCGGGCGGCGCCCATGGCACCCCACACGATGCCGTAACGCGCCTCATTCAAGCACATCAGCGGCCCCTTCAAACCCACCGCGCCCGGCAGGATCGCGTCGGCCGGCAGCCGCACCTCGTCAAGGATGATGTCACATTGGATGGAGGCCCGCATCGACAGCTTGTGGCCGATGGCTGAAGCCGTGAACCCCGGCGTATCCGTGGGGACGAGGAAGCCGCGCACGCCGGCATCGGTCTGCGCCCAGATCACGGCCAGCTGGGCCACGGAGGCCAGCCCGATCCAGCGTTTGCGCCCGTTGAGCACCCAGTCGCTGCCGTCCCGCCGGGCAAAAGTTGTCATGGCTCCCGGATCCGAACCGGCCGTGGGCTCGGTCAGGCCGAAGCAGCCGATGGCCTCCCCCGCCGCCAGCTGCGGCAGCCACTGCTGCTTGTGTTCTTCCGAGCCATGTTGGTGAATGGCCGACATCGTCAACGAGCCCTGCACCGAAACAAAGGTGCGGATGCCTGAATCCCCTGCCTCCAGCTCAGCCGCAGCCAGACCGTATGCAACCGCGCTGGCACCTGCACAGCCGTAACCGTCCAGGTGCATGCCCAGCACACCCAGTTTAGCCAGTTCGGGCACTATCTCCAGCGGAAACTGTGCCTGCTCAAACCAGCCGGCAATGTGCGGCTTGATCTCCTCCTGCACAAAGCTGCGCACCTTGTCGCGCAGCGCGAGCTCATCGGCGTTCAGCAGCGAGTCGAAGGAGATGAGGTCCGAGGCGTCCATGGGTGCGGGCTCCAGTTCTGGTCTTTCACAACGGTGTGCAGGGTCTATGGGCCATTCAACACCACTGACCACCAGAGTCCCAAGAGAGCTGGCGACGGCCCGCTGCGAGCCGGCGAGCAGGGGCGCCGCGAACGACGACGGCGGCAGCCCGCCTTCCGCTGGAAGGTGGGCTGCCGCCGTCGTGCTCGGGACAAGGCGTCAGAGGAGATTAAGCCTCTTCGGACTCGTCCTCAGGCTTCTTGTACGGGTCTGCCTCACCAGCGAACTCGGCGTTGGCGGAGATCTCGGCCAGCTTGGCGTCGCGCTCCTTGGCCACACGCAGCAACGCTTCAAGGTTGGAGGCGTTCTCGGGGATCTCGTCCGCGATGAACTCCAGCGTGGGGGTCAGGCGAACGGTGATGTTCTTGCCCACCTCCGCACGCAGGACGCCTTTGGCGCGCTCCAGGCCGATCTTGGCCTCGGAACTGGCGGTCTCGTCACCGAACACCGTGTAGTAGATGGTGGCGTGCTGCAGATCGTTGGTCACGCGCGCGTCGGTGACGGTGATGCCTTCCACGCGGGGATCCTTGACCCTCGAGCGGAGGCCTTCAGCCACCACAACCTTGATGCGCTGTGCCAGCTTGGACGCGCGGGCTGAATCAGCCATGATGATCTCCTTAATTCGGCAAAGACGTTGACGGTTTGGAACCATCTAAAGGGAATACAAAGCCGGCTGGGTGCCCAGGTGGGCGCCCAGCCGGCTCAGTAATGGGCGAAGCTGTTACACGCGGGGCTTCTCGCGCATTTCGAACGTCTGGATGATGTCCTCGGCCTGCAGGTCGTTGAACGATCCCAAACCGATACCACACTCGAAGTCGGTGCGGACTTCGGTTGCGTCATCCTTGAAGCGCTTGAGCGAGTCAACGGTGAGGTTGTCGCCAATGATCTTCCCGGCACGAAGCACGCGAGCCTTCGTGTTACGGCGGATGATGCCGGAACGGACGATGGAACCAGCGATGTTGCCATGCTTGGAAGAGCGGAATACCTCGCGGATTTCGGCGGTACCGAGTTCGGCTTCCTCGTACTCAGGCTTGAGCATGCCCTTGAGAGCCAGCTCAATATCATCAATGGCGCCATAGATGACCGAGTAGAAGCGCATGTCGACGCCTTCACGGTCAGCCAGTTCGGCAACGCGCTCGGCCGGCTTGACGTTGAAGCCGATGATGATGGCGTTGTCCACGGTGGCCAGGTTGACGTCGTTCTGCGTGATGGCACCGACACCGCGGTGGATGACGCGCAGCTGCACGCCTTCGCCAACATCGATCTTGAGCAACGAGTCTTCCAGTGCTTCAACAGCACCGGACACGTCACCCTTGAGGATGAGGTTAAGGGTGTCAACCTTACCGTCTGCAACGGCCTGATCGAAGTCTTCCAGGCTGATGCGCTTGCGGCGCTTGGCCAGTGCGGCGTTGCGGTCTGCTGCTTCACGCTTTTCAGCGATCTGGCGGGCCGTACGCTCATCCCCGGTAACGAAGAACGTGTCACCTGCACGGGGAACGTTGGACAGACCCAAAACCTGGACCGGACGTGAGGGTCCAGCCTCGGTGATGGCGTCACCGTTCTCATCGAACATCGCACGGACACGGCCGTGGGCGGTGCCGGCAACAATGGTGTCACCGACGTGCAAGGTACCGGACTGAACCAGAACAGTAGCCACGGAACCGCGCCCCTTGTCCAGGTTGGCTTCAATCGCGATGCCTCGGGCGTCCTTGTTCGGGTTGGCGCGCATGTCCAGGGCAGCGTCGGCTGTCAACAGCACAGCTTCGAGGAGTTCCTCGATGTTGATGCCATTGCGGGCTGACACGTCAATGAACATGGTGTCGCCACCGTATTCTTCAGGAACCAGGCCGTATTCGGTCAGCTGGCCACGGATCTTCTCCGGGTTGGCTGCTTCCTTGTCGATCTTGTTCACTGCGACCACAATCGGTACACCGGCGGCCTGGGCGTGGTTGAGCGCCTCAATGGTCTGCGGCATGACGCCGTCGTCCGCTGCGACAACCAGCACGGCGATGTCGGTGACCTTCGCCCCTCGGGCACGCATGGCGGTGAACGCCTCGTGGCCGGGGGTGTCAATGAAGGTGATCTTACGATCTGTACCTTCGTGCTCGTGCACGATCTGGTAGGCACCGATGTGCTGGGTGATGCCACCGTGCTCATCGGCAACAACGTCCGACTTGCGGATCGCGTCCAACAGGCGTGTCTTACCGTGGTCGACGTGACCCATGACGGTGACAACGGGGGGACGAACTTCAAGGTCTTCGTCGCCTTCAGCTTCAAGCTCCGCGTCGAAGTCGATGTCGAAGCTGCTGAGCAGTTCGCGCTCTTCATCCTCGGGGGACACGACCTGGACCTTGTAGCCCAGCTCGGTGCCCAACAGGGCGAAGGTGTCTTCGTCCAGTGACTGTGTCGCAGTTGCCATTTCACCGAGGTGGAACAGCACCGTCACCAGTGCTGCCGGGTTTGCCTCGATCTTGTCGGCAAAGTCCGAGATGGACGCGCCACGACGCAAACGGATAACGGTGGTGCCGTTACCGCGGGGTACCGATACGCCGCCCAGTGAAGGAGCACTCATCTGCTCCAGCTCTTGGCGCTTGGCACGCTTCGACTTGCGCTGCTTGCCACGGCCTGCGCCGCCCTTGCCGAAGGCACCCTGGGTGCCACCGCGACCGCGGCCACCCTTGCCAAAGCCACCACCGGCGGGAGCGCCGCCTGGTGCGCCACCCGGAGTGGCTCCGGGAGCACCCGGACGACCGCGGCCCGGAGCACCGGGACGGTCAGTTCCGCGACCGGGCGCAGCAGGGCGCTCGGTGCGGTTGGGCATCATGCCGGGAGTCGGACGGGCCGCACCACCGGGGCGCGGGGCACCCGGACGGGGACCACCGGCACCGGCTGCACCAGCCGGGCGGGGTGCACCTGGGCGGGGTGCACCTGCCGGAGGACGGGGACCACCGGGACGGGGACCAGCGGCACCGGCTTCGGCGCTGCGGGGAGCACCCGGACGGGGCATGCCCTGCGAGGGTGCAAAGGGGTTGTTGCCGGGGCGCGGAGCACCGGCCCCCGCAGGACGCGGTGCACGGTTTTCGCCGCCACGGTTGTCGGTGCGGTTGTCGCCGCCACGGTTGTCGGTGCGGTTGTCGCCGCCACGGTTGTCGGTGCGCTCGTTGCGGCTGCCGGAACGGGGCATGCCCTGTGACGTTGCGAAGGGGTTGTTGCCGGGGCGCGGGGCACCGGGTGTTGCAGCCTTCGGCGCAGCAGCCTGTGCAGCCGGGGCTTCCGCCACGGGAGCTGCAGGAGCAGCCGGCGCAGGAGCAACCGCCGCAGCGGGTGTTGCTGCGACAGGCGCGGCCGGCGCCGGTGCACTCTTGGCGCCCGGCTTCGCAGCCGGAGCCTTCGGGCCGGGCACAACTGCCGGGGCACCGTTCTTTGCAGCAGCCGCGGGGGCAGCTGCCTTGGTTTCAGCAGTTTTAGTCTGTGCTGCCGGCGCGGCCGGAGCAGAGTCGGCAGGCTTGGCTGCCGTGGGGAATGCGTCGCGAAGTTTCCTTACGACGGGGGCCTCAATGGTGGAAGACGCTGAGCGAACGAATTCGCCCATCTCGGTCAACTTGCCGAGTGCTTCTTTAGAGGTGATACCGAGCTCTTTTGCAAGCTCGTGGACGCGGGCCTTGGCCACATTTCTCCTGTCTAGGCCCGCACCGGACAGGTACGAACCTTAATTCTTACTGCGCCATTCCATGCCGGAATGGGCGGGGTGTGAGCACATCAGATTGCTCATTTTTGGGCACTCATCGCTGGGTACTCATCGGGTTTCCATCGGTTTTCTGACCCGCTTTCGCAAAAGGGACAATTTAGGGTTCGTATCTTCAGGCCTGCGTGGGCAGGCCCTCTTCGGCGAACAATTCAACTGCGTGCACATTGGTGACCCCCGGAAGGGCCCGGCCAATGGCTCGGCGTTTGATGGCCAGCCGCCAACATTCCAGACCGGGGTGCAGCCATGCTCCCCTGCCAGGCATACGGGCCTGCACATCAACCAATGCCACCGTTTCACCGGTGCCGTTCGTTGACCTGACCAGCCGTATGAGTTGGTCCCGGGCTGTGGCCTTCCTGCATCCAATGCATGTCCGGACAGCCGGATTGGGCAACGTAAGCTCGGCGTGCGCTGAAGAATCCTGCGCTGCCATTGCTTCCTTTGCCAATTCTGCTGTGCTTTCAGGTTTTGGGTGTCAGGGCGGTTTTAGGCCCGGTTCTTCTTATTCTACCGCGCCGCCGCGTCGCAGACCTAAACCGCTGCGGCGTCGGAGACGATGTCGATGCGCCAGCCCGTGAGCTTGGCGGCAAGGCGGGCGTTCTGACCCTCTTTGCCAATGGCCAAAGACAGCTGATAATCAGGGACAACGACCCGTGCAGAGCGTGCCGCCTCATCGATGATGGTGACTGAAATCACCTTCGACGGTGAGAGGGAATTGGCGATAAAGATGGCTGGATCCTCGTTGAAATCAACAATGTCGATCTTTTCATCGTTCAGCTCCGTCATGACTGCACGCACGCGTGAGCCCATTTCGCCGATACAGGAGCCCTTGGCATTGACGCCGGCTTTGTTGGCCTGGACTGCCATCTTGCTGCGGTGGCCTGCTTCGCGGGCCAATGCCACGATTTCCACCGTGTTGTCCGCAATCTCGGGAACTTCCATTTCAAAGAGCTTGCGGACCAGTCCGGGGTGCGAACGGGACAGCGTGATGGAGGGGCCCTTCAAACCGCGGTGGACCTCAACAACGAAGGTGCGGATGCGGTTGCCGTGGCGGTAGTCCTCACCGGGCACCTGCTCGTTGGGCGGCAGCACACCTTCAACAGCACCCAGGTCGATCTGGATCATGTTGGGGTTGTTGCCCTGCTGGATCTGGCCGGAGACCAGCTCGCCTTCCTTGCCGCGGAACTCGCCGACAACGGCGTCGTCTTCAGCGTCGCGCAGGCGTTGGAGAATGATCTGGCGGGCTGTGCTGGCAGCGATGCGGCCAAACCCCTTGGGAGTGTCCTCAAATTCGCCGATGCGGGCGCCGTCGTCGTCAATCTCGGCCGCCCAGATGGTCACGTGGCCACTCTTGCGGTCAAGCTCTGCACGGGCTTCCTCGTGGGCACCCGGAGACTTGTAGTACGCCATCAGCAGGGCCTGCTCGATGGTGGGGATGAGCAGATCCAGGGGAATTTCCCTCTGACGCTCCAATTCACGCAGTGCGCTCATATCAATGTCCATGGTCAGCTTCCCTCTCCAGCAACCGCGTCGCCGTCGGTTGGTTCAAATTCCAAATCAAGCTCAGCCTCGTCGAGGCGGGCGAATTCCAGTTCCACAACACCACGGCGGATCGCCGTGAACAAGAGCTTTTCGGGCTCACCCTGCTTGGGCCTCATACCCTTCTTCACGGCAATCTCGGGCTTGAACACCACGCCGTCCTCCTCCACAGCCAGGATGCGGCCCATGAAGTTTTCCCGATCGGAGGCGTTGACCTTGGCCATGCGTCCCAATGCCCGGCGCCAGTGGCGTGGTTCAGTGAGCGGCCGGGTGGCCCCAGGGGAGGAAATTTCCAGGTCGTAGACGCTGCCGTCATCGTTGGGGTCGGTGTCCATGACCTCGGAGAGCTGCCGGGAGATGGCGGAGATGGCGTCAAGGCCCACGCCGCCCATTTCATCCTCGGGAAGGTCAACAACCACTGAAACTGTGCGGTGGTTGCCGGCAAAGTGAACTTTCACTTCTTCCAGAAACAAATCCGCCGCCGCCACTGTGGGCGTCAGGAGTGCGTGAATCCGCTGCGCCTCGACTGTGGGGTCCACGGCAGAGGGCGAATTCCCTGAGCGTGCGGCCTTATTTGGCCTGTCTGGCTTCGTCATAAAAACGCACGCCTCCCTATTGATGTTGTTGTAGGTATATAGACTACCGAGTTTCCACCAGTGCCGCAGGACGATTTGAGTGTGAGTATCAACGCATCCGTCCCGCAAGGCCCCGGTGGTGTGCGCCGCCGCGGGCTCCCATGAGATGATCAACAGTTGTGACCAATCCACTGCCTGAGACCGGGCCCGATGCTTCCCTCCCCGCCACCACCGACGGCGCAGCGACGGAGCAGCCCGTCAACCCCCGGCGCAAGGCCCCCCGCCGCGCCACTGCCCCCGCAGGCGCCCCGGCTAAAACTGCTACCCCGGCCGTGTTGGTGGTGGATGCTGCGGGAATGATTGTGCCATCCACCCTTCCCGCGCACGACGCCGGAGACACACCCCTGCCTCCGACGGCACCTGCCGCTGAGGTGGAGTCGGGCAACGAAACGCCGACGGCGCCCGCCGAGGCTGAGGCTGAGAAGGCGGCCGATGCTGAGGTGCAGACCCATACCGAGGCTGAGACTCAGGTTGAGCCGGAAGCTGAGGTTACTGCAGAGGCTGACGTTGAACCCGATACCGGGGTGACGGCTAAGTCCGTTTCTCCTGCTGAGGCCCGGATTGAGACCGAGGCTGCGGTTGCGGTTGAGCCGGCGGCTGACGCTGCAGCCACTGCCGAAACTGACGTTGAGAATGCTGCCAGGGTCGCCGGTGGCGTCGAGACACAGACTGACGAAGCTGCCGAGGCTGAGGTGGACGCTGAGTCTGGGGCCCAGGCAAGGGCCGAGGTGGAGGTTCAGGAACCCACTGCCGCCCAGGGGCTCGAGGTTGACGACCCCGCGGGTGCCGCACCGGAGGTTGCTGCCGAGGCGGACTCGGCCGCAGTGGATGAGCCGGAAACAGCGGACGCCCCGGCAGTTGAGCCTGAGGCCGGTCCCGACGTTGATCCTGACGTTGCTGCCGGCATCGTTGCACCGGCCGAGCTTGCGGAAACTACGCCGGCGGCCGCTGAGGTGGGCGAGGACGGGAAGCCGGGAGAAGAGCCACTCCCCCAGTCCCGACGCGAAAGGCGACTGGCGGAACAACAGCTGGGCTCCGCCGTCGTGCCACCAAAAACCGAGACCTCGGCAGCTGCCACAAAGCCAACCGAAAAAACTGTGGACGCGGCATCCGCAGCACCTGCCAAACCTGCCAGGAAGCGTGGCCGACTGACAGGCGCCTTGCGCGGACTGTTGTTCCTGCTGGTCATCTCGGCCGTGATCCTGGGTTTGGGCACGGTCCTCTCCAGCACGGCCGACAACCATGCCGGACCGTCGCACACCGAGGTGGACCGGCAGGCCGCCTGGGAAGCCACGAACTCCTTGCTTGAGCAGGCCGCCGAGCTTGGCACAGCCGGAAACAAGCAGGAAGTCCAGGAACTGCTGGCCCAAACGGCAACAGATTTGGCCGCCCAGGGCGCTGCGTTGAGCGACGGTCTGCCACCGGGAACGGCAACTGCCACGGCCGCGGCAACCGCTCTTGCCCCAGCCACCGTGGAGGCTTTGGTGCTTGGATTGCGCACCAACGGCGAGGCCCTGCTGCAGGACGCCGTGGGTGCCGACCATGCCATGGGGCGGGTCTTTGCCGCCGTGGGAACCAGCCAATTGCTGCGCAGCCAGGCGGTGGCGGCCGCCGCAGACCTGACCCCGGTCGACTCCCCGGCTCTGCCGGCATCCGTGAATTTTCCGGTACCTGATGCCCCGGAGTGCAGCTCCACATTGGATCCGCGTCCCGGGGCAAGTGTTGATGCTGCCCTGCTCGCCGCGGCAGAAGGTGAGCAAAAGGCGATTTACGCCTACCAAGTGGCCACGCCGCACCTCAGTGAAGCCCAGCTCAAGCGGGGCACGGCATTGTTGGCCCGGCATGAGGCGAAACTGACGTCGCTGAATGCCGAGCTTGAGGTGCGCTGCCTGCCAGGCACCTCGCTGGTGCCTGGTTTTACCCTCGCTGCAGACTTCACAACGCATCCTGCAGCGGCACTGGCTTCCTTGGAGGGCGAACTCGCTGCAGTCTTTGCCGACCTGGCAGCGGTGAGCACGGCCCCCTCCACTGCAACGGCAACAACGGGTACGCCAGCCACCGCCGGCGTTCCTTCCGCCAACACCACACAGCTGCGCGAGATGGCCGTGGCCTGGCTGGTGGATTCCGCTGATGCCCAGGCTGGGTGGGGCGGCAGCGTTGGAGCCCTGGCGGGCATGGGTTCCGGCACCTAGAACACTTGCCAAAAAGTCGCTCTGATTGAGGATAGCCATGCCTTCGCGAGGGCATCCTTTCCTTGCTGGCGGCATTGTGGACGCAGTGATTTGCTTGAATCATGAAGCAATCACAACAGCTGTCCCCGCCGCGGGCGCTGTCAAAAACAGGGGAAATTGCCCAGCGGCTGAACTGGCTGCGGGCAGGAGTTTTGGGCGCCAATGACGGAATCGTCTCCGTTGCCGCCGTCGTGGTCGGTGTTGCCGGGGCGACCGGTGGAACCGGCCCCATCATCACCGCCGGACTGGCCGCCCTCGTGGGTGGCGCGATCTCCATGGCCCTGGGTGAGTACGTCTCGGTCAGCAGCCAGCGCGACAGCCAAAAGGCCATGATCGCAGCCACACAAGATGAACTTAATCGTGCGCCTGCGGAAAGTCTGGCCAGGCTGGCCCACAGCTACCAGGAGAAGGGCCTCTCTTCGGCCACCGCTGCCCAGGTTGCCGCAGAATTGAGCGTCCATGACGTCTTGGGCGCGCACCTGCAGGCCGAGCTCAACCTTGATGAAGACGAGGTGGTCAGCCCCTGGCATGCCGCCTTCGCTTCGGCGATCGCCTTCACCATCGGCGCCGTCCTGCCAATGCTGGCCATCCTGCTGCCGCCAGAAGGTTTGCGCGTGCCGGTCACCTTCGTTGCGGTGCTGCTGGCACTGGGAATCACAGGCTGGATCGGAGCCATGATCGGCGGGGGTTCACGCGTCAAGGCCGCCGCCCGTGTGGTGCTGGGCGGGGCGTTGGCCCTGGGCGCCACCTTTGCGATCGGCAGCCTGCTCGGCTCCAGCGGTTGGCTTGGCTAAGCTCATTACTGTGTCCATCAGATTTGAGATCCCCGAAGCGCTGCGCCGCCGCCACCGCCAAACCGCCCGAGGGCGCCTGTGGCTGGGCGACGTCCGCGGTTTCATTGAACAGGCGCTGGAACAATGGCAACTGGAGTTGGCCCTGCCACCCCATGGTCTGCCTTGGCACGGGCACACCGGTGTGGTGGTTCCGGTGGTCACCGCCCAAGGCGTGCAGGCGGCCTTGAAAGTGGTTTTCCCCCACGAGGAAGCCCTGCTGGAACCCCTGGCCCTGACACTGTGGAACGGCTCAGGGTCGGTGCGCCTGCTTGCTAACGATGATTCGCTGGGTGCCATGCTGCTGGAACGCCTCGATGAGCAACGCTCCCTCATGGAATTGCCCATGGAGGAGGCCATCCCGCTCTGGGGCGGAGTCGTCCAGGAATTGAGCATCCACCCCGATGACCGCCCCGAATGGCGGCTGCTGCCACACATCGCTGCCACCGCCGAGAGGTATAGCGACGAACTGCCCCAGGCCTGGACCGACCTTGGGGAGCCCTTCCCGCGCTGGCTGCTGGAAGCGGCTCTGGAGGTCTGCCACACGCGCGGCGCCGTGGGCCGGCGCAGCAGCAACGATGTCCTGGTCCACACCGATCTGCACTACCAAAACATTCTGGCCAGACCGGGATCGGGACAACCGGGATCGGGACAACCGGGATCAGGACAACCGGGATCAGGACAACCGGGATCAGGACAACCGGGATCGGGACAACCGCGTTCCGGACAGTATCTGGCCATCGACCCCCAAGTTCAGGTGGGTGATGGCGAATTCGCTGTGGCACCTTGTCTGTGGAACCGGCTCGAGGATTTGCCGGCGCTCAACGCAGCAGCCGGGCTCCGCCGTCGTGCTGCAGCGTTGGCACAGGCTGCCGGTCTTGATGAGGAACTGTGCGCCCAGTGGGCTGTGCTGCGCGAGGTGGAAAATGCGCTGAGCTACTTTGCGGATTCGTTGCCCGACGACGCGAAACGTTCGCTGTGGGTTGCCAGCACCATGGCGGGACGGACGCTCCCGGGACTGCCGGACGCGCACGCACTCCACCGGCTGTATTAGCCCACAGGCCGTGTTAGCTGCCCGCCGCTATGAGGCCCCTACGATGTTTTCCAGCCACACGTCGATGCCGAGTTTGATGATCAGCACGCCCACAACCACCAGGAAAACCGCCCGGATGAACTTGCTGCCCTGCTTCACGGCCGTGCGCGCCCCGAGATAGCCGCCGGCCATGTTGGCCCCGCCCAGGATCAGGCCCACACCCCACAGCAGTGAACCGTGGGGGAGGAAGAACATCAAGGCGCCGGCGTTGGTGGCCAGGTTGACGATTTTTGCCTTGGCACTGGCCTCCAGAAATGCATAACCCATGAGGCTGACCATGGCGATGATCAGGAACGAGCCCGTGCCCGGACCGATCAGGCCGTCGTAAAAGCCGATGATCCCGCCGATGCAGGCCGCCACCACATAGTGCGTGCGTCCTGAATGGCGCAACGCCGTGAATTCACCGAGGCTGGGCTTGAACGCCGTGAACAACAGGACAGCCACGAGGGCGATGACGATGATGGGTTTGAACACGGAACCTGGCAGGCTCGCCGCCACCACTGCCCCGCCCACACTCCCCAGCAACGCCACACCGGCCATGGGCAGGGCGGTGCGCATGTCTGGTTTCACGCGCCGGTAATACGTGATGGAGCTCGTGGCTGTACCAAAAATGGAGCCCATTTTGTTGGTGGCCAGCGCCTGCACGGGCGTGATTCCCGGGATCATCAACATCACGGGCAGCTGAATGAGGCCGCCGCCACCCACGACGGCGTCGATCCAGCCCGCGGCGAAGCCCGCCACGATGACCAACAGGATCGTGGCCGTGGTGATGTCTTCAAGTCCGGAAACCATTGCTTGTTGCCCTTCTGCGGACGTCGAAGGACCCGGCGCACACGAGAGCCTGCAGCCCCGGAGCGGGGATGGATTTCCACGCACGGGCACCGGCTGAGGAACGAAGTCGGTAAACGTGCGAGAAATCTTACGGCCCGCGAGGGGCGGCTGGCGGAAGTGCGCGCCGGGTCCTGAGCGAATTACCGCTGGTCGAGAATGTACGCCACGGCGTCGGCCACTGCCACGTTCTCGGCAACGCCGGTGGCACGGTTCTTGATCTCCACAACGCCGTCCACGAGTCCCCGGCCCACGGCCAGGATGGTGGGGACGCCGA
This sequence comes from Arthrobacter sp. PAMC 25486, assembly GCF_000785535.1. Lineage (NCBI taxonomy): Bacteria > Bacillati > Actinomycetota > Actinomycetes > Micrococcales > Micrococcaceae > Arthrobacter > Arthrobacter sp. PAMC 25486. The sequence goes on along the minus strand of NZ_CP007595.1, from coordinate 4,477,942 downwards.
TGAGCTCGGCGTCGCCGAACTTCACGCCGGGGGAAACCTTGGGCCTGTCGTCGTATATGACGTCCAGCCCAGCGGTTTCAAGGTCGGCGGTGAGCTGTTCGGCGGCTGCGTAGATTTCCTCGCCGCGGCCGACAGCCACGACATGGACGTCGGCGGGTGCCACCTGGGAGGGCCAGATCAGGCCCTTGTCGTCGTGGTTGGATTCGGCCAGGGCTGCAACGGCGCGGGTGACACCGACACCGTAGGAGCCCATGGTGACAACTACCAGCTTGCCGTTCTTATCCAAAACCTTCAGGTCCAAAGCTTCGGCGTACTTGCGTCCCAGCGCGAAGATGTGGCCCATTTCGATGCCGCGGGCGGCTTCCAGCGGACCGGAACCGTCGGGTGCCGGATCGCCTTCGCGAACCTGGGCGGCCTCAACAGTGCCGTCCCAGGTGAAGTCGCGGCCGGCAACCAGGCCGAACACGTGCTTGTTTTCTTCGTTGGCGCCGGTGATCCAGCTGGTCCCGGAGACAACGCGGGGGTCAACGAGGTACAGGATTTTGGTGGCTGATTCGGCACCGAGGACGGCTGCGTCGAGTGCCAGGCCGGGCCCCATGTAGCCCTTGATGAGGCCCGGGTGCTTTTTCAGGTCGGCTTCGCCGGCCGCTTCGACAGCAACTTCGCCGCCGATTTCCAGATGCCCACCAATGTTGGCTTCGATGCGCTTCAGGTCGACATCGCGGTCGCCGGGCAGGCCGACAACCACGATCTGGCGTTCGCCTGTGGGCAGGTCCACAGCCAGCACAACGTTCTTCAACGTGTCGGCGGCACTCCATTCGCCTGCTGCACGCGGTGCCAGTTCGTTGGCTGCGGCCACCAGCGTGTCGATCGTGGGGGTGTCCGGGGTGTCACGCACCACGGCTGCGGGGGCGTTGCTGAAGTCGATCTCGGCCGGCACGACCGTGGTGACCGCTTCAACGTTGGCTGCGTAGCCGCCGGGTGAACGCACAAAGGTGTCTTCACCAACGTCCATGGGGTGCAGGAACTCTTCGCTCTTGGAACCGCCCATGGCGCCGGCGGTGGCCGCCACGGGGATGACTGCCAGGCCGAGGCGCTCAAAGATACGCAAGTAAGCACCACGGTGAGCCATGTAGCTGGCGTCCAGTCCGGCGTCGTCAATGTCAAAGGAGTAGGAATCCTTCATGACAAACTCGCGGCCACGGAGCAGGCCGGCGCGGGGGCGGGCCTCGTCGCGGTACTTGTTCTGGATCTGGTACAGGCTCAGCGGCAGGTCCTTGTAGGAGGAGTACAGGTCCTTGACCAGCAGCGTGAACATTTCCTCATGCGTGGGGGCCAGCAGAAGGTCGACGCCCTTGCGGTCCTGGAGGCGGAAGAGGTTGTCTCCGTATTCCTGCCAGCGGTTCGTGGTCTCGTACGGTTCGCGGGGCAGCAGGGCGGGGAAATGGACTTCCTGGGCGCCAATGGCATCCATCTCTTCACGCACAATGGCTTCAACCTTGCGCAGTACGCGCAGGCCCAGCGGAAGCCAGGTGTAAATGCCCGGTGCCGCGCGGCGGATGTAGCCGGCTCGCAGCAGCAGCTTGTGGCTGTCCACTTCGGCGTCGACGGGATCTTCACGCAGGGTGCGGAGAAAGAGGGTGGAAAGGCGAAGGGCCACGGGCGAATTTTCCTTTTTCTTGACGTTGGTAGCTGCCGCCATGGCATGGACGGCCAAGTACCAATCTACCGGTTCGAGGCTGACTCTGGCACACCCGTCCCGGCGGCGCCAACAACGCATGCGCCATGGACCGTCGGCGCTGGACAGTCTCCTGCCCCGGGTCTAGTTTGAAGTCAGAGCATCCGCACCGGCAGTCCAGGAGGCACCGTGTCCCACCGAGCAGCCGCACCACCCTTTGCCCCGGTCCCGGCGGACCCCTCCGGCACCCACGGACCCATCAGTGTCAGCGTCGAGGGTTTACGGGTGCGCCGCGGGAAAAATACTGTGCTGGCTAACATTTCCGCCAATATCCCCGCGGGGCGCATCACCGGCTTGTTGGGCCCGTCCGGCAGCGGCAAGACCACCTTGCTGCGGGCCTTGGTCGGGGTGCAAAAGATCACCGCCGGCACCGTCACGGTCCTGGGCCGCCCCGCCGGGGATCCTCGCAACAGGCACGACGTCGGCTACGTCACCCAGGCACCCAGCGTCTACCGGGACCTGAGCGTACTGGACAACGTCCGCTACTTTGGTGCCGTGCATGGCGCAAACCGGGCGGACGCGCAGGCGGTGCTGGCCGCCGTCGGGCTTTCCGAACTGGCCAAACGCAAGGCCGCTGATCTGTCAGGCGGGCAGTTCAGCCGGGTGTCGCTGGCCTGCGCACTCGTGGGCAAGCCACGCCTGCTGGTGCTGGATGAGCCCACGGTGGGCCTTGATCCGGTGCTGCGCGCGGATTTGTGGCAGCAGTTTGCGGCCATGGCGGAGGAAGGGACCACCTTGCTTATTTCCAGCCATGTCATGGAGGAGGCCGGACACTGCGATTCACTGTTGTTGCTGCGCGAGGGACTGCTTTTGGAGCAGCTGACACCGGCACAATTGCGTATACAGGGCGAGACGGACGATTTGGAGCTGGCCTTCCTGCGGCTGATCCAGGCCTCCCAAGCCGCGGCCGCCAACACCGGGAAGGCGGCCTCATGAATCCCGCGATGCTCTGGGCTACCTGCACCCGGGTGCTGCAACAGCTCAAGGGCGACCCCCGCAGCATCGGTTTGATCCTGGTGGTCCCGGCGGTCTTGTTGGCCCTGGTGTATTGGCTGTATCAAAACGAAGCCCTCGCCCCGGGACAGCCACGCACCTTCGACCGTGTGGGCCTGATGATGCTGGGCATTTTTCCGTTTGTGGTGATGTTCCTCGTCACCTCGATCACGATGCTGCGTGAGCGAACCTCAGGCACCTTGGAACGGTTGCTGACAACACCCCTCCACAGGGCAGACCTGCTGTTTGGCTATGCCCTGGCTTTCTCCATCATGGCGGCCCTGCAGGCGCTTGTGGCAACGGCCACGGCGTACTGGATTTTTGGTTTGAAGATCGCCGGCAACGCCGGATGGGTGGTGTTGATTTCGGTGCTCACGGCGGTGCTTGGTGTGGCCCTGGGCCTGCTGTGCTCGGCCTTTGCCACCACAGAATTCCAGGCTGTGCAGTTCATGCCCGTTGTGGTGATTCCGCAGATCCTGCTCTGCGGGCTGTTTGTGGCCAGGGACCAGATGAACGGGGTGTTGGAGGCCATTTCAAATGTGCTGCCGCTGAGTTACGCCGTGGACGGCTTGCAGGAAGTGGCTGCTCATTCCAACCCCACCTCGGCACTGCTGGTGGACCTGGTGGTGATTGCGGCGTTTGTGGTGGCGGGCTTGCTCTTCTCCTCCCTGACCCTGCGGCGTCAAACGGCCTGACCGCCAGCGTCACAGCTCCTGACTGTCGGCGCCCTGGCCGTCCGTGCCCTGACTGTCGGTGCCGGCCAGGTCCGCCAGCGCCTGGTCACACCATTCCAGCCAGGACCGCTCATACGCGATGCCTGCCCGCAGCACCGCCAGCTGCAATTCACCGGCATTAGTCCGTGGCGTATCTTGGGGAAAGTCCTGCCCTGCGATGTCGAGATAGCGTTGCAGCGTTGCTGAGTGCAGGCCGTGGTGTCGGCGCATTTGCGCCATGACGTCCACGGTCCCCAACACGGCGGCGGCACGCAGCCGCACCAGCAGTTCGTCCCTGATGGGCCGTGGTTCCGATTGTTGGGCGCACCAAAGCAGCAGCTCGTTCCGGCCCTCCCCACGCACCTGGAACTGGCGTTGCTGGCCGCGGGCCGTGGGCAATTCTTGCGCTTCGATAAGCCCGGCGCCCTCCATTTTGCCTAGTTCCCGGTAGATCTGCTGGTGGGTTGCCTGCCAAAAATGCCCCAGTGACTTATCGAACCGCCTGGCCAATTCGGCCCCCGTGCACGGCTTTTCCAGCAGCGAGGTCAGGAGGGCGTGTGTCAGCGACATTTAGATCCGTGCCGCCAGCCGCGTGCCCTGGTCGATGGCACGCTTGGCATCGAGCTCGGCCGCCACATCCGCTCCCCCAATGAGATGCACGACGGCGCCTCCGGCTTCCAGCCCCGCCTGCAGTTCGCGCCGGGGTTCCTGCCCGGTACACAGGATGACGGTGTCCACGGCGAGGACGGTGTCGGTGCCGTTGAGTGCACAGTGCAGTCCGGCGTCGTCAATCTTGTGGTACTCCACCCCGGGAACCATGGTGACGCCCTTGGCTTTCAGGGCTGTGCGGTGAATCCAGCCGGTGGTCTTGCCCAGACCTGCGCCGACCTTGGTCTCCTTGCGCTGGAACAGGCTCACGCGCCGGTCCGGGCGCTCGGGCGCAGGTGTGGTGATGCCGCCGGCGTTCTGGTACTCGGTGTCGATGCCCCACTCGCGGTAAAACTTTTCCGGGACCAGTGTGGCGCTGGTGCCGTGGGAGGTGATGTATTCGGCCACGTCGAAGCCGATGCCTCCGGCGCCGAGGATGGCCACCTTGGCACCCACTTCCTTCTTGTCCCGGAGTACGTCAATGTAGCTGAGCACGCTGGGATGGTCGACGCCGTCCAGCTCCGGTATCCGCGGGATGACACCCGTGGCCAGGACAATTTCGTCAAAGTTTCCTGCCAGCAGGCGCTCCTCGCTGGCGCGCGTGTTCAGTTCCAGTGTGATGCCAAGGAGCTGGATCTGGCGGTGGAAGTATCTGATGGTCTCGTTGAATTCCTCCTTGCCCGGGATCTGCTTGGCGATGTTGAACTGGCCGCCGATCTCCTTGGCAGCCTCGATCAGGGTGACATGGTGGCCGCGCTGGGCGGCAGTCACGGCGAACGCCAGCCCGGCCGGGCCGGCACCCACCACGGCGAGCTTTTTCGCCTTGCTTGCCGTTTCAAGGATGATTTCGGTTTCGTGGCAGGCTCGTGGGTTGACGAGGCAGGAGGAGGTTTTTCCCACAAAGGTGTGATCGAGGCAGGCCTGGTTGCAGCCGATGCAGCTGTTGATTTCATCGCTGCGCCCGTCCCTGGCCTTGCGCATGAAGAAGGCGTCGGCGAGGAACGGCCGGGCCATGGAGACCATGGTCGCGGTGCCGTCGGCGAGCAGCGCCTCGGCCACCTCGGGGGTGTTGATGCGGTTGGTGGCCACCAGCGGGATGCTTACGGAGCCCATCAGCTTCTTCGTGACCCAAGCGTAGCCGGCCCGCGGCACGGAGGTGACGATGGTGGGGATGCGGGCCTCGTGCCAGCCGATGCCGGTGTTGATGATGGTGGCGCCGGCCTTTTCAACGGCCTGGGCTAGTTGGATGACCTCTTCCAGGGTGGAGCCGTCCTCCACAAGGTCCAGCATGGAAAGCCTGTAGATGATGATGAAGTTCGCGCCGACGCGTTCCCGGGTGCGGCGGACGATCTCCACGGGAAAACGCATCCGGTGCTCATAGGATCCGCCCCATTCATCGCTACGGTGGTTGGTGCGCCGGGCAATGAACTCGTTGATCAGGTAGCCCTCGGAGCCCATGATTTCCACGCCGTCGTAGCCTGCCGTTTGGGCTAGCTGTGCCGCGGTGGCGAAGTCCTCAATGGTTTGTTCCACCTCCTCAGCGCTCATCGGGTGTGGGGTGAGCGGACTGATCGGGGCCTGGACGGCGCTGGGTGCAACGAGGTTCCTGTGGGAGGCGTAGCGGCCAAAGTGCAGGAGTTGCAACGCGATCTTGCCGCCTTCGGCATGGACAGCTGCCGTCACGACCCTGTGCTGCTGCGCCTCTTCATCGGTGCTGAGCTTGGCGCCGCCCTTCATGGGCCGGCCCGCCTCATTGGGCGAGATGCCGCCGGTGACCATGAGCGCCACCCCTCCCCTGGCGCGTTCAGCATAAAACGCGGCCATGCGTTCAAAGCCGCCGGGGAGTTCTTCCAGGCCCACGTGCATGGAGCCCATCAGCACCCGGTTGGGCAACGTGGTGAACCCCAAATCCAGCGGGGCGAACAGGTGGGGAAACTGGCCAGCATTCATACATGCACTCCTTTGCGCAACAAGTTGCATAATCGTAGCGCACAAGTGGTGACGCGGGTTACATTGCAGGAGCCGGGCGGCGCGGGTCGGTGGTGGCGGGCCGGAGATCCGCACCTTCGGGTCCGGCGTCGCGCGCCATGCGCCAGAGCGGGGTCCGACGTTGCGCATGGCTTCCGGAGCGTCCTCCGCAGCGCCGGGCCGCAGGATGCCTGCGCCGCTGCAGTGGCTTCACGTGCGCATGCGCCAAGTCGCTTTTCCACATGCGCAGCACCAACGGCGAGCTTGGCGCCGCTGCGACGGCTGCGCACCACTGGCACCCGCCCTTGAGCATGCGCCAGCTCGCCTTTGCGGCTGCGCAACACTGGCACCCAAGGTTGCGCATGCGCCAGCGGGGAGGCGCGGAGCCACGGTGGCGGACGTGGCACCCGGGCCAGCGGGTCCGGCGTCGTGCATCCTTCAGAACAGGACGGTGGCGAAGGTGCCCACTTGTTCAAAGCCCACCCGTTCATAGAGGGCTCGGGCCGTGGTGTTGTAGTCGTTGACGTACAGGCTCGTGACGGGCGCGTGGCGCTGCGCCAAGGTCACGACGCCGGCCATGTAGGAGGCGCTGAGCCCCAGGCCGCGGTAGCGCGGGTTCATCCAGACGCCCTGCACCTGCGTGGCGTACTGCGTGACGGCGCCAAGGTCTGCTTTAAAGATCACTTCGCCCAGCGGTTCGGCGTGGCTGAACGAATAGCCGTTGCTGATCAGCCAGGCCACCCGGCGCCGGTAGTTTGCCTCGCCGCCCAGGAATGGTGAGTAGCCCACTTCTTCCTCAAACATCGCAGCAGCAGCCACAAGAATTTCACCAAATTGCTCGCTGTCGCTGACGGCCAGCGCCGGATGGGGCGCAACCATGGGTTCGCCGGAAATCGTCAACAATGGCTGGTTTGTTCGGATTTCTTGGGCTTTAATGCCGGTGGATTGCAACTCGGTCATGATGGCCAAGGTGGCGTCGGCTGGACCAAAGATGGAGGCGTGCGGCTGCCAGTGAGCCACCATCCAGCGGGCAAAGTAGCCGGCATGCTCGGGGGTGGCCTCGATCGGTACCACGTTGGAACCCACCCAGCAGGCGGCGGCTAGCCTCACGCCGTCGTCCATAAAATAGCCGAGCATGTACGCGCCGGGAGCCACAGGCACGGCACTGCGGTGCTGGTTGACGAGCGAGTCAACGAATACATTGGCTACGCGGTCACGCGCGATAAGGGCCCGGAGCGCGTCCGTGTCGCTGTGGACAAGGACGCGCACCGGGTCGTGCCGGGCGTCCCTAGGAGACGCTAACCACGGGGCCACCCGTGAGAGTCGGCTCATCCTCGTCGGACTCCATCTCTTCCGCAAGCCTCATGGCTTCTTCAATGAGTGTCTCAACAATCTGATCTTCAGGAACAGTCTTGATGACTTTTCCCTTCACAAAGATCTGGCCCTTGCCATTGCCGGAGGCAACACCCAGGTCTGCCTCGCGGGCTTCACCGGGACCGTTGACAACACAGCCCATGACGGCGACGCGCAACGGCACTTCCATGCCTTCAAGACCGGCGGTGACTTCCTCCGCCAACTTGTACACGTCAACCTGGGCGCGACCGCAGGACGGGCAGGAAACAATTTCCAGCTTCCGCGGGCGCAGGTTCAGCGACTGCAGGATCTGGTTGCCGACCTTGATTTCTTCCACCGGCGGGGCGGAGAGTGAAACACGGATGGTGTCGCCGATGCCCTTGGACAGCAGCGCGCCAAATGCGGTGGCGGACTTGATGGTGCCCTGGAAGGCTGGTCCGGCCTCGGTCACGCCAAGGTGCAGGGGCCAGTCGCCTTGTTCGGCCAGCATTTCATAGGCGGCAACCATGATGACAGGGTCATTGTGCTTGACGGAGATCTTGAAGTCGTGGAATCCGTGTTCTTCAAACAGGGAGGCTTCCCAGACAGCGGATTCCACCAGGGCTTCAGGGGTTGCCTTGCCGTACTTTTTCATGATGCCCGGCTCCAGGGAACCGGCGTTCACGCCGATGCGGATGGAGGTTCCGTGGTCCCTGGCAGCCTTCGCGATTTCCTTGATCTGGTCATCAAACTTGCGAATGTTTCCGGGGTTCACGCGCACAGCGGCACAGCCAGCTTCGATGGCCGCGAAAACGTACTTCGGCTGAAAGTGAATGTCCGCGATGACAGGGATCTGCGACTTGCGGGCAATGATCGGCAGCGCATCGGCATCGTCCTGCGACGGACAGGCCACGCGAACAATGTCGCAGCCCGACGCCGTGAGCTCAGCAATCTGCTGCAGCGTTCCGTTGATGTCCGTGGTGGGGGTGGTTGTCATGGATTGCACGCTGATGGGCGAATCCGAGCCCACACCCACCGGGCCGACCTTAATTTGCCGGGTTTTGCGCCTGGGCGCAAGCACGGGCGGTGGCAATGGCGGCATGCCAAGACTGACGGAGGTCAAAATATGCTCCTAGGAGTTCAATAAACTAATACTGCAGGAGGTGAACAGGTTTGTGGCACCACCATAGGATTCTCGCACTAACTACCTTTGATTGTAGGCTCGATCGGCCCCGTGCGAGGACTAGTGAGGCTTATCCCACGTACTTGCTCAGCTGCCCGATGACCGGGTCCCAGCCTGAAATCTTCAGCCCCGTAACACCGCCACCGACGGTCATGGGGTCCTGGGAGATGAGCTCCTGCACGGCAGCTTCATCGGCTGCGTTGATAATCAGCAAGGCACCGGCACCGTCGGCGTAGGGCCCTGATGCCAGGACAACCTCCGCCTCGGCCAGGGCGGCCAGCCACTCCCTGTGTTTGGGGCGGTGCTCCACCCGTGCTTCTTCGGCTTCGGGACCATAGACATATTCAACGGCGAAAATAGACATGCTTTCACCTTATAGCAGGAGCACTTTAGTCAGCACACCCACGCTGGCAGCCCACAACATCGAGGCCAGGGTGCCGATGATGAAGCGCTCACTGGCGCCAGGAGTTTCCTTCAACTCCGGATACCTGCCCAGGCCCTTGATGGCGACAACGTAGGCGATGGCCACCGGTTGGCCGGAAAAAATGGCTACCGCCACGGCTCCCCGCTCCAAAAACCCAATGAGCAACCCGCCGCGCAGCACTTCGCCGCCGGGACGTGCTGGTGCCGCCCGGGCTGGCGCGTCGCGGCCTCCATCGGCGCGACTTCCTTCGCCACCGCTGCCCACATCCGGGCCTGCGGGCGTGGTTGCGTCGGTATCCGGGCCTGCGGGCGTGCCTGCGTCGGTATCCGGGCCGGCGGGCGTGGCTGCGTCGGCAGCCAAGGGAATGCCCGAGGGCGACTCCTCCACAGTGGCCGGTTCGCCTTCGGTGGGCTCCACCACCGCCTCCCCCGACTCAGCGGCGTCCACGGCACGGATGGTTTGAGACTTGGCAAGTTTAAGGATGCCTGCCGTGACCGGCCAGCCGCCCACAACGGCAAGGACCATCGCCAGGGTAATCCACAGTGCATCCATGCGCTCTCCTTCGCTCAGTAGGTCATCCACCCAGCAGCACGCGACCCGGTTCCCCATGGTCCAGGGCCTTGTGGTTCAAGGCCCGTGCTTCAGGTTCCCTGTGGTTCAGGCCGCCCCGCCGACTGTGCTGTTCACACTAGCGCCCGGCACTGACAAGTTGGGAGAGCAGCAGCACGGCGGCCTTCCTGCCGTTGAGTTCTTCGAGGCGCCCTGACCGCACGATCGCCTTGCTGACGGCCTGTGGAGTGATCCCCAGCTGCGCCGCAATGTCCTTCTGCGCCACGCCGGGCGCCGCATCCAGTGCGTCAAGCACGCGCCATTCCGCGGCCGACCTGCCCCGCACAACATCACCGACCAGGACCAGCACCGCCTCGGCGGCTGCCGCCCAGGCACCATCGGTCCGGTCACCATCCGCGCCGCTCTGCACACGCACCGGCACCCGGTCGCCGAGCTTTTTCGCCGATTCAACAGCCTCCCTGGCGGCGACGAAGGCAGCGCCCGAGGCCTCACGCGCGCTGGCAGGAAGAGGCAGGTCGACACTGCCAACACCCAGCCCCACATACCATTCCTGCAGGCGCAGCACCCGCATTGCAGCTTCCACCACGGCGCCTGGTTCCCCCAGCAGCCCCTGGATTTCATCGCCTACGGAGCGTTCGAAGGGCAGGATGACGTCAATATCGTCTAGGGCTGCCAGCAGCGCAGGCACTTTGTCGCCGTGGGTCCGGCTGCCACGTTGGTCAATTGTCAGTACATACATAACTAAACCATAATTGGTTGATTTGAATTAATCAACCAATTAAGAGTGACTAGACCGGGGACCAAGGGGCCTAGCCGAAAAGATTGACTGGTTTAACAATGTCGGCGTAGATCAGCAGGGCACCCATCACCATGAGCACCACGGCCGCCACATAAGTCAGCGGCAGCAGCTTGGCGATGTCAAAGGGGCCCGGATCCTTGCGCTTGAACACCTTGGCGACCCTGCGCCGGGCGCCCTCATACAGCGCTCCCGCCACGTGGCCACCGTCGAGCGGCAGCAGCGGAATCAGGTTGAACACGAACAGGGCAAGGTTCACGCTGGCCAGCAGCCCGATGAGCGTTGCCGCCCGGGAGCTCAGGGGAATCGCCTCCATGGCGGCCACTTCCCCGGCCACCCGGCCCACACCGACCACGGAGATGGGGCCGTTAGGGTCGCGCGGTTCGGAGCTGAACGCGGCCTGCGCCACGCCCACAAGTTTCTGCGGGAGCTGAAGGACCACCCCGCCGATTTGAACGACACTATTGCCAACGGCGGGCAGGACGGCCGACGCCGGTTCCCTCACCAGGGCGGTGGTTGGCCCCACCCCAAGGAAGCCCGCCTGCACCGTAACTGTGGTTCCGGAGCCGTCAACTTCGGCCATGCCGTTGGCTCCGATAACAGGCCTGGCCGTCAAAACCGGGGTGATGGTGGTGGAGACGGTCTTCCCGGCACGCTCATAGACCAGCGGAACGTTCTTTCCTGCCGAGGCGCGGACCCTCTCGGTGAAGGCCGCCCACTCGGTGACGGGCACGCCGTCGAACGATGTAAGCGTGTCACCGGGCTGCAGGCCGGCGGCCGCGGCGGGCGTGGGTGTGCAGTTGCTGAGGTCGGTGGGCACTGGCTCGCCGTACGCGACTTGGCAGGCGTTGACCTCGGACAGGGTGGTGGTGGCCTGGGCGGTGCCGAAGCCCATGAGCAGGACGGCCATGAGCACCACACCAATGAGCAGGTTCATGGCGGGCCCGCCCAGCATGATGATGATCTTTTTCCACACGGGCAGTTTGTAGAACACCCGGTTGGCGTCCTCGGGGCCGACTTCCTCATGGGCTGCGCTGCGGGCCTCGGTGGCGAGGGTCTGGAACATGCCGGTACTGGAGGGGCGGACGCTGCCGTCGGTGGGGTTCGGCGGGTACATGCCCACCATGGCCACGTAGCCGCCGGCCGGAATGGCCTTGATGCCGTACTCGGTGTCGCCCTTTTTCTTGGACCACAGGGTGGGGCCGAAGCCGATCATGAACCGGGTGACGCGGACCTTGAACAGCTTGGCGGGCAGCAGGTGGCCCACCTCGTGCAAGGCGATGGAGAGGGCGATGCCGATGGCGACAAAGAGCACGCCACCAATGAAAAGCAATACAGTCACAATTTACTTCCTGCGTTTTACTACCTGCGTTGAAAAGTGCTCAGCCCTTGGTGGCCAGCAACTCGTTGGTCCGTGCGCGTGCCCATACTTCAGCATCCAACACGCTTTGGAGCGTGAGCTGCGATTCCGGTGTGTGTTCGCTGAGAACCTGCGCAATGGTGTCCACAATATCCAGGAACGCGATCCTTCCGGCATGAAAGGCATGGACGGCTTCCTCGTTGGCCGCGTTGTAGACGGCAGGGCAGGTACTCCCCCGGCGTGCAGCCTCCTTGGCAAGCTCGACGGCGGGAAAGGCCACGTTGTCGAGTGGCTCAAATGTCCAGGTGGCCGCCTTCGTCCAGTCACAGGGTGTCGCCGCGCCGGGGACCCGCTCGGGCCAGCCGAGCCCCAGGGCGATGGGCAGGCGCATGTCCGGCGGGGAGGCCTGGGCGATGGTTGAACCGTCGGTGAACTGCACCATCGAGTGAACAATGGATTGCGGGTGCACCACGGCCTCGATCCGGTCCAGCGGGACGTCGAAGAGCAGGTGCGCCTCGATGACCTCCAGGCCCTTGTTGACCAGCGTGGCGGAGTTGGTGGTGACCATGGGGCCCATGTCCCAGGTGGGGTGCTTGAGCGCCTGTTCCGGAGTGACATCGGCCAACTCTTCGCGGCTGCGGCCGCGGAACGGCCCGCCCGAGGCCGTGACAATCAGTTTCTCAACTTCACCCGCAGTGCCGGAGCGCAGCGCCTGGGCCAGGGCCGAGTGCTCGGAATCCACGGGCACCAGCTGGCCGGGCGAGGCGGCGGCCTTGACGAGTTCCCCGCCTACGATGAGGGATTCCTTGTTGGCCAGGGCCAGGATGGCGGTGGTGCCGAGTGCGGCCAGGGTCGGGGCCAGGCCGATGGAGCCGGTGATGCCATTAAGCACGACGTCGGCCGCGTCAGTCGTGCCCGCGCCCCACGCGGCGATGACGGTCGAGGCGTCCGGGCCGGTGAGGATTTCCGGGGCGAAGCCTGCCAAGCCGACAGCGGCGGCACGTGAGTCAATCAGGGAACGCAGGGTCCCGGCGTCGTTCGTGGAAATGCCAACAGCCAACACCCGCAGCGCAACAGCCTGCCCGGCCAGCAATTCGAGGTTGCCGCCGCCGGCACTCAGGGCAGTGACGCTGAAGCGCGGGCTGCCGTCGGGAAGGGTTGCCTGCTCGACGACGTCAATCGCCTGGGTGCCGATGGAACCTGTTGAGCCGAGGATGATCACTTTACGATGCGCCATGGTTACAAGTATTCCGCACTTACGCGGCGGGCGTCACCACAGGCCGCGTTCCTCGGCGGCGCGGCGGATGCTGGTGAGTGCCGCAAAAAGCTGTGTCTGCTGTTCGGGCGTCAGGGGATCGAAGATGGTTTCGCGCACCATGGTGACGTGGCCGGGGGCGGCGCCACGCACCTTATCCCAGCCGGCCTCGGTCAGGGCGATGTCCTGGCCGCGACCGTCGGCACTCGCGGCGCAGCGATGGATGAGCCCGCGGGCTTCCATGCGGCGCAGCAGGTGGGACACCCGAGAGCGGTCCCACCCCAGCTTGGCGGCAAGATCACCGGAACGAACCACCTTGCCTGGCGATTCCGACACGACAGCCAGGACGGAGTACTCCACACCGGAGACGTCGGAGTCTTGGAGGAGCTGGCGGTCGATGGCGCGCGGGAGGCCGCTGGCGAATTCGCGCAACTCCAGCCAGAGGGCCTGCTCCTGGGTGCTGAGCCAGTGCGTCTCCTCGGGAGGGAGCTGCTCGGGCGGGCGCTGCGGCGTTTGCCCCGGAGTTTGCCCTGGCGTTCGCCCCGGCACGACCGGGGCCGCGGAATCATTGCGGGTCATTGCCTTCCTCACATTCCTTAGCATTAGTTGACACATCAAGTATGTCTGCTTCATGATGGAAACAGCAAGTTTTAGTTGACACGTCATTTACTTACGGTGGCGCGTTGCTCATTTTCAAGGAGAAAACACATGACCAAGATCGCCATCGTCACCGGTTCCACCCGCCCCGGCCGCATTAACACCGGCGTTGCAGAATGGGTCCTGGCTCAGGCTCAGCTGCGCGGGGATGCAAACTACGAAATCGTTGACATCGCGGACTTCAACCTGCCCGTCCTGGACGAGGCCTACCCGGCCGGCTACCAGAACTATCAGAACGACCACACCAAGGTCTGGGCAGCGAAGATGAACGAGTTTGACGGCTACATCTTCATCACCGGCGAGTACAACCACTCGGTCCAGCCGGCCCTGGCCAACGCCATCTCCTACCTGAATGTCGAGTTCAACAACAAGGCCGCCGGCATGGTCGGCTACGGCTCGGCCTTCGGCGTCCGCGCCATGGAGCACCTGCGCGGCATCCTCTCCGAACTGCAGGTCGCCCACGTGCAGAAGACCGGCATGTTCTCCCTGTTCACCGACTTCGAGAACTTCTCCACCTTCAAGCCCACCGAGATCCAGGCAGCCTCGGTCGCGCCCATGCTCGACCAGCTCATCACCTGGACTCGCGCCATGAAGACGGTCCGCGAAGGCGCCCTCGTCAACGCCTAGCCCACCCCACTCCTGAACGCTCGATCACATATGGGGCGCTTTTCCCAGACGCTCGCTCACATATGGGGCGCTTTCCCGAAACGCTAGCGCAGCAATGGCTGGATTTCCTGGTTCGCTGTCGCACCCGCGGCCGGTTGAAGCACGGCGGCGGCCGGTGACCTTTCACAGAAGAGGTCACCGGCCGCCGCCGTTCCTTAATGTCCCTGGCGGGGCCACTGATACGCGGCCAGGCCCGAAAGTGCCAGAAGTCCCACACCGCCCACCAGCCAGAGGAACGTCCCGCCAATGTCGGCGACCGCACCGTCGGCTGAGCCATAGGACAGCATGACGGCCTCCGCAAAGGCAAGCACCACGGCGAGCAGTGAAAGGCCGGCGGTGAGGGCCGCCCGCTGTGATTTATTCTGCGTACCCGCACCACGGCTGAGCCACCCATAGCTCACGGGTACGGCCAGCGCGGCAACGAGCGCAAGGGAATGTCCGGCCAGGTACAAGCCCGCATTGGGTCCGACGATGCTGCACAGCATGGCCAGGACCGCCAGCACGAATGGAACAAGACGGACCCGCTGCTTGATATTCATGTCGGCAAGTGTCACCTGGCCCGGATCCGGCCAGCCCGCTTGTTTGTTCCCCGGAAGTTCTTTCCCCACGATGACACCCCACAACTGATCGAGCGTTGTCGAAAACCGCCCCGCTACTGCAGGAGCGTTTCGAATTGGACCCATCATAGGGGAATCACACTGACGGGACTGGCCATTGCTGCGCGAGCGTTTGGGAAAAACGCCCCGTAACTGCGCGAGCGTTTGGGATTAATGCCCCATATGTGAGCGAGCGTCTGGGCTGTCAGGGGTGGCCCGGCGCAGGGTTTGCTGTGCGTGGAGGAGGATGGGGCCGTCGACCATCTGGCCCTGGAACGCGAACACGCCGGTGCCCGCAGCATCGGCGGCGGCCAGCAGTTCACGGGCGGCAGCAACATCGTCGTCAGAGGGCCGGTAGGCAGCCCGGATGACGGCAACCTGCGAGGGGTGGATGCATGCCTTCGCACCGAAGCCGCTGGCCATGGCGTCCTCTGACTCTTCGGCGAGGCCCTCGAGGTCGGCAAAGTCGGCGTAGATGGAGTCGATCGCGACCTTCCCGAAAGCACCGGCCGCCAGCAGCAGCTGCGAGCGCGCCAGCATAGCCACGTCACGGTAGCTTCCGGCCCGCAGCCCGGCGGTGAAACGGCTGGACGTTCCACCCAATGAGGCCACGAGGTCCTCGGCGCCCCACATCAACGCCACCACATTGGGCAGCTGCGCCAGGGCGGAGGCAGCCAGGATCCCGGCCGCACTTTCGCACAGCACCACCACGTTGAAGTCCGCGAGCGCCGCGACGCCTGCCGGGTCGGAGGCCTTGGCCACCATGATGGTCCGGTAGGGGCTGCGCGCCACCGCCGCCAGGTCCAGGGCGGCATCGGGCGTGTCGAGGGCGTTGATGCGCACCATGGTTTTCGTCGGGTCCAGTGTGCTGGCCACCATGTTTTCCCGGGCCTGCGCCTTGGCAACCGGCGCGACCGCGTCTTCCAGGTCAATGATGACGGCGTCGGCGCGTTCGGCCGCCTTGGCGAAGCGCTCGGGCCGGTCTGCCGGGGCAAACAGGAGGGTGGGGCCCATGGTGAATGCGTGGCTCACGGAAATGACGTGCTCCTAAGTTTTGATGGCACAGGGGTGGTCGGTTGATTAGTTTTGTTCGGTTGGCAGAAGCCAAAATAGTGAGGTCCGGCTGGCATGTCCAACCACGACGCCGGATTGGTTGCGTCCGGTGTGTTCCATCACCACTATCCCCTGTCCCGGCCGTGATGCCGAGAGCCGCTTATCCGTCACGACGGTCTCCGTATATAAGGTATCGCCGTGGAACAGCGGGTGCGGGAAGGAAATGTCGTTCATGCCCAGCTGGGCCACGATGGTTCCCTGAGTCAGCTGCGCCACGGACTGGCCCACCATGGTGGCGAGCGTGAACATCGAGTTCATGAGGCGCTGACCAAACGGCTGCCCCTCGCTCCATGCCGCATCCAGGTGCAGGGCCTGGGTGTTCATGGTCATGGTGGTAAACAGGACGTTGTCCGTTTCCGTCATGGTGCGTCCGGGGCGGTGTTGGTACAGCACACCGATTTCCAGTTCCTCAAAATACAGCCCGCGCTGGGTGACTGTCCGGGCCTGGGTCCCCTTGGCCTCGACAGGCACGACCGGAGGAGACGCAGGCTCGACCGGCGGTTTCTCACTCATACAGTGTCCAGATCGTGCATCTCGAGGTTCAGCGGCGCACCGGTGGCGGCCACGATCTGTTCAACTGTGACATCCGGGGCAAGCTCCTTGAGCACCAGTCCGTCCGGGGTGACCTCGATGACTGCCATGTCGGTGATGATCAGGTCCACGCAGCGTTTGCCGGTCAGTGGCAGGGTGCAGTCGGCCAGGATCTTGGGCTGGCCGTACTTGTCCACGTGCTCCATCATGACAATGACCTTCTTGGCGCCAAACACCAGGTCCATGGCGCCGCCCATGCCCTTGACCATCTTGCCGGGGATCATCCAGTTGGCCAGGTCGCCGTTGGCGGCAACCTGCATGGCACCCAGCACGGCCACATCAATGTGTCCCCCGCGCACCATGCCGAAAGACATGGCCGAGTCGAAGAAGGCCGCACCCTTGTTGACGGTGACGGTTTCTTTGCCGGCGTTGATCAGGTCCGGATCCACCTCGGCCTCCAGCGGGTAGGGGCCGATGCCCAGCAACCCGTTCTCCGAGTGCAGCACCACCTCCACGCCGTCAGGAATGTAGTTAGGGATCAGGGTGGGCATGCCGATGCCCAGGTTCACGTACTGCCCATTGTGCAGTTCTCGCGCCACCCGCGCTGCCAGTTCGTAACGCGAAAGTGCCATGGTCATGCCTCCTGTAGGGTTGCGGCGTGGGGCCCCGGGCGCGAGGGGTCCCCTGCCGAGCTTGCGAGATCGGGGACCGTTTGGGGTTCCGTCACCGTCCGCTTCTCGATGCGTTTCTCGCTGCCCGGTGTGCCGGCAGGAACGTGGACCACGCGCTGGACAAAGATGCCCGGCACGTGGACGGTTGCGGGGTCCAACTCCCCCGGTTCCACGAGTTCCTCCACCTCGGCGATGGTGACCTTTCCTGCCATGGCGCACAAGGGGTTGAAGTTCATGGCCGTGGCGTGGAAGACCAGGTTGCCGTGGCGGTCACCCTTCCAGGCATGGACGAGCGCAAAGTCGGGCGTCAGCGATTCCTCCAGCACAAACTCGGCCGTCCCAAAAGTGCGCACCTCCTTGGGCGGCGAGGCAATCTCAACTCCCCCTGCGCCGTCGTACTTGCGGGGCAGGCCGCCCTCGGATACCTGCGTGCCCACACCGGCCGAGGTGTAGAAGGCGGGGATGCCCGCACCGCCGGCCCGCAGCTTCTCGGCGAGGGTGCCCTGCGGGGTCAGCTCCACCTCGAGCTCGCCGGCGAGGAACTGGCGCGCAAATTCGCGGTTCTCCCCCACATAGGAGGAGATGGTGCGGCGGATGCGGCCGTCAGCGAGGAGGATACCCAGGCCCCAGTCATCCACGCCGCAGTTGTTGGAGATGGTCTCCAGCTGGGACGTTTCGGCGTCGTGCAGGGCCTGAATGAGTGCCACAGGGATCCCGCACAGCCCGAAACCGCCGACGGCGAGCGAGGCGCCGTCGTGGATGTCATGGACGGCGGCGGCGGGCGAGGCAACTACTTTGTTGATCATGGCGGTGCCTTTCTGGTGGGCTACAAACCCAGTTCGCGGGCGATGAGCATCAGCTGGACTTCGGTGGTGCCTTCGCCAATCTCCAGGATCTTGGAATCGCGGTAGTGGCGGGCCACGGAGAACTCGTTGATGAAACCGTAGCCGCCGAAGACCTGCGTGGCATCCCGGGCATTGTCCATGGCTGCCTCGCTTGCGACCATCTTAGCGATGGCCGCCTCGGTCTTGAAGGGCTTGCCGGCCAGCATGCGGGAGGCGGCGTCATAGTAGGCCAGGCGGGCCACATGCGCACGGGTCTGCATGCGGGCGATCTTGAAGGAGATGCCCTGGTAGTGGCCAATGTTGTGGCCGAAGGCGCTGCGTTCCTTGGCGTAGCGGACGGCCTCGTCGACGCAGCCCTGTGCCGCACCCGTGGCGAGGGCCGCGATGGCGATGCGCCCCTCGTCGAGGATGGACAGGAAGTTCGCGTAGCCACGGCCGCGCACACCGAGCAGGTTTTCCTCCGGCACACGGGCGCCCGCAAAGGTCAGCGGGTGGGTGTCGGAGGCGTTCCAGCCCACCTTGTTGTACGCCTTTTCCACCGTGAAACCGGGCGTGCCGTTGGGCACGATGATGGTGGAAATTTCCTTCTTCACGCTTCCATCTGCCCGCTCCGAGGTGCCGGTGACGGCCGTGACGGTGACGAACTTCGTGATGGACGTGCCGGAGTTGGTGATGAACTGCTTGGAGCCGTCGATGACCCATTCCCCGTTATCCACCCGCGCCTTGGTGGCGGTGCCCCCGGCGTCCGATCCGGCGTCGGGCTCGGTCAGGCCAAAGCCTGCGAGCGCCTCGCCGCTGGTCAGCTCCGGCAGCCACGCCTCCTTCTGCGCCTGGGTGCCGAAGCGGTGCACGGGCATGGCCCCGAGGGAGACCCCGGCCTCGAGCGTGATGGCAACCGACTGGTCCACCCTGCCCAGCTGCTCCAGGGCCAGCGAGAGCGCGAAGTAGTCCCCGCCCATGCCGCCGAACTCCTCCGGGAACGGCAGCCCGAACAAGCCCAGCTCCCCCATCTGCGCCGTAATCTCGTACGGGAAACTGTGTTCCTCGTCGTGCTTGGCGGACACCGGGGCCACCACGTTGTCGGCAAAGTCCCGGACCATGTCGCTGAGAGCCTGGTACTCGTCATTGAGTTCAAAGTTTGGCACTGTCATTCCCCTTCAGGGCTGGTTGTAGTTAATTCTTCCGGCGTCACCGTGGCCACGATCTGGTCCGCCTTGACCAGCGCACCCACGGCCACGCCAATGTGCACGGTGCCGGCCATCGGGGCCACAATCTGGTGTTCCATTTTCATGGCCTCGACCGCCAGCAGCACCGCCCCGGCCTCCACCCTGTCCCCCGTGGTTGCGTTGACGACGGTGACGGTGCCGGGCATGGGGCTGCGCAGCTGTGGATCGGCCGCGGCGTCCTCGCGTTCCATCCCAGCCAGCATACGTGCGGTGGCCGCGTCGCGGTCGAGCCGTTCCAGTGCAACACTCCACCCGCCGCTGCCCAGGAACACGGTGTCGCCGCTCATCGCCACTTGATAGCGGCGTGGCTCGCCGTCCCACATGATCTCGGCGAACTCACTGAAGGCCACCCCGGTCCGGCTTTCCTGCGCCGCACCGATCCCGCTGACACGCACGACGCCGGGACCTTCCGTGCCGCTGTTGTCTTCCGTGCCGCTGACCGTCACCACGCCGGTGCGCCCGGGTGCCGCCCAGCTGCTGCGCCAGGGTGCGCTGTCGCCGATGCGCCAGCCGTCTGTTTGGGACCACGGGGATGCCGGCGCAGCCTCCCCGAGGCCGGAGGCCCGCGCGACATCTCCTGCCCGGGCGACGAGTGCGCCTGCAGCATAGTCTCCGGCACCGACGTGGCGGAACACCATGTCGGGCAGTTTGCGCTCGATCAGGTTCGTGTCGAGGCGCCCGGCCTGGACGTCGGGGTCGTTGATCAGCAGGCGCAAGTATTCCACGTTCGTGGGCACGCCTAGAACCACGTAGCCTGCCAGTGCGGTGTCGAGCCGGCAGAGCGCCTCCTGCCGGTCGCTGCCCCAGGCGATGACCTTGGCCAGCATGGGGTCGTAGTTCGCGGTGATTTCCAGCCGCCGCGCCAGCGAGCTGTCCACGCGCACGCCGGGCCGTGCCGCGACGGATTCATCGAACGAAACGATGGTTCCGGTGGCCGGCAGGAATCCGTCGGCGGGGCTTTCCGCGTATACGCGGGCCTCGACGGCGTGGCCCGCGAGGGTGACATCGGCCTGGGTGAAGTCGAGTTTCTCCCCGGCGGCGATGCGCAGCTGCCACTGCACCAGGTCCAGGGTTTCCCCGTTGACGCGGGCCACCATTTCGGTGACGGGGTGCTCCACCTGCAGTCGGGTGTTCATCTCCATGAAGAAGAACTCGTCCGGGCGGTCGTCCGAGACGAGGAACTCCACCGTCCCGGCGCCCGTGTAGTTGACGCTGGCTGCGGCGGCACACGCGGCGGCGCCGATGCGCTCGCGGGTGGCTCCGCCGTCGTCCATTCCGGACAGCAGCGGCGAGGGCGCCTCCTCGATGACCTTTTGGTGGCGGCGCTGCAGGGAGCATTCACGCTCGCCCAGATGGACGACGTTGCCGAAGTTGTCGCCCAGAATCTGAACCTCGATGTGGCGCGGGTTGGCCACGAGGCGTTCCAGGAACAGTGTGTCGTCTCCAAAGGAGGCGGCAGCCACACGCCGGGCGGTGGCCAGGGTGGCCGGCAGCTCCCCGGCGGTGAACACGCTGTGCATGCCCTTGCCGCCACCGCCAGCGGAGGGCTTGATGAGCAGCGGGTAGCCGATGTCCGCGGCCGCCGTGATCAAGTCAGCGTCCGTGAGGCCGGGTTCGGAGATGCCCGGTACAACGGGGACGCCGGCGGCGGCCACATGGTTCTTGGAGCGAATCTTGTCGCCCATGACGTTCAGGGCCTCGATGTTGGGGCCGATGAACGTGATGCCGGCAGCGTCCAAAGCCTTGGCGAACTCAAGGTTTTCGGACAGGAAGCCGTAGCCGGGGTGGACGGCCTGCGCCCCGGATGCGCGGGCGGCCTCGATGACGGCCGCAATGCTCAGGTAGCTCTCGGCTGCCGGGGCGGGTCCGATGCACAGCGCCAGGTCGGCTTCGCGCACGTGGCGGGCTCCGGCGTCGGCCTCGGAATACACGGCAACCGAGCGGATGCCCTGCGCCTTCAGGGTGCGGATGACGCGGCAGGCGATCTCGCCGCGGTTGGCCACGAGCACGGTAGCAAAAGGTACAGCACCAAAAGGGGCAGTGTCAACGGCAGGGGCGTCAAGGGGAGGGGTGTTGGGAAGTTCAGTCATTTCGCAGCTCACATCCTAAAGAGACCGAAGGAGGTCTCGGGCAGCGGGGTCCTGGCGCACACGTCCAGGGCAAGCCCCAAAACTGTGCGGGTGTCCATGGGGTCGATCACGCCGTCGTCCCACAACCGGGCGGTGGAATAGTAGGGGCTCCCCTGGTGCTCGTATTGGGCCAGGATGGGTGCCTTGAAATCGGTTTCCGCCTCGGCGGACCAGTCGTGCCCGGCCCGTTCATGCGCATCCCGTTTGACGGTGGCCAGCACGGAGGAGGCCTGGTTGCCGCCCATGACGGAGATCCGCGCGGCCGGCCACATCCACAGGAAGCGGGGGCTGTAGGCGCGCCCGCACATAGAGTAGTTGCCGGCGCCGAAGGACCCGCCCACAATGACCGTCAATTTCGGCACCCGCGCCGTGGCGACGGCCGTGACCATCTTGGCACCGTGCTTGGCGATGCCGCCGTGCTCGTAGTCCTTGCCCACCATGAAGCCGTTGAGGTTTTGCAGGAAGAGCAGCGGGATGCCGCGCTGGTCGCACAGCTCGATGAAGTGCGCACCCTTCAACGCGGATTCGCTGAACAGCACGCCGTTGTTGGCCACGATCCCCACCGGATGCCCGTGCAGCGTGGCAAATCCGGTGACGAGCGTGGTGCCGTAGTGCTTCTTGAATTCGTGGAACTTGCTGCCGTCCACGAGCCGGGCAATGATCTCGCGGATGTCATAGGCCGTGTTGAGGTCAGTGGGGACGGCACCGTAAAGCTCCTCCGGGTCCGCTGCCGGCACTTGCGGGGCCGTGAGCGCCCAGGCTGGTGCCGGGTTGGGCGGCAGCGTGGCCACAATGTCACGGATGATGGCGAGCGCGTGTTCGTCGTTCTCCGCCAGGTGGTCGACGACGCCGGAAATGCTCGCGTGCACGTCCCCGCCGCCGAGCTCCTCCGCCGTGACGATCTCGCCGATGGCGGCCTTCACCAGAGGTGGTCCGCCGAGGAAGATGGTGCCCTGGTTGCGCACGATGACGGTCTCATCGCTCATGGCCGGCATATACGCGCCGCCAGCGGTGCAGGAGCCCATGACGGCTGCTATCTGCGGAATCTTCCGGGCGGACATTTGCGCCTGGTTGAAGAAGATCCGGCCAAAGTGCTCCTTGTCGGGGAACACCTCGTCCTGTTTGGGCAGGAACGCGCCGCCGGAATCCACCAGGTAAATGCACGGCAGCCTGTTCTCCAGCGCGATCTCCTGCGCCCGCAGGTGCTTCTTCACCGTCAGCGGGTAGTACGTGCCGCCCTTGACCGTGGCGTCGTTGCACACGATCATGACGTGGCGCCCCTCAACCACGCCGATGCCGGCGATGACACCGGCACCGGGGGACGCGCCGTCGTACATGTCGTGGGCGGCGAGGGGGGAAATCTCCAGGAAGGGGCTGCCGTCATCGAGCAGGTGGTTGACCCGGTCCCGCGGGAGCAGCTTGCCGCGGGAAACGTGGCGCTCCCGGGATTTTTCCGGCCCGCCCAGCGCCGTGGCGCGCAAATGCCCGTGCAGCTCCTCCACCAGGGCGCGCTGCGCGGCGTCATTGCGTGCGAAGGCCTCCCCCGATGCTTCCACCCGGCTCTGCAAGATCTCCATCGATTCCTCGTTTTCCCACTGCAACTGAGCTAAGTTAATAAGTACTAACTGAATTTCAGGTTAGTCTGTCAGTTCTGTGATGTCCAGCACAAGCCCGGCGCAAATCCAACGGAAGGGATAAATGAGTACGCAACCAGCCAATGCACGCACCCTGGCCAAGGCCGAGCGGCGCACTGTGCTGCTGCATTCCGCCGCGTCGCTGTTCGCCCAGCGGGGTTTCAACGGCGTCTCCATCGAGGATCTTGGGTCGGCGGCGGGGGTGAGCGGTCCTGCTGTATATAGGCATTTCGAGGGCAAGCAGGCGTTGCTCGGCGCGTTGCTGGTTGGGGTCAGTGAGGACCTTTTGGCCGGCGGGCGGGCCGTGCTTGCCATCGAGCCCGACGCCGTTTCCTCCCTGCGAGCGCTCGTGGCCTTCCACGTTGACTTTGCCTTGGGGAAGCCGGATGTGATCCGCGTGCAGGACAGGGATTTTGACAGTTTGGGCACCGCCGACAGCTCCGCCGTCAGGTCATTGCAGCGCGCCTACGTGGAGCTTTGGGTTGATGTGTTGGGCCGACTGTATCCCGACCGTGCGGCTTCGGTCCGGCGGCTGCAGGCCCATGCGGTTTTTGGCCTGATCAACTCCACCCCGCACAGCGTTCAACTGCACGGACTACCTGTGGGACGCGCCGATGTCCCGGACGGCACGGCCCGGTCGGTGCTGGAGTCGATGGCCTGGGCGGGCCTGACGGGGATTTAGCCGACAGCCCTGCAGCGACCCGTGCGGCTGCGCCCCGACCCGTTGCGCAGCTGGGCTCGCGGCCCCGTGCGGGATCCGGATTGGGTGCCTGGAGCGCCAATTATGGCACCAGTTACACTAGCTCCCATGGAGATCAGACCGTGCACCGACGAAGACTGGCCCAGCATTTTCGACTTCTACCGTGTCACGATGGCGGAGGGGCGAACATATGCATTCTCGGACAACCAGACGCTCGAAGAGGCCCGGCCATGGTGGATGGAACAGCCACCCGGCCAGACGGTCGTCGCCACCGAGGGAGTCGGCATCATCGGATCCGCGAAGATGGGCCCCAACCGGCCAGGACGCGGTCAACACATCGCCACTGCCTCATTTTTGGTTGACCCAAGCCATCGGGGCCAAGGCGTTGGGCGGGCCCTGGGTGAGTACGTCATCGACTGGGCGCAACGTGAAGGCTATCGGGGCATCCAGTTCAATGCCGTCGTGCAAACGAATCATCCTGCGGTCCACCTGTGGCAGTCGCTCGGGTTCGAGATCATCGGCACCGTTCCGGAGGCCTTTGACCATCCCGAGGAGGGTCTGGTTGGCCTGCACTTGATGTATCAAGACCTGCAGTGACCCATTATTGACGCTCGGCCACAGTGCGCCGCGGACGACGGCGTTTCCGGCCCTGCCCACCAGCTCCTTGACGTGCCCGTTCGAATGCCCACGGCTACGGGCGCATTCATGGTGGACGGCAACGGTGCCTGACACATTTGCCCACTGGGCGCGAAAAGCCGCTGATACGCCGGCGGCGGCAGCCGGCCCAGCGGCGTACAGCACTATTGGTGGCGCGCTTCGATGGTTCGCGGCACGAACGGCGTCAGACACCGGGATCGGCGTCAGACACCCAACCTGCAGGAAACCACGATGGCGGGCGCCGGGGTTCCCCCGCGCCCGCCACATGAAACGGCATGGGTTTAGTGTGCCGCCACACCTCCCTGATGACCGTCCGTGCGTTCGTGCATGCTTGGCTGCAATGCCAGAACACCTGCGATCAGTGCCACGCCTCCAGCGATCCATGAAGTCCAGGTTGCTCCGGTGTGTGCTGTGTAACCAGCAATCCACGGGGAGACAAACAAAAGGGCGCCAAGGACCATAAGGGCCCATTCAGCCGCCGTCTGCCCGGGGCTCATCAGGTTCCAGAGACCGGCTGCCACCAGCAGCACGCCGCAGCCAATCATCATGACCATTGAACTGCCTTGCTGCGTCGTCCACATCGTTGAAAGCGCGGCATAAAGGCCTGCGATCACGGCAACATAATCTTGCCAGCGATTCCACCTCTTCATTGATACCAACCTCCTTAACAAGTTGGCTCCCAAAGTGGGGGTCACTACAAATATACGTCCGCCGGCCGCCAGTGGCCAGAGCCGAATCGTTGCGTTCCGGCCGCACTTTCCCGCCTGTTTAGCCCAGCGCCAACGCCATGGCGGGATCGGCCACCACGGCAGCCACATCGGCCAGGAAACGGGAGCCGCGTGCGCCGTCGACCAGCCTGTGGTCGAACGACAAACTCAACGTCATCACCTGCCGCAGCGCCACCTGCCCCTGATATTCCCACGGCAGCTTCCGCACGGCACCGAGGGCCAGAATTCCAGCCTCCCCCGGGTTCAGGATGGGTGTGCCGCCATCGATGCCGAACACGCCAATGTTGGTGATGGAGAAGGTGCCGCCGGCCAGGTCCGCGGGCGGCGTCTTCCCCGCCCGGGCCGTCTCGGCCAGCCCGCCCAGCGCCCCGGCGAGCTCGCGCAGCCCCATCGCCTGGACGTCCTTGATGTTGGGCACCAGCAGCCCCCGGGGCGTGTCCGCGGCAATGCCCAGGTTCAGGTAATTGAAGCTGACCACCTCCTGCGCGGCCTCATCCCAGTGCGAATTCAGCTCCGGATGCCGCGCCACCGCCAGGCTGACGGCCTTGGCAGCCAGCGTGAGTGGCGTGACCTTGACCCCGGCAAATTCCTTCCGCAGACGCAGTTTCGCCAAAAATTCCATGCCGGCGGTGACATCGACGGTCAAAAATTCCGTGACGTGCGGTGCCGTGAAGGCGCTTTGCACCATGGCCTGGGCCATGAACTTCTGCACCCCCTTGATAGGTGTGCGCACCTCCCGCTGACCCGTGTGCCCCAATTCCATGGACGACGGCGCACCCGCCACCGCGGTTCCGGCACCTTGGGTGTGGTCCCCGGCAAAGGTGACGACGTCGGAGCGGGTGATCAGCCCCCGCTCCCCCGTACCGGCCAGCAGGTCCAGTTCGATGCCGAGGTCGCGGGCCAGCTTCCGGACCGGGGGTGTGGACCGCGGCCGGTCCAACTGAACCGGCCCGGCAGGGGCTGCGGCGGGTGCGGCAGCCCCTGCTTCGACCTCCAGAGCAGGTGCCCCAACAGTTGCAAACGCGCGCTGCCTGCGGACCGGAAC
The DNA here is from genome assembly GCF_000785535.1 of Arthrobacter sp. PAMC 25486. Taxonomy (NCBI): domain Bacteria; kingdom Bacillati; phylum Actinomycetota; class Actinomycetes; order Micrococcales; family Micrococcaceae; genus Arthrobacter; species Arthrobacter sp. PAMC 25486. Next base: position 4,451,764 of record NZ_CP007595.1, on the reverse strand, counting down.
GGCCGACGTCTCGGGGTCAGCCCCGTACCCAACGAGAGTGGGAATCCGCTTCGGCGCTTCCTCCGCAGGCGCCGACGAGGTCCCCTTGCCGGACGGAGCTTGACCACCAGCGTCAGGAACGTCGAAGGCAATGATCACTTCGCCGACCTCCACCATGGTGCCGGGGTCGTGGGTGATGGCAGTAACGGTCCCCGCATAGGGCGAGGGCAGTTCCACGACGGCCTTGGCGGTTTCAACTTCGCCGAGGACCTGGTTGAGCGCCACGGTGTCGCCAACGGCGACGGCCCAGCTGACGATTTCTGATTCGGTGAGGCCCTCACCAAGGTCGGGCAGCTTGAATTCGGCAATCATGTCAGTCCTCCATGCCTGTCTGGGAGTTGGTCCGGCCCAAGGCGCGGTCGACGCCGTCGAGCATCCGGTCAAGGTCGGGCAGATGGTGCTTCTCCAACTTTGACGGCGGGTACGGGATGTCGAAGCCGGTGATGCGTACGGGGGCGCTTTCCAGATAGTTGAAGCAGCGTTCGGTGATGGTGGCCGCGATTTCCGCGCCGAGGCCCAGGGTCTTTCCGGCCTCGTGGGCGATGACGAGGCGGCCGGTGCGGCGCACCGATTCCATAATGGGCGCATAGTCAACAGGCGACAGTGAGCGCAGGTCGATGACCTCCACGGAGACGCCGTCGGCGGTCGCTGCGGTTGCGGCATCAAGGGCCGTGCGCACCAGCGGCCCGTAACTGACGAGCGTGACGTCGGTGCCTGGCGCCACCACACGTGCGGCGCCCATGAGAGGGGCCGCAGAAAGTGCCGCGTCCAGATCCACCTCACCCTTGGTGTGGTAGCGGCGCTTGGGCTCAAAGTAGAGGACAGGGTCGTCGCTCGCGATGGCCTGACGCAGCATGGTGTAGGCGTCCTGCGGGTTGGAGGGGCTGATGACGCGAAGCCCCGAGGTGTGTACAAAGTAGGCTTCCGGGGATTCCGAGTGGTGTTCGGGAGAGCCGATTCCGCCGCCGAAGGGCACCCTGATGGTCAACGGCATCCGCACCTTGCCGTGGGTGCGCGCGTGCAGCTTTGCCACCTGGGAGACGATCTGGTCGAACCCCGGGTAGATGAAGCCGTCAAACTGGATCTCGCATACCGGCCGGAAGCCACGGTAGGCAAGGCCCACGGCTGTGCCTATGATGGCCGATTCGGCCAGCGGCGTGTCGATGACGCGGTGGGAGCCGAAGTCCTTCATCAGCCCGTCGGTGACGCGAAAGACCCCGCCCAGGGTGCCGATGTCTTCGCCCATCAGCACCACTTTCGGGTCCTCTTCCATGGCCCGCCGGAGGCCGGCGTTGATGGCCTGTGTCAGGCTCAACTTGCTCATGATGCACTCCCTTGCACTTGGTGACCTGCGCCCGGCTGGCCCGCAAACGAGGCCAGGTACCGCCGGTATTGTTCCCGTTCACGGTCAAGGACTGGATGGGCGTCAACGTAGATGTCCGCAAAGGCGCTCATGGGTTCGGGGTCGGGGATGTTGATGCAGGCATCCCGGAGCTCGGCGGCCACGGCGTCGGCGTCCGCTGCAATCGCGGCTTCACCTGCGGCGTCGAGCATTCCGGCGTTAAGCAAGTACGTGCGCAGCCGATCCAGGGGGTCCTTGGCGGCCCATTCCTCCAGTTCGGTGACGCCGCGGTAGCGGGTGGGGTCGTCGGCGGTGGTGTGCGGGCCCATCCGGTAGGTGACGGCCTCGATGAAGCTGGGGCCTCCTCCGCTGCGGGCCCGGCGGGCGGCCCAGCGTGTGGCGGCCAGAACTGCCAGGACATCGTTGCCGTCCACTTGCAGGCCGGGGATGCCGTAGCCGGGGGCGCGGCCGGCGATCGGGACGGCCGATTGCAGGCCGACTGGTTCGGAGATGGCCCAGTGGTTGTTTTGGCAAAAGAAGACCACGGGGGCCTGGAAGCTGGCGGCGAACACCATTGACTCGTGGACGTCGCCCTGGCTGGTGGCGCCGTCGCCGAGGTAGGCAATGGCCATGGCTTCCTTGCCCTCCATGGCAATGCCCATGGCGTAGCCGGTGGCGTGCAGCGTCTGGGCGCCGATGATGATTTGAGGTGTGGCCATGTTGACTTCATACGGGTCCCAGCCGGTGTTCATGTTGCCGCGCCAGGTGCCCATGATGCCGGGCAGCTTGGCGCCGCGGATGTAGGCCACACCGTTTTCACGGTAGGTGGGGAAGATGAAGTCATCCTTTTCCACGGCCCGGACCGAGCCGACCTGTGATGCTTCCTGGCCCAGCATGGGCGGCCAGAGGGCTACCTGGCCCTGGCGCTGAAGCGCGGTGGCCTCCACGTCGATCCGGCGGATGACCACCATGTCCCGGTACAGGGAGGTGAGTGTGTTCTCGTCAACGTCCTGGACAAATGGGTCCAACAGTTCATCGCCCACGCGGGTTCCGTCCGCGGTGATGAGCTGGTGCATTTTCATGGCGGCCTGGCCTGTGGGCTCGTGGCGCGTTTGAGTCATGATGTGTTCGCCTCCCTGCGTTTTGGTGGGATGGTTCCTATGCATGTGACCCTACTCACGCGGCGCATCCGGCACAATAACTTGGGAAAAAATTGAGCAGAACGCACTGTCCAGCTCCTCCAGACCGTGCTAGCCTGCGCATTATGCCTACTCTTGACGGTACCGACGCACGCATCCTCCTGGCCCTGATCCAGGATCCCCGACAGACCGTGGTTGCCATGGCCGAAAAGCTGGGACTGTCCCGCAATACTGTGCAGGCCAGAATGGCTGCGCTGGAACGGCACCACGCCTTCCTACCCTTTGACCACAGAATCAGCCCCAACGCTCTTGGCTACCCACTGACAGCCTTCATTTCGGTTCACGTTCAGCAGCAGCAGCTTCAGGCCCTGGCCACCTCGCTGGCGGCAATTCCCGAAGTGCTTGAGGCCCATGGGCTCAGCGGCCGCGCAGATCTGCTGGTGCGTGTGGCCTCCACCGGCGCCGAAGACTTGTTCCGCATCAACGGCAAGATCCTGGCGTGCGCCGGCGTAGAGCGTACCGAAACGTCCCTTGCCATGAACGAGCTGGTCCCCTTCCGGATGTCACCGCTACTCAGGCGCGTACTGAAGGCCTAGCAGGCATGTGGTGCGGGCCGGCGCCCCTACCCTGCAGGAATGCCGCCGTGTGGGACACCCCGAACAAACTGCGGCAGCTTTTCATCCTGTTGGCCCACTGGGCCGCAGACAAACGGGCCGGTCACGCAAAAGGCCCCGTCCGCCGTCGAAATTCAACGGGAACGGGACCTGCGCCGGCCCTTGCTTCAGGGCCGGGGAAAGGCTGCGGTTAGTGGTCCACGGCCTTCTCTGCACCGACACCGGTCAGGGAGCGAACTTCCATCTCGGCCTGGATGCGCGGATCCTCGGTGTTCTTGTCCATCACAGTGCCCAACCAGCCCAGGAAGAACGCCAGCGGGATCGAGACGATGCCGGGGTTGGCCAGCGGGAACCAGGAGAAGTCGGCACCCGGGATCATGGCCTTCTCGTTGCCGGAGACTACCGGGGAGAACGCGATCAAGATGATGGCTGCAGCCAGGCCACCGTACATGCTCCACAGTGCGCCCTGGGTGGTGAACTTCTTCCAGAACAGCGAGTAGATGATCGTGGGCAGGTTTGCCGAGGCTGCGATGGCGAAGGCCAGGGCAACGAGGAAGGCGATGTTCTGGCCGTTGGCCAGGATGCCGCCGCCGATGGCGACCACGCCGATCACGATGACCGTGCGGCGGGCCACCTTGACTTCCATCTCCGGCTTGGGTTCGCCCTTGACAATGACGTTGGAGTAGATGTCGTGGGCAAAGGATGCTGCCGCCGTGATGGTCAGGCCGGCCACGACCGCGAGGATGGTGGCGAAAGCGACGGCGGAGATGAAGCCCAGCAGAATCGGCCCGCCAACCACGAACGCCAACAGTGGGGCGGCCGCGTTGACGCCGCCGGGAGCAGCCAGGATGGCGTCCTTGCCGATCAAGGCACCTGCACCGTAGCCAAGGACCAGGGTGAAGACGTAGAAGCCGCCAATGAGCCAGATGGCCCAAACCACGGACTTGCGGGCTTCCTTGGCCGTGGGGACGGTGTAGAAGCGCATCAACACGTGCGGCAGGGCAGCCGTTCCAAGCACCAGCGCCAGCGCCAGTGAAACAAAGTCCAGCGGGGCCTTGCCGTACTGGGCGCCCGGGTTCAGCAGGGCTTCACCCACGCCACCCTCGTTGATGGAGGTCTGCACTGCGGCGTCCAACAGGGTTGAGAGGTTGAAGCCGTGCATTGCCAGCACAATGATGGTCATGATGGCTGCGCCGATGATGAGCAGGAACGCCTTGATGATCTGCACCCACGTGGTGCCCTTCATGCCGCCGATCAGTACGTAGATGATCATGAGCACGCCAACAACGGCGATGACAACGTTCTGGCCGGCCTTGTTCGAGTTGTCCAGGCCGAGCAGCAGCGACACGAGTCCTCCGGCGCCGGCCATCTGGGCCAGCAGGTAGAAGAAGCAGACAACCAGGGTGGTGGTGGCTGCTGCGATACGCACGGGGCGTTGCTTGAGACGGAAGGAGAGCACGTCTGCCATGGTGAACTTACCGGTGTTGCGCAGCAGCTCGGCGACGAGCAGCAAGGCAACCAGCCAGGCTACGAGGAAGCCGATGGAGTAGAGGAAGCCGTCGTAGCCGTTGACGGCGATGGCTCCGGTGATGCCCAGAAAGGAAGCTGCCGAAAGGTAGTCGCCGGCAATGGCTGTACCGTTCTGGCCGCCAGAGAAGGATCGGCCGGCCGCGTAGTAGTCGGCGGCAGTTTTATTGTTCCGGCTGGCCCGGAAAACCACGATCATGGTGATCGCAACGAATCCAACAAAGATCAAAATATTGATCCAGGAGTTTTCCTTGGTTTGCTCGGCGAGCGACTTTGCCAGCGGTGCAACATTGAGGAGTGCGGAGGACAGGCTCACGGGCTAAACCTCTTCCATGGTCTGGTCGGCAGCATCGATCTGGCTTTCCAGGCGGGTGCGAATGACGGCTGCCTGGGGATCGAGCTTGCGGTTGGCGTAGGTGACATACCAGGTGGTGATGCCGAAGGTGGTGACGAACTGGAGCAGGCCAAGGATCAGGCCAAGGTTGATGTTGCCCCAGACCTTGATGGACATGAAGTCGTGGGCATAGGCGGCCAACAGGACGTACGCGAAATACCAGACCAAAAAGCCGATGGCGACGGGGAAAACAAAATTCCTGTGGGACTTGCGAAGTTCCTGGAACTCTTCCGAGTTCTGTTCCGCTACAAAGTCCACCGGACCTTCATTGCTTGCGTGGGCAGAATTACCCATCATTCCTCCTTGAGTGATGTGATCCCTTTCACTATGAAGTGCGCCAGCTCACATTTCCGGGTCGTTGGGCCGGTGCCGCGGTGAACGGCATGGACGCTGCGCCGAACGGCACAATCCCCTGCAATCGGGGGGCCGGCGATCTCCCGCTAGTGTTTACTCCATGTCCTCTCCCGTGCTGAGCGATTCCACGCTCCTGCTCATCATCGCCATCGCTGCCGTGCTGGCCGCCGTCGCCATTGTGTCCCTGGTTGGTTTCCGGCTCTCACGCTCGTACCGGGATCTGGGCACGGAAGCCGAGCATGCCACCTTTGCCGCCCTGCACTCAGCCGCAGCCGCCGGAGAACAGTTGCGCAACGGGTTGGAGCCGGCGGGCGCCCTCAAAGCCAGCAAGCAGTTGCGCACGCTGCTGAACTGTGCCGCTTTTGCCATGACCGACGACGCCCGTCTCCTGGCCTGGGACGGCACCGGCGCCGCTGTCCGGGAACCCGAGTCCGACGTCGTCATGGCACTCGCTGCCAAGGCGCTGCGCAACGGCCGCACCCAGGTTGCAGCCCTCGACAAAACCCTGCGCCAGGAACTTGGGCTGCCGCTGGACGGGGAGCTGAAGGCCGCGGTGATCTGCCCGCTGAAGGTAGACTCCCGGGCCGTGGGCACCGTCATCATCCTGTCCAAGGCGCCGTCGGCGGGGCTGGTACGGGCCACGAATGAGGTGGCGGCCTGGGTGTCGGCGCAGTTGGAATTGGCCGAACTGAGCTCCTCACGGACCCTGCTGGCGGAGGCTGAGGTGCGGGCCCTGCGTGCCCAGATCAGTCCGCATTTCATCTATAACTCACTCAACGCGATCGCCTCTTTCATCAACACCGATCCACAGCGCGCCCGCGACCTGGTGGTGGAATTTGCCGACTTCACCCGGTACTCATTCCGCCGCCACGGGGATTTCACCACGCTTGCCGAGGAGTTGCGGTGCATCGACCGGTACCTGCTGTTGGAGAACGCCCGTTTTGGCGACCGGCTGCAGGTGAGCCTGCAAATTGCCCCCGAAGTCCTCAGCACCGTCATCCCCTTCCTCAGCCTGCAGCCGCTCGTGGAGAACGCTGTCCGCCACGGCCTCGAGGCGAAGGTTGGCAAGGGCCTGGTTCAGATTGTGGCCCGGGATTTGGGCGCCTACACGGAGGTCACAATAGAGGACGACGGCGTGGGGATGGACCCTGAGCAGCTGCGGCTGGTGCTGGCTGGTCACCAGGACGGCACCCATGTTGGTCTGCGCAATGTGGACTCCCGCCTGCGCCAGGTTTACGGCGACGACCACGGCCTGACCATCGACACCGGCGTGGGCCACGGCATGCTGATCACCATGACGGTGCCCAAGAACCAGCCCGGCCATGACGCCTGATGCAAGCGCTGCCCTAACTCGCTTCTCCCCACCCGGGGCCCCTCGGCCGTTAGGCTTAGCCACATGATTAATGTCCTGGTGGCCGACGACGAACTTCCCGCCGTGGCAGAACTTGCCTTCCTCTTGGGTCGGGATCCGCGCATTGGCACGATCCACCGGGCCATGAGCGGTGCCGAGGCTCTTGATTTGCTGGGCCGGCACACGGTCGAGGCGGTATTCCTGGACATCCATATGCCGGGCCTGTCGGGCCTGGAGCTGGCCGAGGTGATTGGCCTCGGCGTCAACCCTCCCGTGGTGGTGTTTGTGACGGCCGACGACGACCGGGCCCTTGAGGCGTTTGAGCTCGCCGCCGTCGACTACCTGCTCAAGCCGCTGCGGCCCGAACGGCTGACCAAGACAGTGGATCGGGTCATGGAGCTCGTGGCGCATCCGGCCGCCGTCGAAGAAGTCGAGATGATCACTGTTGACCAGGGCGGCACGAGCCGCATCATCCGACTCGACGAGGTGAAGTTTGTGCAGGCCCAGGGCGATTACGCCAGGCTGCACACGGCCGAGGCGAGCTACTTGATCCGGGTCCCCCTCGCCGACCTTGAACTGCGCTGGGCCGAGGCGGGCTTCCTCAGGATTCACCGCTCCTACCTGGTGTGCATGCAGTTCGTCACTGCCCTGAAACTCAGCGCGGCCAAACCCACAGTGTCGGTGGGCAGCAACGTCCTGCCCGTCAGCCGGAGGCATGTTCCGGTACTGCGGGAACACCTGCAAGCTACACGGGTACGGCCCATTTCATGACCATCGGCCCCAGCCGCCCGCCAGCTGAGGGACGTGTGCGGGTCGCTGCACCCCGGCGCCAGGCGCAACACATCTCGCACCGCACCAGCGTCTCGGACGAGGTGGCCGAACAGTCGGACGTGGGTGAGGTCATGGTGCGCTCCCTGATCCGCTCACAACTGCGCCTGGCCTTGGTTGTCACCGCTGGCTTCATGGCCTCGCTGTTGCTGTGTTGGGCGCTGGTGCGCTGGATTCCAACATTTAGCGATGCCCGCCTCCTCGGTATTCCCGTGCCGTGGCTGATTCTGGGAATCGGCATATATCCCGTCATCGGAGCGTGTGCCTGGCTCTATGTGCGGGCGGCAACGAAGAACGAGAACCAGTACCGTGACCTGGTGGATGAAAAATGAACCCGGTCATTGGCTACACGGCGCTGATCCTTGTCTCCATTGCCACGACGGTGATCGGTTTTTATGGCCTGCGGATTTCCCGGACCACCAGCGACTTCTATGTTGCCTCACGGACAGTGCGGCCGTGGTGGAACGCTTCGGCCATTGGCGGAGAATACCTCTCCGCCGCCAGTTTCCTGGGCATTGCCGGACTCATCGTCATCTCCGGCATTGATGCGCTTTGGTTCCCCATCGGTTACACCGCCGGCTACCTGATGCTGCTGTTCTTTGTGGCCGCGCCGCTGCGCCGTTCCGGTGCGTACACCATCCCCGACTTTGCGCAGGCGAGGCTGGATTCCACCACTGCCCGCTATGTCACGAGCGTCCTGGTCGTGGTGGTGGGCTGGTTTTACATTGTCCCGCAGCTGCACGGCGCGGCCCTGACCATCCGCATCACCACGGGCCTGCCGTCGTGGGTGGGTGCCGCCGTCGTCGTTGTCATCGTGTGCGTCACTGTCGTCACGGGAGGCATGCGCTCCATCACCTTTGTGCAGGCGTTCCAATATTGGCTCAAGCTCACCGCGCTGGCGGTCCCCGCGATATTCATCCTGCTCATGCTCTCCGGCAGCTCCGGCACCCCGCTTCCCGCCGACACCCAACTCTTCCCCCCGGCCAGTCCGCTCAGCGCGGATTCCACCTACCGCACCCTGTCACTGCTGGTGGCCCTGTTGTTTGGCACGCTGGGCCTCCCCCACGTCTTGGTGCGTTTTTATACCAACCCCGACGGCGCAGCCGCCCGCCGCACGACCCTGATAGTTTTGGGGCTGCTCTCCATCTTTTACCTGTTCCCTACCGTGTACGGCGTGCTGGGGAGGGCGTTTCTGCCGGATCTGGCAGCGAACGGCTACCCTGATGCGACGGTGTTGCTGCTGCCGGGCACCCTGGTGGGCGGACTGGGTGGGGACATCCTGTCGGCCTTGGTCGTGGCGGGCGCCTTTGCGGCATTCCTGTCAACCACCTCCGGGCTGGTGGTTTCCCTTGCCGGGGTGATCAGCCAAGACATGCTTGGGGGAAGCGTGCGGGGGTTTCGGATCGCAGCCATTTTGGCCGCCGTCGTGCCTCTCGGCGTGGCGCTGATGACCGACTCGCTGGCACTGGCCGGCAGCGTGGGCCTGGTGTTCGCCTTTACGGCATCCACCATCTGTCCCTTGCTGCTGCTGGGAATCTGGTGGCGCGGGCTCACGGATGTGGGGGCCGTGGCGGGCATGCTCACCGGCGGCATCCTGTGCGGCACGGCACTGCTGTGGGGTTCCCAGCTGGGCAGTGATTCGCCGTGGCGCGAGATTCTGACACAGCCGGCCGCGTGGACCGTGCCGGCGGCTTTCCTGGTCACGATTGTGGTGTCGAAGGCGAGCCAGCACCGGCGCAGTTCCACCACGTCCCGCTTCATGACGAAGCTGCATGTGCCGGAGCGTCCCCTGGCCGTGGACAACCCCCGCGGCCAGGCAGGCTGAAGCCCCGTTCAAGACCTGTGAAACAACAGTTTTATGCAGCCGAGGCCTCACATGACACCGAGCTGGCAGTTGTTGCTCTCCCAACGCGTTTTGACAGCAACAACTGCGAGTTGGTGGGCCGGATGCCCTGTCGATGTTTGAAACAGCAACCGATGCGTTCCAACCCCGGCTGGCAACTTTGAAACAGCAACTGCTGTCTCAAACCCCGTATCGTCGCGATGCCCGGCCTCGGGCACTCGTGCTGGCATATTCCGACCCTCGAAACGGGTCTGGAGCCGCATAATAGGTCTGGAGCCGCACCGTACATGGTTTTATCCATGCACTGTGCGGCTCCAGACCGTACTCGATTTCGCATGTGGCAAAACTGTGGCGCATGGGGCGTGGGGCCGCTCCATGAGACCCGGGGTCAGTTTGCGCAATTTTCTCCGGAGGGCCCAGTGTGGCAGCCCGGGTGTTACTTTGCGGCGAGCGGGTCGATGGCGGCCATCAGCTCAACGACCTTGTCGAGGAAGGCGTCCACCTGGCTTTCTTCATACCCTTGATCGCCCTTGACCGGGGCAAACACTGCACGGCGGACGACGTCAACACTCAATTCACCGTTGTCTTCGATGTACACCAGCAGTTCACGGCATAGCAGGTCCACGTCGCCAATGTTGTAGCTTTGCGCGTTGCGCTTGCTGGGCCGGCGGAAACGCTCCCCGTCGGGGCGGTGGAGCCTGGCGCGCAGCACGGATGCGGTCTTGCCGATCTTCATCATCCACGCCTTTTCGCCTTCGGCGGCGATCAGGAGGTCCTTTTCGCGCAGCACAAATTCGTCTTCGATCCTGTCCATGGCAGCGTCGACCGCCTGGGCACTGTAGCCACCCTTGGCCGGGTCGAAGGCAGCCGTGCGCACGTCATGGCTGGTGATGGACTTGCCCTGGGTGTCGGCGTTCAGGAAATAGGCGCGAGCCCGCTCCAAAAAGACGTCAACCTGCTTGACGTTGTAGCCCACTTCCTTGGGACCGACCAACTTGAACTTCGAGTTGGTGCGGGTCTTCTCTTCCATAGTCACAGTCATTCCTTGAACGTTTCTCTTCGGGTTCACCAGGGCAGCACAACTGTGCTGGCGCTAGAACCGGCCCAGTACGGTAAAGATGGCATATGCCACGGGTGCAGCGAACAAAATCGAATCGAGCCTGTCCATGACTCCGCCATGGCCGGGGAGCAGGTTGCTCATATCTTTCACTCCGAGTTCACGTTTGACCATGGACTCGGCAAAATCTCCGCCGGTGCCTGCAAAAACCATACCAACGGCAAGGGCAAAACCCACCCACCACGGCTGATCAAGCAGGAACACAGTGGCCAGGATGGCCACCAGCGTTGCTCCGCCGAGTGACCCGGCGAAACCCTCCCACGATTTCTTGGGACTGATTTTTGGTGCCATGGGGTGCTTGCCAAACAGCACACCCACCAGATAGCCAAAGGTGTCGTTGGCAACCACCAGCAGGAGCATGATGATCACCTGGACAACACCGGGGCTCATGTCTGCCAGATCAAGGGTCAGGCCCAGCGTGGGCCCTTCCTCCCCGCGCAGCATCAAGAAAACGAAGCTCAGCAGGAACGGGATCCACATGAGCGTGAACACCCCGGCCATGATGCTCTTGACGGAGCCGGGCCCGGAATCGAGGGAGCGCCACAGCACGGTGGCCCCGGCACCGGCGACCAGTGCAAACAGCAGGCCCTCGGCTCCTGCGAAGTAGGCCGACACCGGCATGGCCAGCGCCCCCACCATGACAGGAGTGAGCGGTGCGATGATCCCCTTGCCGGCGATGGCCCGGGTCACCTCCCACACGCCCACGCCAACAAAAATAGTGGCCAGGGCAACGAAGCCCAGCGGATAAAACAACAGCGTGGCAATGACCAGCACCAGCAACGTGATCCCGACGGCGATGGCTGCGGGCAGGTCGCGTCCAGCCTTGGGGGTGCGTGGCGCCTTCTTCACGGCAGCTTCGTCCGGCAGTGTCGCCATGGCCCCCGCCGCCGCTGGAACCACAGGAATGCCCGTCACCTGGGCCGCGGACACGGGGCTGGGCGCCTCGTTTTTGACCGCCGGCTGCGTTGTCTTGGTCTTCGCAATTTCAGGCACGACGGCGTCACCCGCCCCGGCGTCAACGGCCGGTTTGGTGTCGGCAGACTTGGCGTCGGCAGGCTCGGGAGGCTTGGTGCCGGCCAGCTTTGCGCCGGCAGCCTTGGCCTCAGACGCGGCACGTTTGGCGCCGGCAGACTTGGCGTCGGCAGGCTTGGCCGGTTTTGCGCCGCCAGCCTTGGCGTCAGGCTTGGCCTCGGCTGCCTTGGCCGGTTTCGCCCTGGCCAGCTTCGCCTTGGCGCGGGCTGTGCCGCCGGCAGACTTCGCGCCCGCAGATGTGGCCTGCTCGTCCTTAGCCTTGGCATTCTCAGCCCTGGCAGCCGTGCCCGGTTCGTCGGCTTGCGTGCCCGACGCAGCAGCTTTCACAACCGAAGCCGCATCCTTGCCCGAGCCGGCCACAGTGTCGGCGGGATCAGCGCCTTGACGAGGGCCGGCGTCGTTCTTCACCTTGGCATTGGGCACGATGATGGGAATCATGCCAGTCATCTCGGCATGGTGGCGGGCCTTGCGGGAGGGGAACTGGTAATCGGCGGGTGCCGGTATCAGACCTGGCTCTGGATTTAGCGCGGCCGGCTCCTTCTCGGAACCGGCCGGCGCACTCTTGGGGTCGTTCATTAGACCTCGAGAAGCTCGACTTCCTTGCGTTTGAGCAGCTCATCGATGTTCTCCGTGTGGGACTTGGTCAGCGCGTCCAATTCCTTCTCGGCACGCACACCCTCGTCCTCACCGGCGTCCCCATCCTTGACCAGCTTGTCCAGCTGCTCCTTGGCCTTGCGGCGGATGTTGCGCACGGAAATCTTGGCGTCTTCACCCTTGGTGCGCACAATCTTGACGTATTCCTTGCGACGTTCCTGGGTCAGTTCAGGCATCATGATGCGAATGACGTTGCCGTCATTGGAAGGGTTGGCACCAACCTCGGAAGAGCTCAGTGCACGCTCAATGTCGTGCATCGAGGTCTTGTCGAAGGGTGTGATGAGCAGGGTGCGGGCTTCCGGCACGGCAAAGGCGGCAAGCTGCTGCAACGGCGTCGGAGACCCGTAGTAGTCAACCATGACCTTGTGGAACATGGCGGGGTTGGCACGGCCTGTACGGACCGCGGAGAACTCCTCTTTGGCAACCTCGACGGCCTTGTCCATCTTTTCCTCGGCTTCGAGCAAGGTATCTTCGATCACGCGTCTCTCCCTCAATAAATGTCTACACAATCTTTCCGCGGCAAATGCCCACGGCAATTCTGAAACTATCCTACCGTGAGCGGGCCCCGGCTGTGCCCATGCTGCGAGGGTGGCTTACGGGGTGACCAGGGTGCCCAGCTCTTCGCCCAGAATGGCGCGGGCAACATTGCCTTCACCTTCCATGCCGAAGACGAGCATGGTCACGTTGTTGTCTTTGCACAGGCTGAACGCCGTCTGGTCCATGACGCGGATGTCGCGGGCCATGGCCTCATCGTAGCTGAGCGAATCAAGCTTGACGGCGGTGGGGTCCTTCTTGGGATCCGCCGTGTAGACGCCGTCAACGCCGTTTTTGGCCATCAGCACGACGTCGGCATGGACTTCCAGCGCACGCTGGGCTGCGACGGTGTCGGTGGAGAAGTAGGGCAGGCCTGCGCCGGCGCCGAAGATGACCACGCGGCTCTTTTCCATGTGGCGGATGGCGCGGCGGGGAATGTAGGCCTCGGCAACCTGGCCCATGGTGATGGCGCTCTGCACGCGGGTGTCCACGCCGGCTTGTTCCAGGAAGTCCTGCAGCGCCAGGCAGTTCATGACGGTGCCCAGCATGCCCATGTAGTCCGCGCGTGAGCGGTCCATGCCGGAGGCGGAGAGCTCTGCGCCGCGGAAGAAGTTCCCGCCGCCAACAACAATGGCAACCTCAACCTTGTCCACCGTGCTGGCGATCTGCTTGGCGATGTCGCGGATGGTGTCCGGATCCACGCCGAGCTTGCCTGCCCCGAAGACCTCGCCGGAGAGCTTCAACAACACACGACGGCGTTTGCCGGGTACCGCTGCAGCGTCATCCGCGGTGACGGCGCTGGGACAGGTCTCTTCGGTCTGCGTAATATTTGTGCTCATGTTGCCTTCCATGGGGCCGTGGCTGGGCGCGTTGCTTGCTGCCGCGCCGGCTGTCTGCGTGCCATTGTGCTGGGTGCCTCTAAAATCTTATCCGACGTTACATGCGAAGAAGGGGCAACCGCTGTTTGCGGTCACCCCTTCTTCGTCACATCAAGCCGGGGCGGCTAGCTGCCCCGAAGCTCTTGAAATGTGTAATTATGCTCCGACGCGGAAACGCGCGAAGGCGACAGGCTTGACGCCTGCGTCTGCCAAAACAGTGGCAACGCTCTTCTTGGCATCCTTGGCGAAAGCCTGGTCAACCAGGACGATCTCCTTGAAGAAGCCGGTCAAGCGGCCTTCAACGATCTTCGTCATGGCAGCTTCCGGCTTGCCCTCTGCCTGTGCGGTTTCGGTGGCGATGCGGCGTTCGCTGTCAACGACGTCCTGTGCAACTTCGTCGCGGGTCAGGAATGTCGGGGACATGGCAGCAATGTGCACGGCTACGTCGTGCGCCACTTCCTGGTTGTCACCGTCGACGGCGAAGAGCACGCCAACCTGTGCGGGAAGGTCCTTGGAGGTCTTGTGCAGGTAAGCGTCAACCGTGGCACCTTCGACGCGGGCCAGGCGGCGAATGGCAACCTTTTCGCCCAGCAGTGCGCCGGCTTCAATGACAACCTCGGACATGGGCTTGCCGTCAACGTCAACTGCCAGCAGTGTCTCAACATCGGCTGCGCCGGAAGAGATGGCCGTGGCCAGTACCTTGTTGGAGAATTCGATGAAGGGGGCAGCCTTGGCAACGAAGTCAGTCTCGCAGTTGACTTCAACCATGACACCAACACCGTTGTCAACGGCTGCGGCAACGAGGCCTTCAGCGGTTGAGCGGCCTTCGCGCTTGGTGGCACCCTTGAGGCCCTTGATGCGAATGAGCTCCATGGCCTTCTCGGCGTCGCCGTTGGCCTCGTCGAGAGCCTTCTTGACGTCCATCATGCCTGCGCCTGTGCGCTCGCGCAGAGCCTTAATATCAGCGGCGGTGTAGTTCGCCATATGAACCCCTCAGTGTAGATGTTTGAGTATGTAAATCTGGTTTAGGCCAGTTCTGGCAGGACCGCTGCGCCTTGTGGGCGGTGCGATCCTGCCAGCATCTGATTCCTTAAGTGTGGCCGAGATGGATTTCCTCAGGTGGAACCCATCAAGGGCCGAAGAAAAGTGTTTTACTTCTCGGTTGCAGCTTCAGCAGCAGCTTCTGCCGGTGCCTCAACAGCAACTTCAGCAGCAGCCTCGGCCGGTGCCTCAACAACAGCTTCAGCAGCAGCCTCGGCCGGTGCCTCAACAGCAACTTCAGCAGCAGCTTCTGCCGGTGCTTCAGCAGCCTTTTCGCCTTCGAGGAGTTCGCGCTCCCACTCAGCCAAGGGCTCAGCCGGTGCTTCTGCGTTGCCGGTTGCCTTGTTGTTGCGGGCGATCAGGCCTTCTGCAACAGCATCGGCAATGACGCGGGTCAACAGTGCAACGGAGCGGATGGCGTCGTCGTTGCCCGGGATCGGGAAATCAACTTCGTCAGGGTTGCAGTTGGAGTCCAGGATGGCAACAACGGGGATGTTCAGCTTGTGTGCCTCGTCGATGGCGAGGTGTTCCTTGGGTGTGTCAACAACCCAGATCACGGACGGTGCCTTGGTCAGGTTGCGGATACCACCGAGGTTGGTCTGCAGCTTGGTGAGTTCACGCTTGAGGAGCAGGAGCTCCTTCTTGGTGTGGTTTGAGCCGGCAACGTCGTCGAAGTCGATCTCTTCGAGTTCCTTCATGCGCGAGATGCGCTTGGAAACCGTCTGGAAGTTGGTGAGCATGCCACCCAACCAGCGCTGGTTCACGTAGGGCTGGCCAACACGTGTAGCCTGCTCGGCGATTGCTTCCTGAGCCTGCTTCTTGGTGCCGACGAAGAGTACGGTGCCGCCGTGTGCAACGGTGGCCTTCACGAACTCGTAGGCGCGGTCAATGAAAGACAGTGACTGCTGCAGGTCGATGATGTAGATGCCGTTGCGCTCGGTCAGGATGAATCGCTTCATCTTCGGGTTCCAACGGCGGGTCTGGTGTCCAAAGTGGACGCCGCTGTCAAGCAGCTGGCGCATTGTTACGACGGGCATGCCGACGCTCCTTCTTGTTAGTTTTACGGTTGTTCAGCCTTGGTCCCAAACCGGTTGCCCGACTAGGTTCCATTGCTCCTGACACCCATCGCGCATTCCATAAACCACCGTGAGGCGGACCGTATGGGCACAATCCATCAGCAGGATCCAAGATCATTCTCGAATACCTCATCAGGGTGGGGTGTGCGAAGTCAGTGCACAAACAGCACACTGCTCCCTCAATGTTACTACAGCGCGGCAATGCCCCCTGACCAGTTCATTCCCCCACACCCCACACAACCAGGGTCGTCGTCCACATTCCGGCACAGGGACCTATTTTTGCCCGGCTTCCGGGCGCACGATTGTCAGATGCGCACCCTGTCAGCCACCCGGAAAATGTCCATGTTGGGCGGAATCCTGCTGGTCTTGGCCTTCCTGCCCGGTCCCGCCGCATTAAGCACGACGGCGGCCACTCCCCTGCCAGCCTCCCTCGCCTGGCAGTGGCCGCTGGCAGGGACACCTGCGGTGGTGCACACCTTCGATCCGCCTGCCAAGCCGTGGCTGAGCGGACATCGCGGCGTGGACTTGGCTGCAGCCCAGGGCGCCGCGGTGGTGGCGCCAACCACTGGGGTGGTGAGTTTTTCCGGCGTCGTGGTTAACAGGGCGGTGCTGACCATCACAGTTGCCGGCGGTCTGCGGCTCAGTTTTGAACCCGTCACCTCCACGCTGCAGGCCGGCGATCCGGTGCTTGCGGCCCAGAGCGTTGGACTGGTGCAGGGGCCCACGCACTGCGACGCCGCCGGTGCCAGCTGCCTGCACTGGGGCGTGCGTCGAGGGGAGGAATACCTTGATCCACTGCAATTTGTCATGGACCTGCGCCCCTCGGTCCTGCTCCCCCTGAACCCGTAATTAGATGATGGCAGAGATGCCGGTGATGGCACGGCCCGTCACGAGGGTGTTGATCTCGTAGGTGCCTTCGTAGGAGTAGATGGCCTCGGCGTCGGCGAAGATCTTTGCCATTTCAAAGTCGGTGACAATGCCGTTGCCGCCCAGAAGGCTGCGGCCCATGGCCACGGTTTCACGCATCCGGGCAGTGGTGAACGCCTTGGCCAGCGCCGACTGCTCATCCTTCGCCTGGCCCAGGTCTTCGAGCTGCGACAGGCGCACCATCATGCCGGTGGAGGCGACGGTGTTGCCCAGCATTTTCACCAGCTGGTCCTGCACCAGCTGGAACGAGGCGATGGGCCGGCCGAACTGTTCGCGTTCCACGGCGTAGCGGCGGGCCACGTCAAAGGCGGCCATCTGCTGGCCCACAGCCTGCCAGGCAACGGCGAGGCGGGTGACCTTCAAGACCTTGTTGGTGTCACGGAAGCTGTTGCCGCCGGCCAGCTTGTATTCGTGCGGCACCACAACATTCTCAAGTGTGATGTCTGCGTTTTGGACGGTGCGCAGGGCCGTCTTGTTTTCAATTTTCGTGGCACCGTAACCGTCCAAGGTGGTGTCGACGAGGAACGCCTTGACCTGGTTGTCGGCTACGTCGCGGGCGAAGATGACAACCCAGTCGGAAAAGGTGGCGTTGCCAATCCAGCGTTTGGCGCCGTTCAGGATCCAGTTCTCGCCCTCGCGGACGGCGGTGGTGCGCGTGCCGCCGGCTACGTCCGAGCCGCCGAGGGGTTCGGTCAGGCCGAAGGCGCCGATCTTCTTCAGGGCGTAGATGTCCGGGAGCCAGGCCGCCTTTTGCTCGTTGGAGGCCAACGCCTCGATGGAGCCGGTGAACAGTCCGTCATGGACGCCCATGAATGTGGCGATGGAGGCGTCCGCGCGAGTGAATTCGGCGTGGGCAAGTCCGGCAAAGAGGCTGGAGTGCCCCTGCCGGTGGACGGGGCTCATGATGTCCAGCTCGGCGAGCTTCGGGATGATCTCCATGGGGAATTCGCCGCGGTTCCAGCAATCAATGGCAATGGGTTTGACTTCTTTGGCCAGGAAATCGCGAATTTCGTGCAGTCGTTCCCGTTCCGTCTCGGAGAGCAGCTGCTCAAATCCGTAGAAGTCGCCATCGGCGTACGGGAGGTTGTTGATATCTACTGCAGCCTTCGACACGGGCATTCCTTTGCTTGAACTCATCACTGAACAGCCAACTGTTCGGCCAACACCAAACATGTTACTGATGAGTAACTTACCGCACCGGACGTGATGGCCGCAACATTGCACATGGCTGACCGCCCGGCTGGACACGCGCCGGGACACGCGCCGGGGTAGTCGTTGCCAAATGCGGCCGGCACGGACGGATTCCGAAGCTGCGGGGGTAGCCGTTGCCAAATGCGGCCGGCACGGACGGATTCCGAAGCTGCGGGGGTAGCCGTTGCCAAATGCGGCCGGCACGGACGGATTCCGAAGCTGCGGGGGTAGTCGTTGCCAAATGCGGCCGGTCTGCCAGGGGCGGATGGCAACGACTACCCCCGGCATTGAAAAACAAAAAGCCGCAGGCCAGAATCCCTGAAAAGGGTCTCTGACCTGCGGCTATACACGTAGGGCCACTCGGACTTGAACCGAGGACCTTAGGATTATGAGTCCCGCGCTCTAACCAGCTGAGCTATGGCCCCGTGCAGGGTGCTTCGCCCCGTAAGAATACGCAACTGGGAAAAGCACTCCCACAATACTAATAGCTCAGCGCCTAAACTGCGTGATCCTCGTAGCTTCCGCCACGATATATGTCTTCGAAGGTGTCAAGTGTCTTGGCCAGGCCGTGGCGGGCCACCATGCTGTGGCTGGCCTCGCCCATGGCCGCCCTGTCCTCGGGTGAGAGTTGCATGATGGTGGTGATCTTCTGCGCCAGGTCTTCGCTGTCGTTGGGTGTGAACAGGTAGCCGTTCACACCTTCGTCGACCAGGTGGGGCAGGGCCATGGCGTTGGCCAGCACCACGGGGGTGGAGGCGCTCATGGCTTCAAGGGTGACCAATGACTGCAGTTCGGCGGTGCCGGGCATGACGAAGAGGTCGGCCTTGAGGTAAATCTCGCGCAGTTCCTCGTCGCTGATGAGTCCGGTGAAGCTGACCCTTGAGGACAGCCCCAACTTTTCACTTTGCACCTTGAGCGCGTTCTTGACCTCGCCGCCGCCAACAACAACCAACTGCAGGTTCAATTCCACCGGGGTCTTGGCGATCGCGTCGATCAGGACGTCAATGTGCTTTTCCTCAGCGAGACGGCCAACAAACGCCACGGTGGGGAATTCGTTGCGGGGAATGCTCTCACCCTCGGCCAGCTCATAGTTGCCGGATTCGATGCCGTTGGAGAGCGGCAGCACCTTGCGCAGGAAGGCGTGCTCATGCATGGCCTTTGCCGCCAGCGGCGTAGGCGTGGTGACGACATCGGCCCGACTCATCACCTTGCCCATGTCACGCCATGACACGCGGCCCACAATGTTCTTGAACCACTGCGGGAACGGCAGGAACGGGTTCAGGTTTTGCGGCATGAAGTGGTTGGTTGCAATGATCCGGATGCCGCGGCGTGCTGCCTCGTACACCACGTGCTCACCGATCATGTAGTGGCTTTGCACGTGCACCACATCCGGCTTGATCACATCAAATAGTGCGGCAATGTCCCTCTTGATTTCCCACGGCAGGCAGATCCTGAAGTATTCGTGCGTGGGCACCGGGCGGGAACGCAGGCGGTGGACGGTTGCTTCGGGGCGCTGCTCGGTGAACATGGGGCCGCCGTCTTCACGGCAGGCCATCACATGAACGTTGTGTCCTCTGGCTGTCATCCCCGTCGCCAGGCGGAGGCAGAACTGCGCGGCCCCGTTGATGTGCGGCGGGTAGGTGTCGGCCGCGATCAAGATGGTGAGCGGTTTTTGGGCGCTTTCACTCGGGGTGGATGTCACAGATAAAACTCCTGTTGGCTGGGTGCCTGGCTGTGGCCGGCTCATTGCTTACGTTGTTCCTTTTTTGCAGCTCGACGCCGTTTGACCACGTCCGGGTGGTGTCTGGACAACGCGATAACCCCAACGATAGCAAGGATCGCGGCACCTGCCATGGCAATTGCAACGACTGGCGGAACGTCGTCGCGCAACTCACCCAAAATGGCTATTCCAATGGCGATGCCCACTATGGGGTCGATCACAGTCAGGCCCGCAATGACTAAGTCCGGAGGCCCGTTGGCGTAAGCGCTTTGCACGAACCAGCTGCCCAGTCCGCCAGCAGCGGCGATGGCGATGACCGAGTACCACTGGACGTTCAGCAGATAAAGACCGTTCGGGTCAAAGATCTGTTTGGAGATGATGCGTGTCAGGACCGCCACGAAACCGAACAGCATGCCCGAGCCGATGATGTAGAAAAATGATTTGAGCCGCTGCTTAAACAAGACCAGGGCGCCGCCGAAGAAGATCACCACGATGGACAGCAGCAGTACCACCGTCAGCTCTTGCGTGACGGTGACGTGCGTGTTTTCACGGACAACATTCACCGCCATCAGCACAAACAGGGCGCTGCCTGCGACACATGCGGTGATGGAAACCACTGTTGCACGGTTGAGCCTGATCCCTTGGTCGCGGGAGTTGACGATGGTGGTGATCACCAGGGCGATGGCCCCGATGGGCTGCACCACCGTCAAGGTGCCAAGGGTCAGTGCCACAACATTCAGTGCGGTTCCCACACCGAGTAGGAGCAGTCCCAAAACCCAGCGCGGGTTGGACAGCAGCCGCACGAACCCCGAGCCGCCCAGGGCTAGTCCTCCGGTGTTGTTACTGACGGCGCTGCCCTGGCGTTGTGCGCCGAAGGCAAGGAAAAAGGCTCCTGCCACGGCACACACCACGGCAACCCACATCATGGGTGGCCCGCCCTGCCACCGTCCGGCAGGTGCAGCTCACGGTGCTTGGCAAGCACTAAAACCAGATATTGGGTAAACGCAATGACATGCATGACCATGCCGGCGCCGAGGAACACCCAGGCCAGTATGGCAGTGAAATCAGAATCGAGCGCCTTGGCCAGCAGCAGCATCGGCGTGCCAATCATGAGCGCCGCAGTCCGGGTCTTCCCGAGCAAGGTGACCTTCAGGTCCGCGTCTCCCCGGAAGTAGTACAGCGTGACCGCCAGCAGGACGGCGTCGAGAATCACCAAAAGCAGCAGCAGCCACAGGGGCAGGAAGCCGGCAAGGACCATGGTGATGACGACGGCGACCAGGGCCACCCGGTCAGCCAGCGGGTCCATGACCCGGCCCAGCTGGGACGTTTGATTCAGCTTGCGGGCAACAAATCCGTCGATCCAGTCGGTGCAGCCCATCATGGCCAGGACGAAAACGCCCCAACCGTATTCCTGCCGGGCCAGCACCAGCCAGACGAACAAGGGGGTGCCGAGGAACCGGACGATGGTGATGACATTGGGGATGGTGAAGATCGCATTGGAGCTATCCATGTAGGTCCGTGAGTTTTCGGGCATGTCAGTCACCTCCCCTGATAGTTGTGCGTGCAATGGCCGTGTCAATCAAGGCTGCGTCCGTGCGCTCCCGTGTGTCCTTGCTGGGCGGAGCTATTTCTTTATCAACTTTCGCAACAACACGATACAGAGGGTGCCCGATCCGGCAAGGACAGCAAGTGGCTTCCACCGCTCCTTCACCAGCGCTGTCGCCTGACTGGCGGTGCCGCCGGTGAACCGGTTGACCTTATCCATGGCCTTGTTCTTGGCTGTGTCAAGGAAATAGCCTGCCTGCTTCTTGACGTCGGCCTCCTCCACCAGCTCCTCGCGCAGATCGAGCAGGTGCGCCCGGCGTGCTTCCGTACGCTTAATCAGCTCGGAGGTGCTGGCCTGGGGTCCGTGCTCGGCCTCCTTGGCAACCCGTTCCGCAGCGGCCCGGGCCTTGTCTTCGGCGGCCTGTGCGTCGCGTGCCTTCTTTTCAGCGCGGGTCAGCACCGGCGCGTCAAGGGTCCCCGGGTCAAAGTCGCGGCCATGACGGGCAATGCCCAGGTCGTGGCGGATGCCTCGCCACGCATGCTCCGGAATGATCGGCAGCAGGGCCTTGGATTTCTTGTAGGCCACCAGGGCACAGATGCCAATGACCACCAGCAGGCCGGCGCTCACGAGCAACGCCGACAGCCACAGCGGCATGACGGTGGCCAGCCCGGCGATCCCGGCGACCGTCAGGGCGATGACCAGCAGCACCAGGAACACCAGGGCAGTTCCCGCGAACACGGCAATCCCGCCGAGGCGTGATTTCTTGTCCCCGAGTTCCAGCTTGGCCAATTCAACTTCGTCGTTCAGCTGGCGCGGGACAAGCCTGGCAGTGGTTTTAAGTGCCTCCACGAGCGTTGACCCGTCAGCCGTTCGGTTTCCCTCCGACGCGACATGCACGTCCGTTTGCGCATCCGTCACTGAGACCGCCTTCTTAATGAGGGTTCGTGCCACTTGCGAGCCAAGGAGTGCACGAACCCGAAATCTTTGCAGCGTCCGTTTGACGAACATTGCCGTATGGTCAAAATTACCATCCATCGGCGCGGCGGCGGGTCCCGCCAAGCCGGTACTTTGTTGCGGAATAGTAAAGCTCGTCCCGGAGTTGTTGGTTCTTGTGAAGCGGAACACAAGTAAAGCCGTCGTGCTTGGTTGGGGCATTTTCCGCATACCATAAACTCTGGGCACAGCATTCGACGCCTGTTCTTCATTCGCACGCACATGATTTCTTGCAAGGATTCCTTAGTTGACCAACTTGACCCACCCCGGGGACGCGCTGTCCCGCCGGCAAAAGCTCATCTACGTTCTGGTGCTGGGGCTGCTGACCGCCCTTGGACCGTTCACGATCGATCTTTACCTGCCGGCTTTTCCCATCATTGGCGAGGAGCTGGGCGTCAGCGCCACGGCGGTCCAGCTGACCCTGACGGCCACCACCATCGGCTTTGCGGCCGGGCAACTCATTGTGGGGCCCTTCAGCGACAAGTTTGGCCGCCGGATGCCGCTGATCCTGGCGACCGCCTTGCATGTGGGCGCCTCGATTGGTGCGGCACTGTCCACCGACATCACCATGCTGGGCGTCTTCCGCGTACTGCAGGGCATCGGCGCGGCCGGCGGCGGTGTCGTGGCGATGGCCATGGTGCGCGACCTCTTTGGCGGCTACCAGCTGGTGCGGATGCTCTCCCGCATGGCCCTCGTCAACGGCATGGCCCCCATTCTCGCCCCCGTGATCGGCTCGCAACTGCTGGGCATCATGCATTGGCCTGGCATCTTCTGGTTCCTGGCCGGGTATGGCGCGTTGGTGGTGGTGGCCGCCTTCGTGTTCATCGTCGAGACCCTGCCTCCTGAAAAGCGGCAGTCCGACGGCGTGAGCGTCGCCGACCGCTATAAGGTCGTGTTCAGTGACAGGATCTTTGTGGGCACCTTGGTCGTGGGCGGCTTCAACTTTGCCGCCTTGTTCACCTATCTGTCGGCCTCCACGTTCCTCTTTCAGGACACCTTTGGCTTCACACCCCAACAGTATGGCTACCTCTTTGCGGTGAACTCCCTGGGTGTGGTGGCTGGTGTTCAGATTGCCTCCCGCATCATGCGCCACACCGGTCCGCAGTGGGTCATCGCCTGGGCCACGGTGGCGCAGGTGGCTGCCGCCA
Source organism: Arthrobacter sp. PAMC 25486 (assembly GCF_000785535.1). Taxonomy (NCBI): domain Bacteria; kingdom Bacillati; phylum Actinomycetota; class Actinomycetes; order Micrococcales; family Micrococcaceae; genus Arthrobacter; species Arthrobacter sp. PAMC 25486. The sequence continues at coordinate 4,428,476 of NZ_CP007595.1, read as the reverse complement.
TCGCCATGGTGGTCTGTGACCAGCTGGGCCTTGGACTGTGGGGTGTCATGGTGCCGCTGTGGTTCTTCATTTGCGCCACAGGGTTCATGTTCCCCTCCGTCCAGGTCATGGGGCTGGCCCGCAATGGCAGCCAGGCCGGCACCGCAGCCTCGCTGCTCGGAGCCACCACCTTCGGCTTCGCCGGCATCATCACCCCGGTTGTGGGCTTCATTGGTGTGACAACAGCAACACCCATGGCCATCATCATGGGCGGCTGCATCCTGCTGGCCATTGCCGCGCTGTGGCTCATCGTGCGGCCCCGGATGGTGCCGCAAATCTAGCACCAAACAACAAAAGGACCCCCGCACTTCAGCTGAAGTGCGGGGGTCCTTTTGGTCAGAGACAATGTCTCTTTGGCTCCCCCACCTGGACTTGAACCAGGAACCTTTCGATTAACAGTCGAACGCTCTGCCAATTGAGCTATAGGGGAATGAGGCAAGTAAATCTTAGCAGTAATTTGCGGTTGAAATCAAAACCGAACATTCCTGCGCACGAAAAGCAATAATTGTCTGACGGTTTCACAACAAAACCGTCAGACAATATCGCCTTGGCTCCCCCACCTGGACTTGAACCAGGAACCTTTCGATTAACAGTCGAACGCTCTGCCAATTGAGCTATAGGGGATCGTGCAGGAACAACAATAACAAAGGGTTGCCCAGTTGTGAAATCGGGGCGGCGCACCCTTGCTAGTTGTCTCCGCGCAGCTGCCGGCGGGCCATTTCCAGTTCCATCAGCTCGCGTTGGAGCAGCCGGTAGCCCTCAGGGTCCACGGCAGGATCCATGCGTTGCAAGGCGCCCAGCCGCTCTTCCTTCAACCGCGTGATTTGCAGCTCGAACAGCCTGCGCAAAATGTCCCGGCAGTATCTGGCGAGGGTCTCCTCGCCCGTTGCCGGCAGGGGGCTGAGCGCCAATTCCGCCACCAGGGATTCCAGTTCGGGCGGCACATTCGCCCGCACGGCCTCCAACCATTGCGAGGTGGCCGCCACCGACTCACCGGCGTGCCCGATGCCCTCCTGAATGGCCCTGTAAGCGGGAACCACGAACTCCGTGGCGGCAAAATGCTGCCAATTTCCGGCCGACAGCAGACCTGGCTGCTGCAGCACCACTTCGAGGGCCTCCCGCTCCATGCGGCCCTGCGGATCGCGCGGATCCGGGCGCGCAATGACGGCAGGGGCAGGCTCGGCCGCAGGTGCCGTTGCGCCCTCCTGGCCATGTGCCTGACCCGTCGCCTGCCCGTGCGCTTGCCCTTGCGCTTGTCCGTGCGCTTGCCCTTGCGCCTGCCCATGCACGACGGCGGCACGCGCCTGCCCGTGGCCCGCCCCCCTGGTCTCCGGCTGGGTGTGTGAACGGCGCTCGGCGTTCTTCACCGCGCGCAGCACCTCGTTGGGGTCGGCCAACCCCAGCCAGCCGGCCAGTTCCTGGCTGTATCCCATACGGGTGGAGCCGTCGCGAATGGATGCCACCACCGGGGCGGAGGCCCGCAAACCGCTCACGCGCCCCTCGACGGTACTCAGGTCAAATTTTGCCAACGTGGTGCGGATGGCAAACTCAAACAGCGGCCGGCGGGAACGAATCAACGCATGCACCGCCTCGTCGCCCTTGTTTTGGCGCAGCTCACAGGGGTCCGCGCCGGAGGGCTCGACGGCCACAAACGTCTGCGCCACAAATCGCTGGTCCTCATCGAAGGCCTTCAGCGCAGCCTTTTGCCCGGCGGCGTCACCATCGAAGGTGAACACCACTTCGCCACCGCTGCCATCGTCGGAGAGCAGGCGCCGGGCCACCTTAATATGGTCGGCGCCGAACGCCGTGCCACAGGTGGCCACGGCGGTGTCGACACCGGCAAGGTGGCAGGCCATCACATCGGTGTAACCCTCAACCACCACCAGCTGGCGCTTTGAGGCAATGCTCTTCTTGGCCAGGTCGATCCCGTACAACACCTGGGATTTCTTATACAGCGTGGTTTCGGGGGTATTGAGATATTTGGGACCTTGGTCGTCCTCAAAAAGCTTTCGTGCACCAAAGCCCACGGTGTCCCCGGCAATGTCGCGAATGGGCCACATGAGCCGGCCGCGGAAGCGGTCATAAATGCCCCGGTTGCCTTCGGAAAACATGCCCGTCAATTTCAATTCATCGTGCGTAAAACCTTTACTGGTGAGGTGTTTGAGCAGCGCATCCCAGCCTTGCGGGGCAAAGCCCACGCCGAAGTGTTCGGCCGCATCACGGTCAAAGCCTCGCTCGTTCAGGAACTGGCGCCCTGTTGCTGCGGCGGGAGTGAGCAGCTGTTCACGAAAGAACTCCCCCGCGATCTTGTGCGCATCCAGCAGGCGCTGCCGGCGGCCGATGTCCTCACGGCGCGGCCCTGTGCCACCATCCTCGTAGCGCAATTCATAGCCAATGCGCCCGGCCAGTTTTTCCACGGCCTCGGAAAAGGAAATATGATCCATTTTCTGGATAAAGGAAATGACGTCGCCGCTTTCCTGGCAACCGAAACAATGAAAATACCCCATCTGCGGCCGCACATGAAATGACGGACTGCGTTCATCATGAAAGGGGCACAACCCCTTGAATGAACCAATTCCCGCCGATTTCAAGGTGACGTAGGCATCAACAATTTCCTTGAGGTCGGTGCGGGTACGCACCTCATCAATATCTTCACGTTTTATCAGGCCAGCCACCCCGCCAGTTTACGTGAGATTGCCGGCGAGTGACGCCGGTTGTGCACAGGGCTACAACAGCGTGCGTTCGGTGCCTACGAGCCGCTCGTGCAGCGCAAGCGCCGACACATCGGTGAGTGAGGCAATCTGGTCGATGACCACCCGAAGCCGGGCATCGTCGTCGTCCGCGTCACGCCAATCCTCGGCGAACATGGTCTCCAGGTGCGCGTCGCCGGTGGCATTGAGCGCGGCGACCAGCTCGCCCAGGATGTCCTGCTGGCGCTGGTAGATGGGTTGGCGGTGGTCGGTGGTCATGACAAAGGTGGTGGCCAGGCCCTTCATGACGGCGATTTCCAGCATGGTCTCGTGAGGCACGACGACGTCCGCCGCGTAACGCGTCAGCCGGCCGGTCCCATAGATGGCCTGGGTGGCGGTGACGGCGCTTTGGCAGAACCGGCCGATGAGCTGGCTGGTCATGTCCTTCAGGGCCGCCATGGAGCGGCGGCTGCCGTCGGCGTGGCGGACCCACACGGGGGTGGCCTCGAGCCGCAGCAGTGCCGCGTCAATTTCGGCGGTCCCCACCGACGGCAGGTACCACTGCTGCGTGTAGCCGAGGACACGGTTGCGCTGGTCCTGGTTCGCCAGCCACTTCAGCTGCACGTGCCCGGCGACGATGGCATCCTCCACGTCATGCACGGAGTACGAGATGTCATCGGAGAGGTCCATGACCTGCGCCTCGATGCATGTCTTGCCTTCCGGGGCGCCTTCGCGCAGCCAGGCAAAGACCGGCAGGTCGTCGGTGTAGGCGCCGAACTTGCTGGTGCGCGAGCCGTCGATCAGCGGCGCATCCGCAGCAAGCCATGGATATTTTGAGGAGGCGTCGAGGGAGGCGCGGCTCAGGTTCAGGCCGGCCGATCCGCCGTCGGCCGTCAACACCTTGGATTCCAGCCGGGTGAGCAGGCGCAGGGTCTGGGCGTTGCCCTCGAAGCCGCCGATGGTGTGGGAGAGGCCGTTCAGGACCGATTCGCCGTTGTGGCCGAAGGGTGGGTGGCCAAGGTCGTGGGCCAGGCAGGCGGTGTCCACCACGTCGGGGTCGCAGCCCAGCACCCGGCCCAGTTCGCGGCCAATCTGCGCCACTTCAAGGCTGTGGGTCAGGCGGGTCCGGACGAAGTCGTCGGTGTCGGGGGCCACCACCTGGGTCTTGGCCCCAAGCCGGCGCAGCGCCGAGGAATGCAACACCCGGGCCCTGTCACGTTCAAAAACGGTGCGGAAACTGGTCTTTGCTGCTTCCTGCACCCACCGCTGCTCATCGTGGGGGACGTACACTGGCTCTAAATCTGAGGACATGTCCCTAAGTTTAGGGCCAACGCGGGGCTGGCCGGGGACGTTCTCCACAGGCTGGCCGCCCGGCTGCGAGGACGGGCCGACCCTGCCCGCAACGGCGCAGGGTCCCGGCAAACGGAAAATGATCCCGATCCCGCTTTCCGAGCCCGGGGAGGAGCCGGGGATTACCCGCCCGAGGCGTCGATTTCCGCCCCGGCCAGCTCTGCTTCCTGGGTGTTGTTGACAGTGCGGTTGTCCAGCCAGCCGGCGGGAAGGGCCGTGCGCTTGGGCGTGCCGGCGCGGCCACGGGGGCCCTCGGCGTCGGCGCCGGGGTACTCCCCCGACATGTCAAGCTGGTCCAGCAGCCCGCGCAGCACCTCGAGGGTGGGCACCGAGGCCAATGCGGCGCGCAGTTCCCCGCCCACCACGTAACCCTTGAAGTACCAGGCCATGTGTTTGCGAATGTCGCGCAGCGCCTTGTTTTCGTCGTCGAAGGTGTCCACCAGCAGCTCCGCGTGGCGGTACACGGCGGCGGCGACCTCGGCCATGCCGGGCTTCAGGCGCGTGTCGCTGCCCTCGAACGCGGCCATGAGGTCACCGAACAGCCATGGCCGGCCCTGGCAGCCGCGGCCCACGACCACACCGTCAACACCTGTCTTGCGCACCATGGCGATGGCGTCCTCGGCGCTCCAGATGTCGCCGTTGCCCAGGACGGGCACATCCGGCAGGGCCTCGCGCAGGCGGGCGATGGCGTCCCAGTCGGCCTGGCCCGAGTAGAACTGGTTGGCGGTGCGCCCGTGCAGCGCCACCGCAGCCACTCCGGCGTCGCGCGCAATACGGCCGGCTTCAAGGTAGGTGAGGTGGTCCTCGTCGATGCCCTTGCGCATCTTGATGGTCAGTGGCAGCCCGCCCTTGGAGGCCTCGCGCACCGCCGTCTGGACGATGTCGGTGAACAGGTCAAGTTTCCACGGCAGGGCCGCGCCGCCGCCGCGCCGGGTCACCTTGGCCACTGGGCAGCCAAAGTTCAGGTCGATATGGTCTGCGTGGTCCTCCTCGACCAGCAGGCGCACGGCCTTGCCCACAGTTTCCGGGTCAACGCCGTACAGCTGGACGGAGCGGATCTGCTCGTCCGGATCGTGACTGATCAGCCGCATGGACTCCGGCGTGCGTTCCACCAGGGCGCGCGAGGTCACCATCTCGGAGACGAACACGCCGCCGCCATGTTCGCGACACAGCCTGCGGAACGCCGTGTTGGTAATGCCCGCCATGGGGGCCAGCACCACCGGGGTTTCCACGGTGATGTTGCCAAGTTTCAGGGGCGGGAGGTCCAGTTTGGTGTCGCTGGCGGGGATATCGGTAACAGTCACCGTCCAATTCTCTCAAATCCGGGCTCATTTTGTGCAACCGGGTTCGCCCGCCACCACCGTCACGCCAGGAACGGGCAGCCCCCAGTGAACAACATCACGAAATCTCCCCCAAAAAAGCGTTCCCTGTCAGGCCAAATTCTTGCTAAACTGACTGGTCAGTACAAAGAATTGGGAGCGGCCCAGCCCTCCCCCTTACAAAGGAACCACTGTGCAGATTCAGGCCACGCAGATCCATGCCACCAACCTCGCACTGTCAGCAGGCCGCGGTCCCGTCTACGGCCCCCTGACCTTCCACATCGAGCATCCCCTCTCCGTCCTGCGCGGGGACCCCGGCAGCGGGCGCACCTCACTCCTGCTCACCCTGGCCGGACGGATGAAGCACGACGCCGGATCCCTCACCGTGGGCGGACACAAACTTCCCCGCAGCCTCCGTACCGTGCAAAAGCTCAGCGCCATTGCCGGATTTACCGGCATCGACGAACTGGAGGAATCGGTCACCGTGGCCGCCACCCTGCGCGAACGCCTCGCCTGGATTTCGCCCTGGTGGGCCATAGTGCGCACACCCAACGATGCCGAGGTCGCCCGGCTCTGCGCCAACGTCTTTGGCGAGGAACCCATCCCCCCTGCCACGACCGTCATCTGGGACCTGTCCGAGACCCAGAAGTTCCTGCTGCGTATCACCGTGGCCCTGCTGAACAAGCCGCGGCTGTTGTTCGTGGACGACATTGAACAACTGCGCAGCACCGAGTCGCGCGCCGTGGTGTGGGGACGTCTGGCCCACATCAGTGGCGGGCGCACCGCCGTCGTGGTTTCCGCATCCTCCCTCGATGAGCAGCTGTGGGCGGAGCTGGACATGGCCCCGCACATCATCGACCTCAGTACCGCCGAAGACGCCGCCGGCCCGGTTGCAGATGAAGACGCTGCTGAAGAAGACACCGCCGAAGAACCCGTTGCAGCAGAAGAAACTGACGAAGAAGTTGCTGAACCGGCCGAACCCCGCCACGAACTGATCATGGAGAGCCTCTAAAATGTTTGCCTTTTTATCCTCCGGAACCGAGCTGAGCCGCTTCAAACGCGGCACGCTGCCCAAGATCGCGGTCGCCGTGATGCTGTTCATCCCGCTCATCTACGGGGCCCTGTACCTGTGGGCGTTCCAGGCGCCGGACAAGCACATGAGTGACCTACCCGTGGCCCTCGTCAACCAGGATGCGGGCGCGCAGCGGGACGGTGAGGCCGTACACGCCGGCGATGACCTGAGCAAGGAACTGCTGGACGGCATGGACCTGAAATGGGTGAAAACCGATTCCGCAACCGCCGCGCAGGGTGTGGCCGACGGCGAGTACTACTTCGCCATGACCATCCCCTCCGACTTCTCGGCGAACGCCGTGTCCGTGGGCACCGACGCCCCCGCGCAGACCAAGCTGGATGTGGAGTTCAACGACTCCAACAACTTCCTCTCCAGCGTCCTGGGCAAGCAGGCCATGGCCCAGGTCCGCGACGCCGTCGCCACGCAGCTCGGTGAGCAGACCTCCTCGACACTGCTGCTTGGCCTGCACGACGCCGGAGAAGGACTCCGCGCCGCAGCGGACGGTTCCGCGCAGGTCACCGAGGGCATCGACGCAGCCAAGGAAGGCGCCGGGGAACTGGTGGTCGGCATGAACGACCTGGCCTCCGGTTCACTCACGCTCAAGGATGGTGCGTGGCAGCTTTCCGAGGGTGCCACCAGCCTGTCAACAGGCGTCGGCACGCTGGCGGCCGGGGCGGACAGCCTCAACAGCGGCGCCTCCGCACTGTCCACCGGCGCCGACGCACTGGCAACGGGCGTGTCGCAACTGGACACCGGCGCAGCCGCCCTGGCCGAAGGCAGCGGCACACTGGCCGCCGGCAGCTCCGAACTGGCCACACAACTAAACAACGCCGTGCCCGGTGCCCAGCAGCTGGAGGCCGGCGCAACAACACTGTCCACCGGCGCAGGCACCCTGTCGGCGAGCGCAACCCAGATAGCAGATTCCACCTCTTCCCTGGCCGCCAGCGCCGACGGGCTGGCCACCGGTGCAACCCAAACCCAGGAACAGCTGGCTGCCTTGATCGCCGGTGCGCAAGCCCTGCCGGCAGGAACCCCGGCCAGTGCCCTGCTTGAAAACCTGAAAGCCTTGCAGGAGCAGGCCGTGACGCCGCTGGCGCAAGGTGCCGGACAACTGGCGGCAGGTGCCCAGCAGCTGTCACAGGAGGGAACCACCCCCCTGGCCGGAGGTGCAGCCCAGCTTGCCGCCGGCGCCAACGAGGTCTCCACGGGTGTCAGCTCGTTGTCCGGTGGTGTGGCACAGGCGGCTGCCGGAGCCGGCAAGCTGTCCGAGGGTGCCGACACGCTGAACACGGGTGCCACCACCTTGGCCGCAGGAGCCAAGAGCGCTTCCGGCGGTGCGACGGAGCTTGCCACCGGAGCGGGGGCGCTCTCCAACGGCGCCACTGAACTGGCAACAGGCGCCGGCACAGCCAAAACCGGTGCGGAGGCTCTTGCCACCGGCGCCGGCACCCTACACAACGGCACGTCGGAACTGGCCGACGGCACAGGCAAACTGCTCACGGGCGGCACAACACTGGCCGAAGGCGCGGACAAGCTCTCTACCGGCAGCCATGAGCTGACCGACAAGCTGTCCGACGGCGGCCAGAGCGTTCCCAACGACTCCACCACCCTGCAGGCCCAAAAGTCGGCTGTGCTGGCTGAGCCTGTTGCGCTCAACCAGCAGTGGGCCAATGAGTCCAAGAGCTTTGGTGAGGGCTTTGCCCCGTTCTTCATTGCCCTGGCCACCTTTGTGGGTGCGCTGATCTCCTGGCTACTGCTGCGGGCCCTGCCCACCCGCGCCCTGGCGGCCGGTGCCAGCGGCATCCGCACCGTCATGACCGGCCTGCTGCCGGCCCTGGCCATCGGCCTGGGCCAGGTGCTCATCATGGTGGGCGTGCTGCTGTGGGGGCTGGACCTGTCCCCCGTCCACCCCGTGGCCATGGCCGGCTTCATCTACCTGACAACCGTTGCCTTCCTGGCCCTGCAGCAGATGTTCATCATCGTGTTGGGCACGGCGGCCGGCCGAGTGGTCTCGCTGGTGCTGCTCATGCTGCAGCTGAGCTCCTCCGGTGGAACGTACCCTGTGGAAACCACTCCGGGCTTCTTCCAAGCACTGCACCCCTTCATGCCTGCCACCTATGTGGTGAACGGGCTTAGGCAGTTGATGACTGGTGGAATAGACTCCCGGTTGTGGGTTTCGGTGGTATTCCTTGCACTGCTCACAGTTGCGTCGGTGGCCATCAGCGCCTTCAGCGCTGGACGCCAAAGGGTTTTCTCCATCAAGCGCCTGCACCCTGAACTGGAGATGTAGCCGGCGAACTGGAGATATAGCCACCGGCACACGCGGCCAGCAGCGCAAGGCGGGCCGGCCGCCGTCGACCATGTCCTTTCGCCTTGAAGCCCTGCCCCCTGAAACCCTGTCCGCCTGACCCTAAGGAATCTAAGTGCCTCGCATCTCACCCACCAAACAAGCCATCCTCGCGGCCGCGCTGGAGCTCGGTGCGCTGCACGGGATTTCCGGGACCACCATGGAGGAGGTGGCGGAGCGGGCCGGGGTGGCCAAGGGCAGCGTATATTACAACTTTTCCTCCAAGGACAAGTTGTTCGAGGAGCTGCTGACAACCGGTGTGGCGTCGTTGGCGGAGACGTTGCGGACGGCCCGGGAATCGGCGGTTGGCTTTGCCGCGGTGGAGGCGATGGTCACGAACATGCTGTCGCTGATTGCGGAGAACAGGGCGCTCGCGAAGTTGATGGCGGCGGAGATTTTCCGCACCGACAGGGTGTGGCAGAACGCCGTGTCGGTGCTGCGCCGGGAGGCTGTGGGCGAGTTTTCCGCCGCGCTGGAGCCCCTGGTGCCTGCAGGCACGGGCGAAGGCACCCGGCTGCTGATGGCCGGCGGCATCTTTGGGGCAACCCTGATGGGCGGGCTGGAATGGCTGCTGTTCAGTCCTGAAACACCCTCCGCGGATGTCTCGGCCGCCATCCTGTACACCTTCTCAGGCAAGCTCGCCGCTTAGACTCCAGCTGCTGACCCATCCCCCCAAGACAAACGCTCCTTCACATCCGGGGCTGTTTTCGCCAACGCTCGCTCACTCTGATCCATTGAGTGCAGGAGCGTTGGCAAAAACACCCCGTGATGTGAAGGAGCGTTTTGGGTGGGGTTAGAGGCCGAGGATGCTGGTGGCGATCAGGAAGTAGATGATCAGCCCGGTCGCGTCCACGAACGTCGAGATGAACGGGTTGGAGAACACGGCCGGATCGGCCCTGACGGCCTTGCCCAGCAGCGGCATCAGGCCGCCGATGCTGGCGGCCATGGTGCACACGCCCAGCAGGGTCAGCCCGATCACCAAGCCAATGGGCACCGTGAACGCGATGGAGGCGATGGCGAATCCGAGCGATCCCAGGAGCAGTCCAAGGAACGCACCCACCCTGACCTCCCGGGCAAAGACCTTGAACACGTCCCGGGGCCGCACATCGCCCAGAGCCAGTGCCCGGGTGATGGTGGTGGCCGCCTGGTTGCCGGTGTTTCCTCCCGTGCCGATCAGCAGCGGGATGAACAGCGAGAGCACCACCTGCTGTTCCAGCGTCGCCTCGAACGCGCCAATGACCTGGACCGTCAACGTCGCCCCGAGCGCCAGGACGAGCAACCACACCACCCTGGCCCGCACAATGGCACTGACGGGCGTGGCCAGGTAGGGCCGTCGCAGCGGCTCGGTGCCGCCGGAGCGTGCGGCGTCCTCGGTCTCGGCATCCTCCAGGATCTGCAGGGCGTCATCCACGGTCAGGATCCCGACGAGGCGGTCCTCGGCGTCGACGATCGGCAGCACCAGGACCTTCGCGTCGGCACAGTACCGGGCGGCTTCCTCGGCATCCTCGGTGGCCGGAAAGCTCAGGGGTGACTTCATGATGTCGGCGACCAGCAGCGCATCATCTGCCCGGAGCACATCGCGAAGGGAGACGACCCCCACCAGGTGCCGGCCGCCGTCGGTCACGGGAATCGTGTAAACACTTTCGGCATCATCGAGGTGGGCGCGGACCCGGGCAAACGTTTCCTGCACCGTAAGCATCGGATGGGTGGTAACAAATTCCGGGCTCATGAAGCGGCCCACCGAACGCTGCGGGTATCCCAGGACGGTGCTGGTGAGAGCCCGTTCCTTCTCATCCAGTCCGGAGATCAGGCGGTGCGCCACGGAGGCCGGCAGCTCATCCAGCAGCGCCACCCGGTCATCCGGGCTCAGCTGCGCAAAAACCTCGGCTACGTCGGCTTCCTTCAGGCCGGCGACCAAATCGGCCTGCAGCGCCGCATCCAGGCGCTCAAAGACCTCCAACGCCTGGTCCTTGGGCAGGGTCCGGTAAGCCACCGCCCGTTCAATGGTGCTCAGCCGTTCCAACTGTTCAAGAATCTCGGAGGTGTTCAACGGCAACAGCGCCTGTGAAATACCCGCCAAATCGTGTTGGCCAAGGGCGCGGCTGAGCAGCTCGGCGCTGTCGTCAAAAGTCTGGACGGGGTACTTGATCATGGTCCGGGTCCCTCCGGTGCGGCACACTTTAAGCCGCGGCAGTGTTGGCCGCAGTGGTGAGCAGAAAATGGGTGTGTGAAAAGGTGCTGTGCAACCGCAACCGCACAATCCCCCAAAGCAACCAGGGAACACTAGCTGGGAATCTGAATTCCCCCGCCAAGGCCAGGCCGCTATGAAAAGGCCGGGTGGCTCCGTGCCTTGCGGCACGTCGTGGGAATGAAAGTCAGCGTGTCATCCGATGGCGCAGGCGAGGCTCGCGCGGTGAGGTAGATCGACTATGTCCGTCATCCATTTGTGCGGCTCACCTCCAGCTTTCTAAGGCCCATCCCGGGCGTAATAATCAAGCACCAGTCCCGCAAATTCAAGGTAATTGGCCCTCTAGCCATCCTAGGCCACGGCACCGTGGAAGCACGAATCACCCGGCGCGCCTATTGTGTGCCCATTGTGTTCCGTGCCCGCTGCGCCTAAGAATGGATCATGACGGTCACATTGAGGTCCCTGGAAACCGCACTTCCACCCACCATCCTGGTTCAGGAGCAGGCCCGGGATGTGTTTGCCGCCCAGCCCGGCCTCACCCGTCTGGGGCAGCGCCTCGTGCGCACCTGTTTTGATTCCGCCGCCATCGACACCAGGCACACGGCCGTGGCCGAGATGAGTGCCGACTTTCGCGGCCCCGATCCCGTATTTTACGACGGCGTCTCCGGATTGTTGCTGAACCCCACCACCCGCGAACGCAATGAACTGTTTACGACTGAGGCGTCCGCCTTGTTTGTGGAGGCGGCTTCCCGGGCCCTGGCCGCGTGCGACGGCGTGTCCCCGGCCGATGTTTCCCACGTCATCACCGTCTCCTGCACAGGCTTTTTCAACCCCGGGCCCGACTACAAGATTGTCCGTGCCCTGGGACTGGATCCATCGGTGCAGCGCTACCATCTGGGTTTCATGGGCTGCTACGCGGCCTTCCCTGCCCTGCGAGCGGCGAAGGCCTTTTGCGAGGCGGACCCGGACGCCGTGGTGCTGGTGGTTTCGGTGGAGCTGTGTTCGCTGCATGTACGCACCTCGAACAATCCCGACACCATCATGGGTTCCTCCCTTTTTGCCGACGGTGCCGCAGCCGCGGTGATCTCTGCCCGGGAGCTGCCGGGTGCCGGGACGGGCTCCGGCGCTGGTTCCAGGACGGGCTCCGGCGCTGGTGCCGGGACGGGCTCCGGGCAGGGTTCCGGCGCTGTCATTGAGCTGGACCATTTTGAGACCGTACTGACACCCGTGGGCGAGGATTCCATGGCCTGGAACATTGGCGACCACGGCTTTGAAATGGTCCTGGACAGCTACGTCCCAAAAATCATTGACGAGCACATCACGGGCGCCTTGGAACCACTGCTGGCGCAGGCTCCCTCCCTGCACGGGCGCCCCTACAACCACATCAAACATTGGGGCATCCACCCCGGCGGGCGCAGCATTCTGGACAAGGTGCAGGCCAAGCTGCAGCTCAGCGATGAACAGCTCACCCCGTCCCGGGAAACGCTGCGCAACTTTGGCAACATGAGCAGCGCAACGGTGTTGTTTGTCCTCAAGCACATCCTCGATGCGCCCATGGAGGCGGAGCGGGAGAGCATCTGCGCCATGGCCTTTGGGCCCGGACTGACAGTGGAATCAGGGCTGTTCACGAAGGCATCCCGTGCCTGAGCACTCCTCCGACGGAAACCGGAACACATCCCGGCGAACCCTTATGGGGTTGTTCCCGCGGCCATTCTTGGGGGCCTCCTGGCGGGCCTTCCCGGTGACGGTGCGGAGGGCCCTTCGGGCGGCATTGCCGCAGCCCTTCTTGGCAGATCGGGATGTGCACGCCATGGAGGAAATGGACAAACCGGACGCCGACCCCGCCATGCTGGAGCGCACCTACGCCCAGTTCCCGCTGGTCAACCGCGTGGTCTCGCGCTGGCACGGCGTGTACAAACACAGCATCAGGCCGCTGCTGTCGCCCACCTCGACAACCACCTTGCTGGACATCGGGTGCGGCGGAGGGGACATTCCCGCAGCCTTGGCCCGGTGGGCGGCGCGCGACGGGCTGCCCCTCCATATCACCGCGATCGACCCCGACCACCGCGCCATCGTCTTTGCCCGGACCCACCACGCGGGTGCCGGGGTGGAGTTTCGACAGGCCCACAGCAGCGCCCTGACAGCGGAAGGCGAGACGTTCGACGTCGTCATTTCCAACCACATGCTCCACCATCTGACCCCGGAGGAGCTGGCCGGCCTGCTGGCGGATTCCGCTCACTTGGCGCGGGGGCTGGTGGTGCACAGCGACATTGCCCGCAGCCCCCTGGCCTACGGCTTGTTCTGGGTGGGGACGCTGCCGTTTTTCCCGGGGTCGTTCATCCGGAGGGACGGGCTGACGTCCATCCGCCGCAGCTACACGCCCGGTGAATTGCGGTCCGTGCTGCCGCCGGGTTGGCGTGTGGAATCCGCCCGGCCAGCGCGCACTCTGGCCCTTTTCACGCCGGGTCCCGGGCATGTTTGACGTCATTATTGTGGGCGCCGGGCCCGTGGGCCTGCACCTTGGCGCACTGCTGCTGCAGGAGGGCCTTGCTGTGCGCATCCTGGAACAGCGCACAGCCCCCCGCCCGGATTCGCGCGCCATTGGCATCCACCCGCCGGCACTTGCGGCCCTGGCACTTGCGCAGGTGGAGGCTCCCCTGCTGGCCGAGGGCGTGCACATCACCTCCGGGGTGGCCCGCAGCGGCGGGGCGGAGGTGGCCCGGCTGGCGTTCTCCGGCGCCCGGCCCTTCGTGCTCACGCTCAAACAGGCCCGCACCGAGGCGATCCTGGCGGCGCGGGTCATGGAGCTTGACCCAACCGCCGTGGTGCGCGGTTTTTGCGTCGATGCCATGCATGACGGCGGCACCTTCATCACACTGTCCGGCTCGCTTGGCGGCGGGCAAGGTGGGGCAGGGGAACCCGGCGCCCAGGAACAGACCGGCGGGGAACCCGAGGCCGGGGACCAGACCGGCGGGGAACCAGATGCACAGGAGCGGCGCACGCATTGCCAGGCCCGGCTGGTGGTGGGTGCCGACGGTGCACACTCCGCTGTGCGCCGTCTGCTGAGCATCCCCACGAGCGGGCGCGACTACCCTGATTCGTACTTGATGGGCGACTTCGTCGATGACGGACACGACGGGCCCACGGCCGTGCTGTATTTGGAGCCCGCAGGAATCGTGGAATCGTTCCCGCTGCCCCACGGACTACGCCGTTGGGTGGTGCACACCGATTCACTGCTGCGGGACGTGGATGCCGCAGCTTTGGCGGCACTCATCCTGGATCGCACCGGGGTACGCGTGAATGCCGGCGCGAACAGCATGCTCAGCGCCTTTGCTGTTCGCACCCGGATGGCGCGGCGCATGGTGTCCGGCAGGGCGGTGTTGATTGGCGACGCCGCCCATGAAATCAGCCCCATCGGCGGTCAGGGCATGAACCTGGGCTGGCTGGATGCGGCCGACTTGGCACCCATCATTGTGGCAGCGTTGCACGGGCGCAACACGGGCCCGCACCTGGCCGCCTTTGAACGCAACCGCCTGCGCGCAGCCCGCACTGCCGCACGGCAGGCGCAGCTCAACATGGCGCTGGGACGGAAGGCCCCGCCGTCGTTCCTCCACGCACGGAACGCGGTGCTGGGGCGACTTGTTCGGCTACAGCCGGTCCAAAAACTTGTCGCCCGCCGCTTCACGATGCAGTGACGGCGACCGACGCCCGGATAGGGTATTCAGATGCTGACTATGCACGATGTTTGGCCCTTGTTTGACCTCACCATCACCTCTCCGCGCCTGGTCATGAGGGTTGTGCGGGATGAGGACCTGCCCGGCATCGTGGCTGCGGCGCTGGCTGGCATCCATGATCCGGCGCGCATGCCGTTTTCGGTGCCGTGGACCGACGCGGACCCCGTGGACCTGGCCCGGGGCATGGCCCGCCACCAGTGGGAGCTGCGCGCCGGCGTCCGTCCTGACCACTGGACCCTAAACTTCACCGTGCTGCTCGACGGCGTTCCGATTGGCACTCAGTCGGTCGGCGCCAGCGGGTTTTCCGCCAACCAGACAGTCAACTCCGGATCCTGGCTAACCCAGTCTCAGCAGGGCAAGGGGTACGGCAGGGAAATGCGGGCCACGGCACTGTTGTTTGCCTTCGACTTCCTCGGCGCCGAGGCTGCAGAATCCAGCGCGACCATTTGGAATGCGCCCTCGCTCGGTGTTTCTCGGAGCCTGGGCTACCACTTCGGGGCCACCAAGCCCATCGAGCCCCGACCAGGTCAGCCGGATATGTTGCAAGAACTGAGTGTGGCCGCTGCCGAGTTCAAGCGACCCGCGTGGGACATCTTGGTCGAGGGCTTCGATGCCGTGGCGCAGGATTTGCTGCTGGCGGGGCCGCACGGCAGGCGCAACTGAACATGGCGCTGGGACGGCAGGTCCCGCCGTCGTTCCTCCACGCACGAAAAACGGTGCTGGGACGAATCCTTCGGCTACACCCGGCCCAAAAACTTGTCGCCCGCCGCTTCACCAGGCAGTGAATCCTTCAGGGATGGTGCGGCAGGCCGGCCCGTGGCCTTGACGACGGCGACGGCCACCAGCGTGGTGACGGGAATGGCCAGGACCAGGCCGATGGAACCAACCAGGATCCGCACGATTTCCTCCGCCAGTTCGCTGCCGGTCAGTGCCGACAGCAGCGGCTGGTCGAACAGGGAGACCATGAGCAGTACCGGCAGGGCACTTCCCGCGTAGGCAAAGGCGATGGTGTACACGGTGGAGGCGATGTGGTCGCGGCCGATCCGCATGGCCGCGGTGAACAGTTCGCGGCTGCTCGTGTGCGGGGCGAGCTCGTACAGTTCCCACACGGCCGAAGACTGGGTGATGGTCACGTCGTTCAGCACGCCGAGACCCGAAATGACGAGGCCGCACAGGATCATGCCGGACAGGGACATGCCCTGGGTCAGGTTCAGGAGCTGGTAGCCGTAGTCGCCGGTCGTTCCCGTCAGGGCCGCGGCATCCACCGCCCAGGCCGCCAGCCCCGCGGTGACGAGCAGGCCGAACAGGGTGCCCAGCAGCGCGGTGGACGTCCGGGCCGAGAATCCGTGGGCAAAATACAGCACACCAAACATGATGGCCGAGGAACCCACCAACGCCACCAGCAACGGCGGCTGGCCCTGCGCGAGTGCGGGCAGGATGAACCACGCCAGCACCCCAAACGCCCCAATCAGCCCCACCATGGCGCGCAGTCCACGCCATCTGGCCACCACCACGACGACCAGCGCGTACAGCACCGCCAGAAAGCCCATGGGCAGGGTGCGCACAAAATCCATGAAGATATAGGTGGGCCCGTTGTGGTCCGCACCCGTGATGGCGGCCAGGCCCGACAGGTTCAGGTACCTGATGGTTTCCCCGGCATTGACCCCGCGCGTCTGCACAATGTCGGGGCTGATGAGCACCGGCACCTCGGCCAGGCCCTTGACCTCAGTGAAGGCAATGAAGCACTCTGTCCCCGCGGTGCCGCCCGCATTGAGCGAGCAGTCTTCGGTGGCCGTGCGCACCACCTTGCCGGTGTCGATGCTCGCCCCCGGCGCCGCGGCGTAGGGGTTGCCGGACGGCTCGGTTGTTGTGCCTGCCCCGGGCCACATGACCACCATCGCGACAATGGTCAGCACGGCCAACGGTGCCAATATCCAGCTCAGCAGCACCACGGCACGCCGCCGCATCGCCTTGCGGCGGCGCAACTCCGGACGGCTCAGTGTGGATTCATCAGCGTGCGAATGTGAATGGCCCATGGGCTGGAGTTGGTCCTTCGATTGGGTCGGTCGTCAGAGGGCTCCGGGCGGAGCCGGCTAGCGCAGGCGGCAAACGCCGGGTCCAGAAAGCGAGCGCGGATTTTTTCGGCGAAGAATGAGCCCTAAAAAATCTTTCTGCGAGCGGTGGGCCCGGCGTCTGCCGCCGGCGGATCTATTCCCCGAGGACCAGTGTTTCGGCGCCGCGGACCTTGGCCGCACCCACGGAAATCATGGGATTGACGACGGCGGACAGGACCTCCATGGAGTCGTCCAGTTCCAGCAGGACCGGGTACTGGTGGGTGATGAGGGCTAGCAGGTCGTACACGGCCTGCACCGCCTCATCACGTTCCAGCACCGGCTCAACACCGAGGAACACCTCGGAGGCGCCCGCGGCAACCTCTTCCGTGGTCTCGATGCTGCCCTGCGAATAGCTGAGCGCAAAGGCCTGGATCTTGCCCTTCTTGCTGGGTGCAACACCGGTGCCGAAGGCGCTGGCGGGCTCGGCCCGCAGCACCAGAGCACCGTGGGCGCCCGTGAGATCGTCCAGGAACATGCGCTGGACCAGGCCCGGGCTCAATGGACCGGTGGGATCCCACTGGTTCACGGACTCGTAGTAGCGGCCCACCACGCCGGTCAGTTCAACCGAGCCGGTGGCCAGATCCTGCACTCGGGCTTCGGCTTCCGCCTCGGTGCCGCCGCCAAACTCGGGCAGCTTCAGCGCGCCGGGGCCCACCTCAACCACACGGTTGCGCTGCAGCACAGCCAACCCCATCGTCTCGGCGAAAGCAGCACCCGAGGTGCCGGGGGCAGCCTTGGTGCGCAACGCCGTCGTGCTTACCAAACCGGCAGCAAGTGCACCGTCGGCTTCACGGCGCAGCATAGTCAGCAAGGTGGCGCCAACGCCTGCGCGCCGGTGGTCCTTGGCAACCTCGACGTACGCCCACAGGCGCGCCGGGTGCAACTTCGTGGAGTACACGACGCCGGCCGCGACCGGGATGCCCTGGTCCTCGGCGACGATGGTGCGCCGCCACGGGCCGCTGTCCGATTCCGGCGCCAGTGCGGCGCGGAACTGCCCGGCCGGGGCCGAATCGGCGTCTCCCCAGATCTCCAGAAGAGTCAGGTCATCGCCGTCCTGCCACGGCCGGTAGACAAGTTCAGCCATGCTTACGCACCCAGGAGGCGGGTTGCCAGGTAGGCCTGCACCTGGTCCAGGGGCACGCGCTCCTGGCTCATGGTGTCGCGTTCGCGGATGGTCACGGCGTTGTCCTCGAGGGTTTCAAAGTCGACCGTGATGCAGAACGGGGTGCCGATCTCATCCTGGCGGCGGTAGCGGCGGCCGATGGCGCCGGCGTCGTCGAACTCGATGTTCCAGTGCTTGCGCAGCGTGTTGGCAAGCTCCTTGGCCTTCGGGGACAGCTCCTCATTCCTCGAAAGCGGCAGGACAGCGGCCTTGACGGGGGCCAGGCGCGGGTCCAGCTTCAGGACGGTGCGCTTGTCCACGCCGCCCTTGGCGTTGGGTGCCTCGTCCTCGACGAACGCATCCACCAGGAATGCCATCATGGAGCGGGTCAGGCCGAAGGACGGCTCGATCACGTAGGGGGTGAAGCGCTCGCCCGTGGCCTGATTGAAGTAGCTCAGGTCGGTGCCGGATCCCTTGGTGTGCGAGTTCAAGTCGTAGTCGGTGCGGTTGGCGACGCCCATGAGCTCGCCCCACTCGGAGCCCTTGAAGCCGAACTTGTACTCGAAGTCGATGGTGCCGGCGGAGTAATGCGCGCGCTCGTCATCGGGGACGTCAAAGCGGCGCATGTTCTCCGGGTCGATGCCCAGATCCATGAACCAGTCCCAGCACAGCTCGACCCATTCCTTGAACCACTTGTCGGCGTCTTCGCCGGGCACAAAGAACTCAATTTCCATCTGTTCGAACTCGCGCGTGCGGAAGATGAAGTTTCCGGGCGTGATCTCGTTGCGGAACGCCTTGCCGATCTGGCCGATGCCGAACGGGGGCTTCTTGCGGCTGGTGGTCAGCACGTTGTTGAAGTTCACGAAGATGCCCTGGGCGGTTTCCGGACGCAGGTACTGCAGGCCGGTTTCGTTGTCGACCGGGCCCAGGAAGGTCTTGATCAGGCCGGAGAACATCTGTGGCTCGGTCCATTGGCCCTTGGTGCCGCAGTCGGGGCACACGATGTCTTCCATGCCGTTTTCCGGCTGGCGGTTTTTCTTCGCCTCGTAGGCCTCAAGGAGGTGGTCTTCGCGGTGGCGCTTGTGGCACTGGGTGCACTCAACCAGCGGGTCGGTGAACGTGGCGACGTGGCCCGAGGCTTCCCACACGGCCTTGGGCAAGATGATGGAGGAATCCAGTCCCACCATGTCCTCGCGGCCGCGCACAAATGCCTGCCACCATTCGCGCTTGATGTTTTCCTTCAGCTCAACGCCGAGGGGCCCGTAATCCCAGGCCGACCGCGTGCCGCCGTAAATCTCACCGGCCTGAAAAACAAAGCCGCGACGTTTCGCGAGTGAAATGACCTGGTCAAGCTTGGACTGAGGCGCCACTGTTTACTCCTATTTATTACGAGGCCGCTGGGTGCGGTCCGTTCCGCGCTCAAGCCTACCTTTGGGTGCCGCTTTGGGGGAATTCCCCGGCCGCCCGTGGGCATGCTTGTGAGATGCCCAACGCCCGCACCTTTTCCCAAGCACGACGGCGTGTCCCGGCGTGCGCTGCCCGGCCCGCCTGCTGACGCATTGCCAGATCCCTGCCACGTCATCAGTTATCGAAACTTTCTTTGGGTAACTATTGCGGTCTGATTACGGTGAGCGTATCCTTGGTGTGTGAGTATTCGGGAGCAGTTCCCCGGGGACCGGGGTGGTGGGGCCACACAGGATGTGACCTCAATCCTCGCTGCGATCACTCTTCCTTCCATTGAACCCTTTGGGTCTGACAATGTTGAGCTGGCGGGCTTGCCCGAACGTCCCGTCTATCCGGTACCTGATCCGCTGCCGGTGACCCAGCTCTCCGTGGCACAGTGCGCTTATGACGCCGCGATGGCATCCTTGGCTGAGATTAAACGCCACGAGGACGCGCTCGACGGGGCCAAAGCACGCTTGATTGCCCGTGCCGTCGGGGCAGCCGGTGTGGAGGCTGAACTGCTGGGACTGGACACCTGGCAGGACGGGATCGCGGCTTCCTCCACAGCGACGGAAATCGCACTAACCCTCGGCATCCCCGAACGTACGGCAGCAGCCCTGGAGTATCACAGCGTGGTACTGGTCAAGGAACGCCCCGACGTCCTGGCCGCGTTGGAGGCTGGGGAACTTTCCTGGCATCACGCCACGATCATCAACGACGAAGTCCGTACATTGCAGGAAACCCCCACGACAACCGTTGAGGATGCGACCCTTCTTGAGGCCCGGCTGCTGGTGCTGTCAGAGAACACGACGGCGGCCTCCTTTGCCGGGAAGGCCCGGCGGGCGCGGGAGAAAATGCACCCGGAAACCATGGCAACCCGGACCAAGGAAGCCTTTCGCAAACGCACCATCAGCTGCGACCCCGGCAAAGACGGCATGTCCTGGCTGACCATGCACCTGCCCACGGTCAGCGCCTCCGCGATTTACACGCACTGCACCCGCCTGGCCCGCGCCATCAAGGCCGAGGCCCACCGCGCGCAGCACGCAGCAGACGCATTCGGCACCGGCCAGGACTGCCGGGAATACAGGACCCTCGATCAGCTGCGGGCCGACATCGCCGCGATCCTGCTCCTGGGCCAGGACCTGCCCCTGTGCCCGGCGGGCTCAACCGGCGCCTCAGACACCGGCACTGGCACTGGCACCGATACTGGCACCGGCACCGCAAAGGGTGGGTCGCCTCCGGTGTTCGGAGATTCCGGAACTGCTCCGTGGCCTGCGAAAGGGGCTCAGGCTACGGCCGACCCCGGCAAGTCAACTAAGCCGGGCAGTTCAAGCGAGCCGGGCATGTCGTCCTTGGGGCAGGCCTCCGCCTTCGAGGTATCACTGGTCGAGCAATTCGACGTGCCTCCCTGGTCACACGAGCGGGGCAGCAAGGACATCGTGGCCGGTGACGATCCCGACCAGAACATCAGCACCAGCACCGTTGAGGACCTAGGGACCAGCGACACCGCGTCCACCGCGTCCACCGCGTCCACCGCGTCCACCGGGCAGCGTGCCCCTACCCCCTCAGCTCCCTCCAGCCACCGCCAGGAACCCTTGGCGGAGGGGACAGTTCTGCCCTCCCAGGCTGACCCCGCTGTTCTAGCCGACAGTTTCATCGCACCGCGGGGCTCCAACAGCTCCCACAGCGCACAGGACGCCGACAACTCCTCTTCGCAGGTTGCCGACGATGGTGGACAGGAACCGGCCAGAGGCCCTGACGGGGGAACTGGTCGGGGACGGGTCCGGGCTGGTGGGGTGGATCGTTGACGGGATTCCCGAAGACCCGCAAACCCGAATACCAACAGCAGCTTCAGGAGCTGGCCCACTCAAAGGTCCTGACCGATCCGCCCCTGCCCGAAGCCCTGGTGATCGTCACGGTGCCCTACCTGGGGCTGTTGGGGATTACCGATGAACCAGGGGAACTCGCCGGCCCGCAAGGCGGACCCGTCCCAGCAGAAATCGCCCGGAAACTCCTAGCCCATTCCTCCTCGTTCCTGCGCGTGCTCACCGACCCGATCAGCGGCGAAGCCCTGCCACTGCAACCAGAACGCTACACACTCCGAGCGGCAGAGAAAGCCGTGCTGCAAGCACTCGCCGGAGGCTGCTACGTCCCGAACTGTCCAAACCCTGTCATGGACACCGAACTCGACCACCTGCGCGCCTTCGAGTTCGGCGGCGCCTCCACCCTGACAAACCTGCGCGCGGCCTGCAAACGCCACCACACCCTAAAGCACTTCAAAGACGACAAAAACCGGCGCGGAGAACGTCGCAGCATCAACGAACCCGAACGCCATGGCATCAAACTACGCGGCTGGACCGCCAAGGTCACCGACGATGGCCGCGTCGGCTGGATCGCACCCAGCGGCACCTACCAACCACCACTGAATACCGACCCGCAACGACCCATGTACCCCAAATGGCTCAAGAAACTCATCAACAAGTCCCTCGGCGGCACCAGAAAGCCCGGGAACTAGCTGCTTAGCAGGATGCAGGCGGGGCTGCCGAACTCCACAATTTGGACCGGCTCGGCGCCAGGCAGACCGTGTTGGTCCAGCTCAAAGACGGCAACATTATTGGAAAGCTGGTTGGCGACATACAGCTTGTGGCTGCCGCTCCCCTCCGGAGAAAGCGCAAAGTGGCGCGGCCAGTTGCCACCACTGGGCACCTGAAGGAGAAAGGACGGCGGTGTGGGCGCTTGCCCGCCCAGCTCTAAGTCCGGCAATTCTGAGTCCGGCAGCCGGCTCACATCCAGAACCACCAGGGTGTCGGGTCCACGGACTGCCGCATAAAGCTTCCTGCCATCGCCGGAGAGCTGGATGTGGGAGGGGAAGAACTCTTCCACCGAGGAAATCTGTTCGGCGTTTTCTGCCAGGGGTGTTTTGAACAGCCAGTGCCAGAAATACCCGCCCGCGCTCTTGCCTGCTTGTTCCCCTTGAGTGTGGGCCACAGCCGTCCGCCGCAGCACATGCAGGTGGCCGTCGAGCTCGCCGGCCACCAGCAGGAAGTCACCCTTAAGGGCAACATGGCGTGGACCGGTACCCGGAGGAAGCTCCGCGGACCCCAACAGGACGAGGGAGGCGGCCGAATACTCATCCACCCTGTCGGAGCCGAGATCGGAAACCAGCACAGTGCCCCACTTGGTGGCCGTGACCTGGTGCGCGTGCGACTCCCCTTGCCGGTCGGCCACTGGCCCGCTGCCTGGGTGGGAGACGAGCTCCAGCGGCTCAGGTGCCATTTCCGCGAGCAAGCTCGAAAGTGGCGTGACGGAAGCCGTTCCGGAGGAGTAATTGGCGGCCCAAACATTGCCGTCCACGAGTGCCACATGGCAGGTATCGGCGCCCCCACTCGACGCCCGGCCCATGACGTCCAGTGATTGCGGGTCCAGCGCCAGGACAGTGCCGTTGGTCAGCTCTTCAACCGCAAGCAGCACATCTCCGCCGTTGGCCAGGAAGGACGCATTTAATACAGCGGAGCTTTCAACCTGCCGCTCCCCCAACAATCCATCTTCGGCCAGGACGAAGCGTGAGATGCCAGGCCCGGCCCCGTAGCCCGCTTCGGTGTAGCCACTGATGATGATGCTTGCGCTGGAGGGCATGGCTGGTTCCTTCTCGGGACGTAGATGAGTTCTGCTGCCACGCTATCGCGGACGACAAGAAATGTCGTGACATTACTCCACATCGCAAGGTACTATGCATTGCATGGTACCTAATGACGCCGTCAGCACGAACCTCCGCAAGGGGGTCTTGGAGTACTGCGTCTTGGCCATGATCGGAGCCGGTGAAATGTACGGACTGGACATCGCCAACGGCCTGCAACAGCGCGGCCTCCTCACCAGCGAGGGGACACTGTACCCATTGTTGGCAAGGTTGCGCCGCAATGGCCAGGTGGAGACGAGCTGGCGTGAATCCAGCCAGGGCGCACCCCGCCGCTACTATACGTTGACGGCCGAGGGGCAGGATTCCCTGACTTCGTTTGCCGACGTCTGGGAATCCTTCAGTGCATCCGTCAGCGACACGCTCAAGTCAACACGCTCAAATCCACACCAAGGGGACAGCAATGAATCACCACACCGATGAGTCCGCGGTCCACGACTATCTGGCAGCACTGGAGGCGAGGCTGGCACAGCTGCCCACAGACCAGTCGGAGGAAGTCCTGTTCGGAGTTCGCGAGCACATTGCGGAGGCCCTGGAGCGAGGAGGACAATCCACCAGCGAAATCCTGGCCGGACTGGGCAGCCCCGACGACATCGCTGCCGGGCTGACAGGAGCCGGCATGGACGGTCCCGGGCCCGCGGCATCCAGCCCCTACGCTTCGGGTCCATACTCTTCGGGCAGCCACTTTCCCAACGCCGCTTCTGTTCCTGGCACCTTCCAGTACCCAAACAACACTCCACCGGCGGCCCCTGGTTACCAGTCCTCAACCGTGTGGGTGGTGGCCACCTGCATCCTCCTCCCCTTTGGTGGGTTCTTGGCGGGAATCGGCTGGCTGTTCGGAGTAGCCGGATTGTGGCTGGGCACGCGCTGGAAAACGTGGGAGAAGATCATGGGTACGGTGCTGTTTCCGGGCGGCCTTGTGGGCAGCTTGTGGATGGGCTTGGTGGCGGCATCCGCAGTGGGTACCACCACCTCGGCCACGGTGACAACGGGTATGACAAATGGCGGAGTCGACTCAGCTGTCAATCCCCTCTTGCCTGTCCTGCCGGGCCCTGCGGCTGTGGCGCTCATTCTCCTACCACTGGCGGTGGCCGTTTACCTGCTGGTTGTCGGCCTGCGCCGCGGTCCGGCAACGAAGTGAGCCAGCAAACGCTCTCGCGTCACCGCGCGCCCCATTCATGCGGCACAATTAACCCATGAGTTCACACGAGATCATTGACATCCCCATCCGCGACGACATGATCCGCCTGGGCCAGCTGCTCAAGCTTGCCAGCCTGGTTGAGGACGGCGTTGAAGCCACCGAGCTCATCAAGAATGGCCTGGTCAAGGTCAACGGCGAGATCGACGAACGCCGCGGCCGCCAGCTCCACCCCGGCGACACCGTCACCATCAACGGCGAAACGGTCCGCATCACCAC
The DNA here is from genome assembly GCF_000785535.1 of Arthrobacter sp. PAMC 25486. Taxonomy (NCBI): domain Bacteria; kingdom Bacillati; phylum Actinomycetota; class Actinomycetes; order Micrococcales; family Micrococcaceae; genus Arthrobacter; species Arthrobacter sp. PAMC 25486. The sequence goes on along the minus strand of NZ_CP007595.1, from coordinate 4,403,967 downwards.
CGGCGGCTGACGTCCCCTGCGGGACCAAAGCGGAAGAGAGCTGCCGAAGGACCCAATCCGAGCCTGCGAGGTTTGGGAGGCAGCGAACGCGAACGCGGCGGCACCCAACCTGAGTGCCGCCGTCGTTCGTTAAATGGGAGCTACTTGGTGGTCTGCACGTTCAGGACCTTGTACTGTAGGAACTCGCCCACGTGCGCGATTTCCTGGGCGTTGATGCCATGGAAAATGCCCGTGTAAAGCACCTTGGTGAGCTTCACATGGCCGTGCATCCAGGTGTTGGTGGCCTCGACGGCGGTCTGCGGGATGACCGGGTCGGCTTGGTCGCGGCCCCAGAAAATCTCCGGCTTGGCGGCGGCCACGGCGGCGTCGTCGAAGAACGGATCACCCTCGTCATCGACCACAAATCCCGACAGTCCCACCACTGCGGCATAGTCGGTGGGGCGGTGGCGCAGCAGCGAGGTGGCCATGCACATGCCCTGCGAGAAGCCCAGCAGCGTCACGGATGTGTGGGCCTCGCGGACGCCGTCCAGCCAAAGTTCGACGGCGGTCGCGGCCTCCGTCACGGCCGTCACCGAGTAGCTGAGGTCGTTGCGCAACGGGAACCAGGCGTAGCCGGGTCCGGCCTGCAGCGGCGCCCGGACCGAGGCCACGGTGAAGTCGGAGGGGAGCTGGCTGGCCAGCGAGAACAGGTCCGCCTCGTCGGCGCCGTAGCCGTGGAAAATTACCAAAAGTGGTGTTCCGGCGCGTTCAGTTTCAGGGCGTGACCAAAGGACTGTGGGGGTTTCACTCATGTTCACATCTTTCCATGCAGACCGGCAGGCCCAAAAATGCGGGAGGGGAAATCTGTGGATTCCGGTGCATAGGGGTGGCGCCGCAACGAGGTTACCGGGCAGTATGTAAGTGTGAATGATTCTTTGCTGCAGCATCCCTGGACCCGCTACGTCGCCATGGGCGACTCATTTACCGAGGGCATCGGCGACCCCGAGCCGTCAAGCCCCGGCGGCTACCGCGGCTGGGCTGACCGCGTGGCTGAGGAATTGAGCCACGGCACAGCAGATTTCCGCTATGCCAATCTGGCCATTCGGGGGCGCCTTCTGGGCCAGATTCTCGGCGAACAGCTGGAACCTGCCTTAGCACTCAAGCCGGACTTGATCAGTATTTCCGCCGGCGGCAACGACCTCATCCGGCCCGGTTCGGATCCCGATGCCCTTGCAGAGCAGTTGGACAGGGCTGTGGGGCGGATGGCTGCCGCCGGAGCCACCGTGCTGTTGTTAAACGGACCCGACATTCGCGACACCCCCGTTCTTGGCATGGTGCGCGGCCGGGTGGCCGTCTACAACGAAAACCTGCGCACCATCGCCGCCCGGCACGACGCGGTCGTGGGTGACATGTGGTCGCTGCGGCAACTCAGCGACACGCAGATGTGGGCTGATGACAGACTGCATTTCTCCCCGCTCGGCCACCACACCATCGCCATCATGGTGTTGGCGGCCTTGAACGTCCGCCACGGCCTCGTGCCACTTGAGCCGACACCGCTCCCTCCGCAAAATTGGCAAACTGCCCGCGCCGGAGACCTTGTCTGGGCCAGGGAATTCCTGGTTCCGTGGGTGCTGCGCCGGATCCGGCACCAATCTTCCGGCGACGGCATCACCGCCAAACGCCCCACGCCCGGGCCGGTGTTCGGCCCCGGCTTGTAAGGCTGCCCCAGCAAAAGATGGACGACGGGGCATGCTCGGCGAGGTGCACGCCGTCGTTCATGGTTTGCCCCGTCATCTCAGCCGCCGCTTCCGCTGGCTCAGCACCCGCTTGCGCAACCACGGCGTCAGCGTCATTGAGTGACTGGCCCTGCCCGTTTGAACAATAGCGCTGCCAGTACCGCACCGAAGGCAGCACCAAGGGGGCTGCCGTCACCTGGCAGCCGGGCCTCTGCATGGGACATGTGCGCCACATGAGTCTCCACCCTTGTGCAATACGTCCGAAAAGCCTTCGAATTGTCTCTGATTGCGAGCCCGTCCCGGCACGCCGGGGCCGGTGCACAGCCAAGGCGACTAGGATGAGTGGAGGCGCTGTGGGGTTGTGCGCCCTATCAGAAGAGGTGCATTGTGACAGTCATGTTTGGGCCACTAGCTGTGGGCAGTGTTGCCGCGTCATCGACCCCATCATTCTCCCTCCAACCATTCTTTGTGCTGGTCATCATGGGCGTGATCCTGATCAGTTCATTTGTCCGGGCCGCCAACCGCAAGAAGCGCTCCCAGCAGGCCAGCACCCATGTTGGCACCCCGGCCCATCCAGTGGCCGGGTCCCCGTCTGGTGCGAATCCGGCAGGACGTCAGGGTGTCGCCCACCAGGCTTCCGGGACACCCTATGTCGGGACCTTGCTCAACGGTGTTCCGCTGCAAAATTACGACAACTCCCACGGCCACCAGACCACCGGGTTCGCCAATGAGCGCATGCGTGCCGAAGCTGAGCTCAAGCGTCAGCTCGACGCACTGGATGCGGCCCGCCGAGCCGGCCAGGTCACGGCCGAGCAGTACGCCACACACCGGGAAGCGATCTTCAAGAACTTCTAACGAAGGTACGCAAAAGATTGCCCCTGCAAATCTTCTGCAGGGGCAATCTCTTTGGGCCCACGCACCCGAGGGCCCAATACGGAGACCCGCCAGTGGTAACGCGCCGGCTGATCCGCAGTGGGTGGATGTGGGGAGGGGCGGCGGTCAGGGCTGGAAGAAGGACTCCTGCAGCAACGCACCCACGGCGGTAACTTCCGTGAGGAAACCGTCGTGCCCAATGGGTGAATCTATTCGGCCCACCGGCACATGCCCCGGCAGTGCTGCGGCCAGCGCTTCCGATTGTGCCGGGAAGTACAGCCGGTCGCTGTTGACGGCTGCCACGATAAATTCGACGCCGTCCGTCACGGCAAGTGCCTCCTCGAGGCTGCCCCGGCCACGCGCCACGTCATGACTCATGAGCGCCTCGGTGATGGCGATGTAGCTGTTGGCATCGAAGCGGCCCACCAGCTTGTGCGCCTGGTGGTCAAGGTAGCTTTCCACCCGGTACCTGGCGGATTCGGCGGACTCCAGCCTGTCATGGCTGATGGTCCCGTCTCCCTGTGCCAGCCGCCCAAAACGCCCGTCCATCTCCGTCTCGGAGCGGTAGGTGATGTGGGCAATCCGGCGGGCCAGCCCCAAGCCCAAGGCGGGTGCTGCGCCGTCGTAATAGTCCCCGCCGGCAAAGTTGGGATCCTGGCGGATCGCCAACACCTGCGCCTGGGCAAAGGCAATCTGCTCGGCAGTGCTTGCCGCGCAGGACGCGATCACGGCGCAACGCCGCACCCGCTCCGGGTGGCTTGCGGCCCATTCCAACGCCCGCGCACCACCCATGGAACCGCCAATGACGGCGTTCCAAGAGGCGATTCCCAGCCTGTCGGCCAGCAGCGCCTCAGCGTCGACCGAATCACGGATGGTGACGAAGGGAAAGCGGGAGCCGTAGGGCCGGCCGTCGGAGGCGATGCTGGAGGGCCCGGTGGTGCCGTAGCAACCGCCGAGCATGTTGGCGCAGACCACGAAGTACTTGTTGGTGTCGATGACCTCGCCGGGACCGACGAGACCTTCCCACCAGCCGTCCTCCTCGGAGTCGCCGCGGCTGACGTGGGTGCTGCCGGTCAACGCGTGTTGGATGAGGACGGCGTTGTCACCGGAGGCGTTCAGGGTGCCCCAGCATTCAAAGGCCATGGTGACCGAGGGCAGCACGCCCCCGGCTTCGAGCGGCAGTTCGCCGATGTGGATTGAACGCAGCACACCGCCGCCCTGGCCAACAGCGGCGGAGAAGTCACTGCCGACTGGTTCTGGTGCGTCGATTTCTGCTTCGGGGGAAAACACGTTGCCCTCCACAGCCGTCGGAATCACTAGGCTCACTGGACTCACGCTGATTTGGCTGCGCGGAATCCGGCTTCGAGGTCGGCGATGATGTCCGCGACGTTTTCCAGCCCGACGGACAGCCGGACCGCTCCCGGGCGCACACCTGCGGCAAGCTGCTGCTCGGGTGAGAGCTGGGCGTGGGTGGTGGAGGCCGGGTGGATGACGAGGGAACGCACGTCACCGAGGTTGGCGACGTGCGAGTGCAGCTCGAGGCCGTCCACAAAGCGCTTTCCGGCCTCGAGGCCGCCCTTGATGTCGAAGGAGATGATGGCGCCAACACCGTTGGGACCGTACTTGCGGCCGCGTTCAAACCAGGGGCTTGAGGGGATGCCGGCGTAGGCCACGGCTGCAACGTTCTCGTTGGCCTCAAGCCATTCGGCGACCGTGACGGCGTTGCTGACGTGGCGTTCCACGCGCAGGCTCAACGTCTCAACGCCCTGGGCAATGAGGAAGGCGTTGAACGGTGAGATGGCTGCGCCAAGGTCGCGCAGCAGCTGGACCCGGGCCTTGAGCACGTATGCCAGGTTGGCGCCCAGCGCGCAGCCGACGCCGAGGTCGCGGGCAAAGACAATGCCGTTGTAGGTTTCGTCGGGCGTGTTGAAGCCCGGGAACTTCTCGGGGTTGGCTGCAAAGTCGAACTTGCCGCCGTCCACAATCACGCCGCCGATGGCAGTGCCGTGTCCGCCCAGGTACTTGGTGGCGGAGTGGATGACGATGTCGGCACCCCACTCGAGCGGGCGGATCAGGTACGGGGTGGCAAGGGTGTTGTCCACGATGAGCGGCACGCCGGCTTCGTGGGCGATCGCGCTGATGTTTTCCAAATCCAGCACGTCTTGGCGCGGGTTGGAGACCGTCTCGCCGAAGAACGCCTTGGTGTTGGGACGCACGGCTGCACGCCATTCGTCCAGGTTGTCGGGGTCGGAGACGAACGTGGTCTCGATGCCGAGCTTCTTCAGCGAGTGGGCCAGCAGGTTGAATGTGCCTCCGTAGACGCTGGGGCTGGAGACAATGTGATCGCCGGCTTCGGCAATATTCAGGATCGCAAAAGTGGTTGCCGCCTGGCCCGACGCCAGCAGCAATGCGCCGACGCCGCCTTCGAGGTTGGCAATGCGGTCTTCGACCACTGCCGTGGTGGGGTTGCCGATGCGGGTGTAGATCGGCTCCAGCTCCGCCAGGGCAAACCGCGCCGCGGCGCTCTCGGCCGACGGGAACACGAATGATGTTGTCTGGTAGATCGGCAGTGCGCGGGCGCCGGTGGTGGCGTCGGGCTCCTGGCCTACGTGGATCTGACGGGTTTCAAATGACCAACCGTTGCTCATGGCTGTTTCCTTTAACACTAGAGGCCTGCAACGAAAGCCCCCGACACGTCAAGCGGTCGCAGGGTTGCGTTGCGGATGGCCCGCGCTTGCACCGGAACCGGTCGGTTCGATGCCAGGTCCTCACCCGGGGCACCCCACCGCGGAAGGAGGGTTGCCGGTCAGCAAGCCGGGGCTGTGCGCTGACACTCATGACCTGCATCCAGTGTGAAAGAATCGCCGCGCGCTTGCAAGATTGTGACGAGTTTATGACTTTTACCGAAGAACTGTTTGAATTCTGGCCCCGAAAGTGCCGTTACCTGAATGAATGACTGACCGTTTGTCACATTCGGACTTATTTGGCCGCCAACCCGGTGTGGAGCTGAGCGCTGCAAGGATGTACGATGCATCTCGCAGCTCCAGACCCGTCATGCGAATTTATGCATGGGTGGGCCGGCCGCGACACCCACCTTCCAGCTCCCGCCCCCTGCCGCCGGGCTGCGTCGGAACGCTGATGGCGTCGGAACAGTAAACACCTGCGCACCGTTACGGCACAACCACGCGCCACTTTTGAAGCTGCGAAAATTGTCAAGCTGTGCACCGTTACGGCACAACCACGCGCAGCAGCAGTGCAGCGAGTCCGAGCGCCGGCGGAATCGCGGACACAGACGCACCACTCGCCACGAGTGGTGCGTCCAAGCGTCTATACGCGCCAGTAGGGATGACCTGTGCGTATGAGCTCACGCAACGGTGGTAGTCGTGTCGACCAGGCCCACGTGGTGTTTTCGTTCCGGAATTCGTGGAACTATTTGCCCAGCCCCGCCCGCCGCAGTGCCTCCGCCATTGCTGTGTTGGCCGACGGTGCCGCCGTGTTGGCTGACGGGGCGGCAGTGTTGGGGCGGGTCTGCGCGCCGGTCCCCCGGGGACCACGTTGCCCACCCTTCTGCCCACCCGGTTGGCGGCCCTGGCCGGAGTTGGAGCCCTGTGCGGAGCCAGGGTTGGAGCCTTGTGCGGAGCCAGGGTTGGAGCCCTGTCCACGGCCAGGGTTGGCACCTTGTCCGCGGCCGCGCGCAACCGCACCACCGCCCTGAGGCGAGGGCCGGCTGGACGCGCGGGAGCCGGCGTCGGGCTTCCCGGCCACGCGCTCCCCCGCCTTCGACTCATCATCCAGGCGCAGCGTCAGCGAAATCCGCTTCCGCTCGGGCTCCACCTCAAGGACCTTCACGCGCACAACCTGGCCGGACTTGACCACTGAATGCGGGTCGGAGACGAAGGAGTTGCTCATGGCGGAGACGTGGACCAGCCCGTCCTGGTGCACGCCGATGTCAACGAACGCGCCAAATGCGGCCACGTTGGAGACGGTGCCTTCCAGGATCATGCCGGGGCGCAGGTCGGTGATCTTCTCGATGCCGTCGGCGAAGGTGGCCGTTTCGAAGCGGGGGCGGGGGTCGCGCCCGGTCTTTTGCAGCTCGGCAACGATGTCTTGGACGGTGGGCAGGCCGAAGTCGCCATCGACAAAATCGGCCGGGTTGACCGATGCCACGGCACCCACGCCGACGGTAATCTCGGCCGGTTTGGCACCCACCGCGGCGAGGATTTTGCGTGCCACACCGTACGCTTCGGGGTGCACGCTTGAGGCGTCGAGGGGCTCCGCTCCGCCGGTGATCCGCAGGAAGCCGGCGCACTGTTCAAAGGCCTTGGGGCCGAGGCGCGCAACCTTCAACAATTCCCGGCGCTTGCTGAACGGGCCGTGCTCGTTCCTGTGCGCCACAATGTTTTCGCTCAGGAGGGGCCCGACGCCGGCCACCCTCGCCAGGAGCGCGGGCGAGGCCATGTTCAGGTCAACACCCACTGCGTTGACACAGTCTTCAACGACGGCGTCGAGGGAGCGGTCGAGCTTGGCGGGGGTGAGGTCGTGCTGGTACTGGCCCACGCCGATGGACTTGGGCTCGATCTTGACCAGTTCGGCGAGCGGGTCTTGCAGGCGGCGCGCGATGGACACCGCACCACGGAGCGAGACGTCCATGCCGGGAAGTTCGGCACCGGCCAGTGCCGAGGCCGAGTAGACCGAGGCGCCAGCCTCGGAAACGACGAGCTTGCTGACCTTGCTCTCCGGGTTTTGGCGCTTAAGTTCGGCCACCAGCTCTGCAGCCAATTTGTCGGTCTCGCGGCTGGCCGTTCCATTGCCAATGGCCACCAACTCAACGTCATACCTCTGTGCCAGTGAGACCAGGGTTGCGAGTGCCTCGTTCCAGCGCCTGGCCGGGGCGTGCGGGTAGATGGTGTCGGTGGCGGCAACCTTGCCCGTGCCATCAACCACGGCCACCTTGGTGCCGGTGCGCAGGCCAGGGTCGAGGCCCAAGGTGGCGCGGTTGCCGGCCGGGGCCGCCAGCAAAACGTCCCTGAGGTTGGCGGCAAAAACCCGCACGGATTCCTCTTCGGCACTTTGGAAGAGCCGCACGCGCAGGTCAACTGACAGGCGGGTCAGGATGCGGGTCCGCCAGGCCAACCGGGCGCTGGTCATGAGCCAGGTGTCGGCTGCACGCCCAGATTCGGCAATGCCGAGCGAACGCGCCACGGCGCCTTCGTACGCGGCGCGGGCCTGCGTCTGGGCGTCGGCGTCACGGGAGTCGGCCTCCGACAGGTCGAGCGAAAGCACGCCCTCCTTTTCACCACGCAGCAGGGCCAGGACCCGGTGGCTGGGCAGGGTGTGGGGTGGCTGGGCGAAGTCAAAGTAGTCCTTGAACTTCTCTCCTGCGTTGTCCTTGCCGGTCTTGACGGAGGAGCGCAGCCGGCCGGTTTTCCACAGCCGTTCGCGCAATTCCCCCACCAGGACGGGGTCCTGGCCTGCGCGTTCGATCAGGATGGAGCGGGCCCCGGCCAGGGCATCGTCGGCGTTGGCGACACCGCGGGCAGCATCGACAAAGGCGTCGGCTGCCACCGCGGGGAACGTGGCAGGATCCGCGAGCAGTGCATCAAGCAGCGGCTCCAGACCGGCCTCGCGGGCGGCGTCCGCCTTGGTTTTGCGGGTCGACTTGTACGGCAGGTACAGGTCCTCCAGTTCGGACTTCGTGGCGGCCGACTCAACAGAGCGGCGCAACGCCTCGCTCAACTTACCCAAGCCGTGGATGGTTTCCAACACCACCACGCGCCGGGCTTCCAAGTCGCGCAGGTACCGCAAGCGCTCGTCCAGATCACGCAGCTGGGCGTCATCCAGCGTCCCGGTGACTTCTTTTCTGTACCGGGCAATAAAGGGGACGCTGGCGCCGTCGTCCATCAGTCCAATCGCGGCACGAACGTGGGCGGCACGCACACCCAGCTCGGCGGCGATGGCGGCAATGATGCGCTCGGCCTGTGCAGCGGCGGTGGGCAGGGTCAGCGGGGCGTGCAAAATGTCAGTCACACCTCAATTCTGCCCCACGTGGCGGGCAACGCGAAGCCCCTCACAGAAGTCCCTAACATCAGACGTCCCATGTGACTTAGGTAACGCTAAGTCGAGCGCCGTTGAACAAAGTGCCAAGATGAAGTCATGCGAATGGACCATGTTTCTTATGCCAGTGAATCAGACGGATTGGCTGCCACCACGGAGCGAATCGCCGGTGCCCTCGGGGTCAAAGCGGTGAAGGGCGGCATCCACCCGCGCTTCGGCACCCGCAATATGATCATCCCCCTCACCGACCACCACTATGTGGAAATTGTCGAGTGCCTCAACCACCCCGCGTCCGACAAGGCGCCGTTCGGCCAGGCCGTCAAGGCGCGTTCGGCAGCAGGCGGCGGATGGATGGGCTGGTGCGTCGCCGTTGACGACCTCACCCCCTTTGAAGAACGCCTCGGCCGCAGCGCCGTCCCCGGCAACCGCAAGTTCCCCGACGGCCAGGAGTTGATCTGGCAGCAGATCGGCATCATGGGCCTGATCGCCGACCCGCAGGTGCCGTACATGCTCAAATGGGAGGGCGACCCCGCCCTGCACCCGTCACTGGCCCGCGAGTCCACCGTCAAGCTGTCCTCGCTGACCATCGCCGGCAGCGCCGAACGCGTCACCGAATGGCTCGGCGAACCCGTCGAGGCACCCCTGAACGACGTCGCCGTGGAGTGGATCGCCCCGCGCGGCACCCCCGGCATCATGTCCGTAACCTTCGAAACGGCCGGCGGCCAGGTCACGATCTAGCTTTTCTTGGGGGCCCACTTTGTGGGCCCACGACCGCGGCATCCACCTTCGAGGGTGGGTGCCGTTTTCGTTGAGTCACCGTCCCGAAATCCATTAAGCAGTTGTTGGACGAAAAGGACGCATGAAAGCGCTTTCCAGTGCAACAACTGCGTACTCGATTTGAATGACGGGGAGGGCAGGTTGCGGGTGAGGAAAGTCCAGGAGGACATGAAGGGAAAGGCACAAAGCTCAGCCGCCGAAACCCAGCGACGGACCCAGCGTGAAGGCCGCGATGTCCACCAGCGCGTGTGCGGCCACGAGCGGCGCGACCCGGCCCCATTTCTTGTACACCCAGCCAAACAGCAGCCCCATCACAAAGTTGCCGATGAACGGTCCGAACCCCTGATATAGGTGGTAGCTGCCGCGCAGCAGGGCGGCCAGGAAAATCGCGGACCACCAGCCCAGCCCGATTTTCTGCAGCCGCCCCAGCAGGTAGCCGTTCAGGATCACTTCCTCCAGTACGCCGGCCCGGATCGCCGAGAGCACCAGCACCGGCACCGTCCACCAGTACTGGTTCAGGGCGCTGGGAATGATCTCGGTTGTCACACCAAGCGCCCGCCCCGCAGCATAGAGGCCCAACGACGGCACACCAATAATGACCAGCAGCCCCAGCGCGCCGAGCCCGTCACGCCACGGATGCCGCCAATCCAGCCCCATCTTCAAGAACACCGACTTCCCCGGTTCAGCCAGCAGGTAAAACACGAGCAAGACCGGCACCAGCGCAAAGACAATGTCCAGGATCTGGTAGGTAAAGTCAAAGAATTCGCGGTTGTTGCGCACCGCATTCAACGTGGCGGTGCCCTGCGAAATCGGCGCCCGGCTCATCTTGTCCAGCAACGACACCACCGAGTACACCGCCGACTGCCCCAGCGACACACCCAGCACCAGCAGCACCTCCATGATCAGCCGCCGCCGTGATTTGTTTCCCCAGCCCTGATGGTCGACGCCGGACCCCGCACCTTTCGCAGTTGGCGACCCCGCACCCAAGGGGGTTGGGGCCGGAACGGGAGGAACGGCGTCGTGCTTGGAAATAGCGGGAACAGGATCACTCATAGTCCCAATCATGCCGTCCTTGGACGGAAATCGCATGCGCCGGGCCCCTGCACCCCAGGGACCCGGGCCGGGCTTGCGAGGTTTGGGCGGGCGTGGGGAATACGCTAGGTGGCATGGGTGCACCGCGACAGATCATCATGGTGCGGCACGGACAGTCGGCCGCGAATGTTGACCAGACCATTTACAACAGGATTCCCGATTACCGGATTCCGCTTACCGAGCTCGGCGTGGAGCAGGCGAAGGCGGCCGGTGAGAGGATCCGACGGCAGCTGGATGGGCAACAGGTGCGCGTTTATGTCTCGCCGTATCTGCGTGCGTACCAGACGCTCGAGGCGATGAAGCTGGGCGATCTTGTGGAGACGACCATGGAGGAGCCGCGGCTGCGGGAGCAGGACTGGGCGAACTTCCAGAACCCGGAGGAGATTGCCGACCAGAAGGAACTGCGCAACGCTTACGGGCATTTTTTCTACAGGTTCCGGGAGGGCGAATCGGGCTCGGACGTGTACGACAGGGTGTCCTCGTTCATGGAGACCCTGTTCAGGCACTGGGACCGGACCGATTCCGCCCCCAACGCCTTGTTCGTCACGCACGGGCTGACCATGCGGCTGTTCTGCATGCGCTGGTTCCACTGGTCGGTGGAGTATTTTGAGTCGCTGAACAACCCGGAGAACGCTGAAACGCGCACGCTTATCAAAGACGGCGACCGCTACACGTTGGACAGGGCGTTCGCGCAGTGGACCCCCGCTGAACCGGGCACCACCGTGTTGGACGCCCCCGACCGCATTTGGTGATCCGCGGGGCTTCCCTGCCCGAAACGTCCCTCGAACTCGCAGTAGATGCCCTCCCTGTTGAAAAGGAGGGCATCTACTGCGAGTTCACGGCCGCATCCGGCGCGGCGGCGCATCTGGCGCGGCGATGCATCTGGCGCGGCGGCGCGGAACGTTTTGGTGAGGGAGCGTCGGCCAAAACACCCGTTTGGAGGGAGCGTTTGAAGAGCTACAGCGCGGGTGCCACGATCACGTTGGTGCTTGCATCCTTGAACGCCTGCAACTGTTCGTCGGTGATGGTGGAGTCTGTGATGAGCGTGCCCAGGTTTGTCAGGTCCATGGTGGCGAACGCGCGGCGGCCAATCTTGGAGGCGTCGGCCAGGATGAATGCCTCGGAGGCGCGGCGGGCCATCTTGGAATTGACCGATGCCTCACCCTCATCGTTGATGGTGGGAGCGGCACCGGGCTCAATGCCGTTGACGCCAATGAAGGCAAAGTCCAGGGCCACCCGCTGCAGGATGGAATCCGCGTACGGTCCCACGAGTTCATAGGAACGCGGGTTCACAATGCCGCCCGTGACCATGATCTTGAAGTTGGGCCGGATGGCCAGCTGGGCGGCAATGTTGATGGCGTTCGTAACCACCGTGAGGGTGGGCCGGTTGGACTGCTCCATGAGGTCCTCTCGCGTGGAGAGCACCTGTGCCAGGGCCGTGCTGGTGGTGCCGCCACACAAACCAATGACGGCCCCCTTGGGGATCAAGGCGCTGGCGGCGTGGGCGATCTGCTGCTTTTCCAGCGCGTAGTCGTCCCGGTTGTACCGCCCGGGCAGGTCATAGGAAACTGAACCGCTCGTGGCACCGCCGCGGGTGCGCGTCAGCAACCGCTCATTGGCCAGTGAATCGAGGTCTCGGCGTGCGGTGGCCGGGGAGACGCCAAGCTTCTCGACGATCTCATCCACTTCCACCTGACCGTCGGAGGCCAGAATGTCCAAGATGGCGGTGAGTCGTTCAGTTCTGTTCATGTGGCACTCCTGGGCGGCGAACCGCCATTTTGGGTTAGTTGGCGGCGGCAAACAGGGACAGCAGGCGGGACACTTCCGGAACCAGTGCGTCCCGGCCGGCGCCCAGGTACTTGCGTGAGTCCACCACCGCCGGGTTGGCGTCGAGGTATTCGCGCACGGCACGGGTGAAGAAGCCGTTCAGGTGGGTGGAGACGTTAATCTTCGTCATGCCGGCCGCAATGGCCGCCACGATGTTCTCATCGGAAACACCCGAGGAACCATGCAGCACCAGGGGCACCTGAAGGGCGGCCTTCAACTGGGCGATGCGTTCCAGGTTTAACGCGGCGGAACGCTCGGTCATGGCGTGTGAAGAGCCAACGGCAACGGCCAGCGCGTCAACACCGGTCGCGGCTACGAAGGCGGCAGCTTCGGTCGGATCGGTCAGCACGCCGGGAGCGTGGGCACCGTCCTTGCCGCCAACCTTGCCCAGCTCGGCCTCAACATACACGCCGCGTGCGTGGGCGTAGGCCGCCACACGGGCCGTGGTCTCCACATTTTCCGCATACTCGAGGTGGGCGCCGTCGTACATGATGGAGCCGAAGCCCAAGTCCACCGCCTCGTACGCCAGCGCCTCGGACTCGGCGTGGTCGAGGTGCACGGCCACCGGCACGGACGCCTTGCGGGCCGCGGCCAGCGTGGCCACCGCAACCGGCTCCAGCCCGCCATGGAACTTGGCACAATTCTCGGAGATCTGCAGGATGACCGGACGCCCGGCGGCCTCGGCCCCGCCGATCAGCCCCTCGATGGTCTCGAGGTGGATCACGTTGAACGCGCCCTGCCCCGTGCCGGCCTTCGCCGCCAGGTCCATGATGTCGCGCGTGTTTGTCAAAGCCATGAAATGAGATCCTTAGTGGTCTGAGAGGATAAGTTGTTGGGCCAGCTCGGCGTGCCGGGGTGAGATTTCCCCGGCGCCCGGCATGAGCACGGCGGCGGCGCTCCATGAGGTGGCCTGGCGCAGAATCTCGCGCAGGTCCGTGGTTCCGTTGGCAAGTGCGACGGCGGCCGCGCTCACCGCCGCGTCTCCCGCCCCTGTCGGGTTGCCGCTGAGCGGGGCCGGCAGTTGCGCCTGGATGTATGTGCCGGGCATGTCGGCGCTGAAGGCCAGCATGCCTTCCTCACCCACGCTGACCAGGACTCGCTTGGCGCCCAGGTCCATGAGCTTGCGGGCGGCGGCGACCAGGTCGTTCTCCCCCACGGCTTCCATGAGTTCGTGGTTGTTGGGCTTGAGCAGATCCGCCCCTGCCCTGGCGGCGGCCAGGATGCCGGCACCCGAGGTGTCGATGATGGCGGGCACCCCGGCCGCGTGGGCCAGGGCAACCAGGGCGGGATAAAAGTCGGCCGGTGCCTGCTCCGGGAGGGAGCCGGAGCCGACGAGGACGCCCGGGCGGCGCACGCCGTCGGACGTCTGGACACCGGCCAGGTTGTCAACGACAGCTGCGGCCAGCGCCTGCCATTCGGCGGCGGACAGGGCCGGGCCGGCCTCGTTGAAAATGCTGGTGGTGTTCTCGGCCGCGGTGTCCACCAGGGCCACAGTGCGGCGGGTTGCGGCGGCCACGGGAACCAGGTGGTGCAGCATGCCGGAGTCGGCAACGTCGTCGCGGAACTGCTCGCCGGAAGGCCCGCCAACCGTGGCGATGGCGAGCGTGGGGTGGCCCAGCTGGTGCGCTACACGGGAAACGTTCAGTCCCTTGCCGCCTGCCCGGTATAGCGGGGTGGGGACGCGGTGCGAGGAGCCCAGATGAATGCCAGCCACGGTGTAGGTGACGTCGACGGCCGGGTTGGGGGTGACGGTCAAAACGAGGTTGTTCATGATGCTGCCTCCGTTGTGCCAACTCCGGCATCGGCAGTGCCACCACCACTGAGGCTGCGGGCCTTCAGTGCCGATCCGATCAGGCCGGCGTTTTCACCCAGTGCCGCGTGCACGTATTCGGGTCGGCGGTGGAATGTCAGCAGCTCATCCACCCGGGCTGCGAGCGGTTCAAACAGGGCGGGGCCGGCCATGGACAGCCCGCCGCCGAGCACCACGGTGTGGGTGCCGAGGATGGAAACACACTGGGCCACGCTGAACGCGAGGGCGTTGATGGCGTCCTTCCAGACCTGCGCTGCCACCGCATCGCCTTCTCCGGCCAGAGCCAGCACCGCGCGGGCACCGGCCACGGAGGATCCGGTCGCTTCGGTGTAGCGGCGCGCTATGGCACCGGCCGAGCCGAGCGACTCCATGATCGCCAGGCTGCCATCCGGCGCCGGGACCATGGCGTGGCCGATCTCCCCGGCATAACCGCCGCCGGCAACACGGTGGCCGTCGCACAATACCGCCCCGGCGATGCCCGTGCCAATCACCAGGACGAGCACATCTTTCTTGCCTACAGCGGCGCCGAGACGGAATTCAGCCTCACCGGCCATGCCGACGTCGTGCCCAAAACCAACGGGCAGCCCCAGCGCAGCGGTCAGCGTCGCCGTGAACGGGAAGTCTTTCCAGCCCAGGTTGGCCGAGTACACGCCCACTCCGGCCGCCTCATCGACGATGCCCGGCACCGTCACGCCCACCGCGGAAATCTGCAGTTCCGGATGCGCCGCCCGGTATTCGGCCGTCAGTTCCACGATCCGCGCACAGACGCTCTCCCCCGATCGTGCACCGTCCAGCGGGGTGGGGTGGCGCTGCACATCGTGCACCTCGACGCCGCCTTGGAGCGCATCGCCGCGCACGATGCCCACTTTCATGTCGGTGCCGCCAATGTCAAAGGCAAGTACGACGTCGTTGCCTCCCTGGGCGGCAACGACGGGCTGGGTGCCGGGCTGAGTGCCGTTGGACTGGGGGCCGGGATGGCCGGCCTGGTTCGTCACGGTGTTCATAAAGTTCAGGTACTTTCGCAGGAAAACGCACAGGGCAAAGGTGGACGGAAAAACAAGTGGTTAAACAGCAGGCACCCCACCTTGATAAAAGTGGGGTGCCTGCCATTTTAGCCGGTACCCGGTGTTGTTAGTCGTCCAGGATGACCGAGCGTGACAGGTTGCGCGGCAGGTCCGGGTTCATGCCGCGGGCCCGGGCACGCTCCAGGGTGATGCGGTGGATGCCGGCCAGTTCCGCGAGCGGGTGCACGGTGGTGTTGACGTACAGCGCACCGGTCTTGGCAACGTCGCGGTCCAGGCCCTCGGGCTGCTCGCCGAACATCCAGGTGACGCGGTTCGGGGCGGCGATGGAGATGGGGCCGTGGCGGTATTCCTTGGCCGGGTAGGACTCGGTCCAGCCCTGCACTGCTTCGCGCATCTTCAAACCCGCCTCGTGTGCCAGGCCCACGGTCCAACCGGTGCCCAGGAAGGTGAACTGCTCGGCGTCGATCAGTTCCTGCGAAACCGGGGCGGTCACCGTAATCTTGGCGTCTTCCACGGCCGCACTCAGGTCCATGCCAACGCTGGTCAGCAGGTACGTCAGGGCGGTGGTGGCAAAGCGGGTCTGCACCACTGACTGCTCGTCGGCGTAGGGCAGTTCGACGACGGCATCGACCAAGGTCATGATCGGCGAGTTGACGTCGCCCACCAGGGCAACGGTGTGCACGGTGCCCTTGATGGCGGTCAGGATTTCCAGCACCTCGGTGGTGGTGCCCGAGCGGGTAATGGCGATGACGGCGTCATAGCCGCGCTCGGCGCCCAGGAAAGCCTCGGACGCGGCGAAGGCGTCGGTGACACCCTTGCCTGCAGCTTCGCGGGCCGTGGCGTAGCTCTGGGCCATGAACCAGGAGGTGCCGCAGCCAATCACGGCAACGCGTGCGCCGTCTGCCGGGAGCAGGTTCTCGCTCTTGGCCTGGGCAATGGCCTTGGCCCAAACCTCAGGCTGGCTGGTGAGTTCGGCATCCATGAAGGGGCCAAGTTGGGTGTTCTCGCTCATGCTGGCGTGCTCCTTGTTTCAGGTCTTGGTCCGGCGGCACTTCTGTGGCGTGCGGAAGACGTTTTCTTTAGCCCAAGTCTAACACATGATGATTATTAGTGATCGTAAAACGTCAACTTCAATCATTCTTCCTGCAACGTTTTCAACCCGGAACCGGAGGCTGCAAGCACGAGCCTTCCCTTCCACACGCAATTTCCGCTCCACGTCCCGCCCAGCAACTTCGAAAGAGCAGCTGATGCGATCATTCAGCTGACGTGGTCAAGTGGGCGTTGCAGCGCGCTTCGACATTGGCCCTAAACCACGCCGCAGCGAGCCCCCTCCCGCGAGAATGGGTCGATCTCGCGAGGAGGGCGCGACTTTGGCGGCAGGTGGCGACTCGGACCCATTTTCGGTGAACCGGGGCAGAGGTGCTGCGGGTTCGTCCCATTTTCGGTGCCACTTCGGCCCGTGGAGGTTGAAACAGCTGCTGTTTCAACCTCCACGGGATCGGGGACGGCCACGAGCACGGGTGAACCGGCCACACCACCCAGGGCACTAACCACCCAGGGCATTAGATCTTGCGGACGCCTTCACGCCACACTGCGGCCGTCAGCGGGACCCCCGGCCGGTAGGCCAGGTGCGTGGCGGATGTGGCCTTGAGCATGTGCAGGTCCGCCCGGTGCCCCACGGCAAGTGTGCCAACGGCCCGTTTGCCGTCCTCATCCAGTCCGGATGCGCGGCCCAGGGCCAGTGCTCCCCCATAGGTTGCAGCGCGTACGGCCTCGTGCACGCTGAGCCCCATCTGCAGCACGGCGGTCGTCACGCAGAAAGCCATCGAGGACGTGTATGAAGTGCCCGGATTGGCATTCGTGGCGATGGCCAGCTGCACGCCGGCATCCAACAGTTCACGGGCCGGAGCCAGCGGGGCGCGGGTCGAGAGGTCACAGGCTGGCAGCACGGTGGCGACAGTTCCGCGCACACCGGAACCACGCCCCGCATTGGCTCCCCCATCCCAGGCGGCCCATGACTGCGCAAGGCGGGACACGTCGTCGTCCGTCAGGAAATTCACGTGGTCAACACTGGCGGCGGCAAACTCGACGGCGAGCGCCACCCCTGCGCCGGGACCCAGCTGGTTGCCGTGGACGCGCAACCCCAGCCCGGCGTCGCGGCAGGCGGACAGCACCTGGCGGGACTGTTCCGGGGTGAAGGCGCCGCGCTCACAAAAAACGTCGGCCCAGGCAACGTACGGGCGGACGGCGGCGAGCATGTCGCCGCAGACCAGCTCGGTGTACTCGTCGGCGTCCATGCCGGCCGGGACCAGGTGAGCGCCGAGGTAGGTGACCTCGTCGGCCACAGTGGAGGCGATCCTGGCGCTGCGCCCTTCCTGGTCCACGTCCAGCCCGTAGCCGGTTTTCGTCTCGAGGTACGTGGTGCCCTGCGAGACCGCCTCGGCCACCCGACCCAGGCCCATCCGGGTGAGGTCGTAGTCGGAGGCGTCGCGCGTGGCGTCCACCGTGACGGCAATCCCGCCTGCACTGTAGCTCTCCCCTGCCATGCGCGCCTCAAATTCGGCGGTGCGGTCCCCGGCAAAGATCAGGTGCGTGTGCGAATCCACCCACCCGGGCAGCACCGCCCGCCCCTGCGCGTCCGTGTGACTGTCGGCGGCCGGGGCCTTGTTGCTTGGCCCGATCCACGCGATCCGCTCCCCCTCCATCACCACGGCCGCATCCCGCAGCGTGCCCAGCTCGCCGTCCTGGGTCATCAATTCACCGATGTTGCTGATCAGTTCACTCATGCCATCAGCCTACGACGGCGTGGCTCACCTGCGGTGCCCGGCGTTCAGGCGGCGTCTGGCATGGCAGATACCGGCGCCCGTTTCGCTTGCACGCAGCACCCGACAGCCGTGACAATAGTGGTATGACGTTTGTTTCCCTTCTGGGCTTTGCCGGGCTGTGCCTGATGCTGGCCCTGATTCCCGGCCCCGACACCTTCCTGGTGCTGCGCATTTCCATGAACCGGGTCTCTGCCGGGATTTGCGCGGCCGCCGGCAGCGGGACCGGTGCGATTGTGTGGGGCGCCCTGGTGGGATTTGGCTTGGCCGCTGTCTTGGAGCAATCCGCTGAGGTGTTTAGGTGGATCAAGATCGCCGGCGGGCTGTACCTGATGTACCTGGGCATTTCGGCGCTCCTGAAGGCACGCAAGGCACGCAAGGCAGGGATCGCCGCGGGCGGCTCGAAGGAGGCGCCGCTGCCCTACAGCCGCGGTGCCGCGTATGGCGCCGGCACAGTTTCCACGCTGCTGAACCCCAAGGTCGGCTTGTTTTACCTGGCCGTTGTGCCGCAGTTCATTCCCCACGGTGGCAACACGCTCGGCACGGCATTGCTGCTGGGCCTGACACTTGCCATCATCGGCTTCGTCTACCTGGTGGTCATCGCCTTGGTGGCCTATAAGACCATGAAGTGGCTGAAGAAGCCCAAGGTCAACACCGTCATCGAACGCATCAGCAGCGCCATCTTGGCTGTGCTCGGGGCCGGTGTGCTGGCTTCCGGGGCCACCAGCTAGGCCCGCACGGCGCCACCAGCTAGGCCGGCACGGGCTTCACGCCTCCCCCAGCATTGGGGCTGTGGGCGGTTAAGTCACCATGGTGCGCCACTTCTGAGGTGGCGCACCATGGTGCGTTAACGGGCCGCAGGAGTCGGGTTAGTGCCGCCCCGAACCCTGCAGCCCCGCCCGCTGCGGGCTCAGCGCCGCAGCCCATGGCGCGTCTTTGGCCGGCACGGTCCCCGCGATGAGCTGCGCGGCCAACGTTGCGAGCGCCGCCGAGGTCTGGATGCCGTAGCCGCCCTGCCCCGCCAGCCAAAAGAAGTTCGGCACTGCCGCGTCGAAGCCCGCCACCGGCACGCCGTCGGGCGCTTCCGTCCGCAACCCCGTCCAGGCACGTACGACGCCGGTTATCGCCAACGTTGTGACGGCGTCAATGCGGTGGATCAGTTTGGTGATGTCGGCGTCGAGCACCTGCGCGTCGCCCGGCTCGGCCGGCACGGATTCGCAGGGCGAGATCAGGAGGTGTCCGCCGTCGGGCCTGTAGTAGTACGACTCGTCGGCGGGCTCCACCATGGGCCCGGCAGGGTTCACCGGGGAGGCGGTGGACACGATGGCCACGCTGCGCCGGTACGGCACCAGATTCTTGGTCTGCGCACCGAAGATGGCTGCCACCGGCTCCGCCCAGGCGCCTGCGGCATTGACCACGACATTGGCGGTGATCCGGTGTTGGCCGGCCATGAGGGTGAACGAGCCGGTGAACGAGCCGGGCGAGGCTTCGGCAGCAGTGACGGGAGCCGCGGTCAGCACCACGGCACCGGCGGCCTGTGCCTGGCTGCGGTAAAACTCCAACAGCGCAGGGACGTCCACCTCCATGGCGGAATCGTCCAGCGCGGCAGCTGTAAACCCTCCCGGCCGCAGATCCGGGCTGAGCTGCAGGGTTTCAGCATGGTCCAGTGCCACCAGGGCGGGGTGCTGCGCCACCAGCGCCGCAACCTCCGCGTGGCTGCCAAGGGTCAGCAGCGGCCTCGGCCTGAGGATCGGCTCCGGCAGGGAGGCCGAGATTTCCTGCACCAAGGCGATGCTGCGCAGCGTCAGTTCCCGGATGACGGGCGGCCCGTAGTTGGGCTGCATCTGACGGGCCGAGCGCGATGACGTGTGATGGGCCAGCTCTTCTTCGGCCTCAACCAGCACCACACGCCTCGAGGGTGCCAGTGCCCACGCCAGTGATAGCCCGGCAATCCCGCCGCCAATGATCAAAATGTCCGTATCCATGGCGCCATCGTGGCACACCAGCACGGTCCATTGCCAACGCA
The DNA here is from genome assembly GCF_000785535.1 of Arthrobacter sp. PAMC 25486. NCBI lineage: Bacteria > Bacillati > Actinomycetota > Actinomycetes > Micrococcales > Micrococcaceae > Arthrobacter > Arthrobacter sp. PAMC 25486. The sequence continues at coordinate 4,383,946 of NZ_CP007595.1, read as the reverse complement.
CCCGCGGCCGTTGTGCAGATGATCTGGGCCACTGCATAGACTGTAGCCAGTCCCAGAATCCGGCGCAGAGAGAGTGTGTGAAGAGAGTCCATGTCAAGTTGTTGCAGTCCCGAAGGCCGTGCGGCCGGCCATGCCGAGCACTCCCCCTCAGCTCCCCAGGTGTTTTCCCTCAGCGTGCCCACAGCCACGGCGGAACGTACTCCCCGGGCAACGCACCTGAGCGTGCAGGCGGCGATACCGGGCGGCACCTTCGCCATGGGCGACCCCTTCGATGAGGGCTACCCGGCCGACGGGGAAACACCCGTCCACCAGGTCGCCGTCTCAGCGTTCAGCATCGACACCACCGCCGTGAGCAATGCCGCCTTTGCCGCATTCATCGACGCCACTGGCTATCGCACGGAATCCGAGCTCTACGGCACCTCGGCCGTATTCCATCTGGCCGTACAGGCTGCTGCGGCGGACATTTTGGGCACCGCCGCCGGCACGCCCTGGTGGCTCAATGTCCGCGGCGCCGACTGGGCACACCCGGCGGGCCCCCTGTCCAACTGGCGGGACTTCCCCGAGCACCCAGTCACCCAGGTTTCCCACACCGATGCACTGGCTTATTGTGCTTGGGCCGGGCGAGCACTGCCCACCGAGGCGCAGTGGGAATTTGCTGCGCGCGGCGGTCTGGCGCAATCGCGCTACCCGTGGGGCAACGAGCTGCACGGCGTTGATGGGGACGGTGGCACGGTCCACCGCTGCAACATTTGGCAGGGCACCTTCCCCACCGTCAACACGTGCGACGACGGATTCCTCACCACCGCGCCTGCCGAGAGTTTCGAGCCGAACGGCTATGGGCTGTATCAAACCAGCGGCAACGTCTGGGAGTGGTGCGCCGACTGGTTCCTGCCCAAGTACTACAAGAGCTGCCTGGCCGAGGGCACCGTGACGGACCCGGCCGGTCCCACGATCGGCCGCGGCCGGGTCATGCGCGGCGGCTCCTACCTGTGCCACGATTCCTATTGCAACCGCTACCGTCTCGCAGCCCGCAGCTCCAACTCCCCCGAATCCGCCAGCGGCAACTTGGGGTTCCGGACGGTCAGCCTGGCTGGCTGAGGCGGGACCTGAGCCAGCCGAGTACGGCGTCGCCCTGCTTTCGCTGAAAGGAACGCAGCGTGGTGATGCTTGGCGGTGCCGGACGGCGGGACATGTCCAGAAAATAGCCGGCGTACCCAGCCAGGACGCCATTGATGGCGTCCTGGCTGGCTCCCGAGAACACCGGATGGGCCGTGAACCAGTGCTCCACATTTGTGTCCGGCGCTGTTGTTTTCACGTTGATGAGCACGGCCAGGGCATCGGACCAGGGTGAGCCAATATCCGCCCAGGGCCAGTCGAGCAGAACCGCGCGGTGCTCCGTCAGCAGGATGTTGTCGGCCCGCAGGTCGCCGTGGACCAGCGAGTTTCCGGCCAGCGCCGTGACACCTTTTTGGGCAAGTTCCGCAAGTTCCGCCAGATGGGCAGCAGCCCATGGATCCATGGCGTGGTCGGTTCCGTCCATGGGGCGCCGGGTGAGTTTTTCCCATCCCAGAAAGGCCTGGCTAAGCGATTCTTCATGGCGGTTCAGCTCAAGTCCGGACGGCAGTTGCAGCGAAACTATGCCGGCCAGCGCGTCAAGAACCGTTGAGACTTCAGCCTCAACCCACGGTTCCTGCGGATGCCGGCCCGGCACATCGGCGAGGACCAGCGCAACCCAGGTGCCGTCGTCGTACATCCCGAGAAATTTCGGTGCGGGAACGGCCGTCGGCAGGGCAGCGGAAATGACTGCTTCACGGCGGTGGAGTTCCGGGGACGTGGCGTTGGCGTCGGCGCTGACGGCCTTCACGAACGCGCGGCGCCCCGACGCCAGGAGCACCCTGTCCGCCGATCCCGGGGAGAATCCGCCCGGCTGGGAGACCGCCTCGACTACCGCTTCGCCGAGAATTTCCTCGACTCCTGCGCGGACCTGCTGCGGGAGCTGGGACCAGGCAATGCGCTGGCTCATGTCATCGCCGGGGCCGAGGGGCGAGCGCGAGGATGGTGGCGTCGTCGGCGATCTCGCCAATTTCCGCCTGCCGTACGCGCAGCTCGTGCATGAGACCCAGCGCGTCCACGGTGGTGGCGGTGCGGGCGAGGAATTCCTCCGGCCCGCTGACAATGCCAAGGTCGACGGCGCGCCAGGCCCCGTCGCTGGCCATCACCATCAGCTCGGGCTGGCCAAGCTGCACGACGTGGGCGTGGTCGGCCGCCTCGGGTTCGCGCCGCGCCACCCAGAGCCGGCCGGGGGTGTTGCGCAGTTCGCGGTCGCGGATGAGGAGGTCACGGCGGGTTGGCAGCTCCTGGGACTTGCTCGCCGTGGCCTCGAAAGGCTCGACCAACGGTGCCGGCGGGACCAGCTCGACAGGCTCGACCAGCGGAACCCCCGCGTCGGCGTCGCCTGCGCGCACGAGGTGGGTGGCGCCGTCGTGCATCCTGACAACCACGGTGCAATCCGCCAGGCTGGCGATTTCCACACCGCCGGCATTCAGCTGGGCCACGGAGATGGCGGCACTGGGAAAGCGGACTTTCTCGGCGCCCACCAGCTCCGTGCCGGCAGCGTCGATGGCGGCCAACGCACCGGCCAGCACGGCCCGAACCCCCTGCCGGGCTGGATCAGGGGCTCCGGCACCCAGCACCTGCGTGAGTTCCTGGGCCAGCCATTGCGGGTTCGATGCGGCGGGAAGCACCAGGGGCTCCAACAGTGAGGTGGCACCGTCGATGATCCAGGCGTTGGGCCCGTTGAAGCCGCAACTGTCCTCGATCACATGGGCGTCGCCCTCGAATTGCACGCGTGCGCGGATGTCCCAGCCGTAAGTCATGTTTTCATCCTGCCATGCCGAAGCGTGGCGGGGAGGCTGGCCGGGCCTCGGAGCGAGGATGGATTTTGCTCGCGAAGACTGAGCGGCAAAATCTTACTGCTCGCGAGAGGCCGGGCCTGCCGTCCCCAAGCGGCTACCCTTCGGCGCGGGCGGCGATGAACGCCTGGACGCAGGCCTCGACATCGTCGGTGCTGTGCGCTGCCGAAAGCTGGACCCGGATGCGGGCCTCGCCGCGCGGCACCACGGGGAAGCTGAAGGCCGTGACGAACACGCCGTGATCCAGCATGGCGTCGGCCACGCGGGCGGCCTCGACGGCGTCGCCGAACATGACGGGCACGATGGCGTGCTCGCCGGGGAGCAGCGTGAAGCCTTCTTCTTCCATGCGGCGCCGGAACAGTGCGGCGTTCTCGAACAGCTTGCCGCGCAGTTCCACGGAACCCGCCACAAGTTCCAGTGCCTTTAGCGTTGCAGCAACGATGGCGGGTGCGAGCGAGTTGGAGAACAAGTAGGGGCGTGCCTTCTGGCGCAGCATGGCGACGATCTCCCCGCGTCCTGCAACGTAGCCGCCCGATGCGCCGCCGAGGGCCTTGCCGAAGGTGCCGGTGTAGATGTCGATCCGGTCCGAAACCCCTGCATGCTCCGGCGTTCCGGCGCCCGTGGCACCCATGAAGCCGACGGCGTGGGAGTCGTCCACCATGACGAGGGCGTCATACTTGTCGGCAAGGTCGCAGATGGCGCCCAGCGGGGCCAGGAAACCGTCCATCGAGAACACGCCGTCGGTGACGATGATGGTGCGGCGGGCTCCGGCGCCATCATTCAGCGCGGCGGCAGCCTGCAGCTGGGCCTCAAGGTCGGCCATGTCCTGGTTGGCGTAGCGGAAACGCGCGGCCTTGGACAGGCGGATGCCGTCGATGATGGAGGCGTGGTTCAGGGAGTCGGAGATGATGGCGTCCTCGGCGCCGAACAGCGATTCAAACACGCCGCCGTTGGCGTCGAAGCAGGAGGAGAACAGGATGGTGTCCTCGGTGCCCAGGAATGCCGAGACGGCCGCCTCCAGTTCCAGGTGCAGGTCCTGCGTGCCGCAGATGAAGCGGACGCTGGCCATGCCGAAGCCGTGGCTGTCCAGGGCCGACTTCGCGGCGGCAATGATGTCCGGGTGGTTGGCCAGGCCCAGGTAGTTGTTGGCGCAGAAGTTCAGCACGCCGGCGGTGGCCCCGCCCAGCGGGCCTGCCTCGATGTGGCTGGACTGCGCCGTGGTGATCTGGCGTTCGGTCTTGAACAGGCCGGCGGCGCTGATTTCGGCCAGTTCGGTGGCGAGCTGGTCCTTCATGGAGGAGAACATTATCGATCCTTACGTTCGTGGTGGGGGTGCTGGGAGGAAGCACGACGGCGGATGGCGGGGTCCCGCCGTCGTGCTTGGAAACGCTGTGGCTACTTAGGCACTGTGGTTGCGCAGGCGCTGTGGTTCAGCAAACACAGGCTTGCGCAGGCTCAAAAGTCTAGGAGAAGACCGACCAGTCGAGCACGATCTTGCCGCCGGTGCCGGCGCGGGCCGTGCTGAACGCCTGCTCCCATTCGGTGGCGGGCAGGACATCGGTGACCACGGAGGCGACGGCCTTGCGCAGGACCGGGTTGGAGGAGAGCATGGCACTCATGGCATACCAGGTTTCATACATTTCCCGTCCGTAAATGCCCTTCAGCGTGAGCATGTGGGTGACGACCTTGCCCCAGTTGATGTCGATCGACTCGCTGGGCAGGCCCAACATGGCGATGCGGCCGCCGTGGTTCATGTTGTCGATCATTTCAGGCAGGGCGGTGGGATGGCCAGACATTTCCATGCCGACATCGAATCCTTCACGCAGGCCGAGCTGCTGCTGGGCTTCGCGCAGGGTGGTGGTGGCGACGTTGACGGCGAGGTCGGCACCCATGGCGGTGGCCATCGCAAGGCGGGGCGCGGAGACGTCGGTGATGGCGATCTTGCGGGCGCCGGCGTGGCGGGCCACGGCGATGGCCATGAGGCCGATGGGGCCGGCTCCGGTGATGAGGACGTCCTCGCCTATGAGGTCGAAGCTCAGCGCGGTGTGGACGGCGTTGCCCAGCGGGTCAAAGATGGCGCCGAGTTCCGGGGTGATGGAGGGGTCGTGGTGCACCCAGACGTTGGATTCGGGGATGACGACGTATTCGGCGAAGGCGCCGTCGCGCTGGACGCCCACGGAGATGGTGTTGATGCACATGTGGCGGCGGCCGGCACGGCAGTTGCGGCACAGTCCGCACACGATGTGGCCCTCGCCGGAGACCTTGTCGCCCACCTTGACGCTGTGGACGTCGGAGCCGATTTCCACGATTTCGCCGTAGAACTCGTGCCCGGCGATCAGCGGCGCCACGATGGTGGAGGCCGCCCACGCATCCCACGCCTGGATGTGGAGGTCGGTGCCGCAGAGGCCCGTGGTGTGGACCTTGATCTTGACCTCGCGCGGCCCGGCAACCGGTTCGGGCCGGTCAACCAGTTCGAAGCCTGCGTGGGGGCCGGATTTGTACAGAGCTTTCATGGGCGTGCAGTCCTGTCGTGGAGGGGTGCGGGCCCGTCGCGGGCGTTGAATTCCATTACAGCCCCTGAAACCGTTTAGCACAATCGACAATTTCTCCATCGTCAATTAAGTATTTACTTAGCTATATGCTGGGTGGATGGAACTTCACCAACTGCACATGCTGCGTGAGCTCGGCGAATTGGGCAGCATCAAGGCGGTCGCCGACACCCTGTCTGTCACACCCTCCGCCGTCTCGCAGCAAATCACCTCGCTCCAGCGCCAAGTGGACACGCCGCTGACGCGCAAGGATGGCCGGAACCTGGTTTTGACAGAGGCCGGCAAGGTGCTTGCCACAGCAGGCGCCCAAGTCATCGACGCCATGGCCACGGCCAAAGCCGCGATCGGCGCGTACCAGCACGACGCCGGCGGCACCGTCACGATCAGCGGTTTCCACAGCGCCGGGCAGGCCCTGTTCGCCCCGCTGGTGCGGCGGCTGGCGGCGGCCCAGTCTTCGCCCGCCCAGTCCTCCTCCTTGATGTTCGACGCCGGCCACCCGCCGACCATTTCCCCGGAGGCTGTGCCCCGGGTCAAGTTTTCGGACGAGGACGTGGCCCAACAGGATTTTCCCGGCCTGACCGCCCGTTACGATCTGGTCCTGGCCCACCGCATGGACCACAGCCCGGAATGGCCGGAGGAGCGGGTGACGGTCATTCCGCTGGCGCACGAGCCACTGGACGTGGCGATGGCCGTGGACCACCCGCTGGCGGGCCGGCACTCGCTGACGGCGGCCGACGTCGTCAGTTTTCCCTGGGTGAGCAGCCGCAGCGGCTATTCCCCCGCCGATGTTTTGGTGGCCGTGGGGGCCATGGCGAGCCGTCCGGTGGAGGTGGTGCACCGGATCAACGATTACTCCACCGTTGCCGCGCTCGTCTCCACGGGCGAGGTGATTGGGCTGTTGCCACGCTACACCTCGAGCCCTGCGCTGAACGACGGCGTGGTGCTGCGGCCGTTGGCCGGGATCAACACGCAGCGGCGCATTGATTTGCTGGTGCGGCCGGAAAACTACAAGCGCCGCTCGGTGCAGCTCGTGGCGCAGGCGTTGCAGGAGGTCATGGCGGAGCTGGCGGGCGGGTAGCCTCCGCCAGCCCCTCATTTCGCCGAGATGTAAGATCATGCCCTCCCGGGGGTGTGCCCCGGAGGCGGCGGGCAGCGATTGCGAAAATGCCGTGGTTTGCCGGAAATGCCATGGTTTGATCTACGGCATTTCCGGCAAACGGCGGCATTTTTCACAAAGTGGGGCATTTGTTGGAAAACGTGTCAGCCTAGGAGCGTGCTCCCGGGCCACACAGCCACCGCCGCGTTGCGGTCCATGAAGTCCTCATAGCCCAGTTCGGGAACGGCGCCGGCCCACATCTTCTGTGCCAGCACCCCGAACGCCGGCTTCACAAGTTCATAAACCGCACGCTCGTCATAGTCCAGCAGCACCAGGTCATTCCAGAGCGCCGACGCCGCGCCGAGGAGCTGCGGGTGGCCCGGGTACAGGTTGTAGCCGGTGCCGAAGATGTGCGGTTCCCAGTTTTCGAAGAGGTCCCGGGCGTCCAGCCCCTGGCCGTGGTAGTAGTCGGCGAACGGCACAATGTAGAGCAGGCGGTCATCGGTGTTGATGACGTTGTAGCCGTCTGCCACAGCCGCCTGGCCGCTGTACCAGTCCCTGCTCCAGGCGCACATGGTCACGTCCCGGTTGTAGCCGCCGGGGCCGGGCGCCCCGGCACCCTCGGACATCATGGTCAGACTCCCCCACGCCACAGGGTCTTTGCCAAGGGAGCGCAGGTGTGTGCTGACGGCGTTGAAGAATCCGCGGTAGGTCTTCGAATGTCCGCGGGCATATTCATCGGCGCCGAAGTGCACGGCCGGGCCACGGAACCACGGCACAAACTCCTCAAACACGTTCTTGACCAGCTCCACCGTCTCCGGCTTTTCCAGATCCAGCATGTCCGAATCCCCGCCGTTCAGGCCCAGTTCCGGGCGCCAGCGGATGAAGGAGCGCGAGTGTGCGGGCACGTCGATTTCCGGGATCAGCTGCACGTGCCGCTGGGCCGCCAGGTCCTCGAAGGAGTCCCACTCGGCGCGGCTGTAGGCGCCGTCCTCCGCCGCGAGCCCTGCCAGCCAGGGTGAATCCGAGGCCAGCCGGAAGCCCTGCTGCGCCTGATCCCAGCTGCGCTTGGTGTCCTTGGTGATTTCATTGTCATTGAGGTGCACCATAAAGGTGTTGAGTTTGTACCAGCTCAGGAAACGGATGTAGTCGCGCAGCGCCTCCGGGCGCGCAAAGCGGCGTCCGACATCGAGCATGAACCCGCGCACCGGATAGTTCGGCCAGTCGGTCGCGATGCCGGCCGGCAGTTCCGTGGAGGCCGACAGCATTTGCAGCAGGCTTCGCGTCCCCCAGTAAACGCCGGTGGCCGTCCGCGCACTGATGCGCACACCGCCGTCGATCGCCAGCACGTACCCCTCGTCCGGTGCCGTGGCATTATCGGTGCCAAACTCCAGCTCCGGGTCCAGCACCAGCGTGATCTTCCCGGCACCGGTGTCCGCGCCAATGCCGCCTGCCAGCCCGGTGACGTCGGCGATGTCCGCGCGCAGCGTCCGCGCCAAACCAGCCAGATCCTCTGGATGTTCGACGACGAACCCCTCACCCAGGCCAGTGGTGCCGGGCTGCGCCTCCCAGCGCTGGAGCGATGGCACCACGACGGGTGCGGTGGGCGTGGCTGAGTCTGTGGTGCTGTTCATGGCTGAAATGTTTCCTTTCACGGCGTTGCGCCGGCAATGGCCTCGTTGACCTGTTGGCGGCTGCGCAAATAATGCACGGGGTCGTAGTTGAAACTGTCCATGGCGAGCGGACCACCTTGGCCGTTGCTGTCAATAATGTCCATGACCGCCGCACGCCCGGCCAGCTCTTCGAGCAGCGTGAACGCCCGGTGGTCGGCCATCGCCTGGGCAAAAATCTTGAAGCGGATGGACGCCCACGGTGTGCCTTCATCGCCCGGGTAGACCATGAACGAGTCCCCGCCCTGAAAATTCCCGCCAGCGCAGGTGTCCTTGAACGGGTCGATGCTGCTCACGGAATAGGCGGTGTTGTAGAAGTTGAATCCCCAGTGCAGGAAGCCCGAGCATTTCATGGCGAACAGCTGGTGGCCCAGGACCCTGTTCCTTGCTGAGGGCATCGCGATGAACCGGTTGGCGACCCCGGCATCCTGCGCCGTGCAGTAATAGACCCACAGCCGGTCCATGCCAGCTTCCAAGAATGGTCCGACGGCGTCTGTCGCCACGATGGGTCGGTTGACGGCGCCGCTGGTATAAAACGCATAGTCGCTGAGCGCGTCGACAACCTCCACGCCCTCCAGCAGATCGGCCACAACAGCTTTTGCTTCCAGGTAGCTGGCCAGGGCCTTTTCGCCATGCGGTTCATCGGAAATATGAAAAAACACCCGGTCCAAGGACCAGTGCTCAGACAAGACCACTCGTAGTTCGGGCAGGAGCGCGGCCATCAGCCGGCGATAGGAGGGGTCGGTGGCCGGGACATCCCACCCGAATCGACGTACTGCCTCCGTCCCGGTGGTGACGTAGATGGCGGGAGTGAAGCGGGCGCCCCACTGTGTGAACAGGTGGGCAATTTCGAGGTACTTGATGCCGTGACGGGCACAGATCTCCAGCCAGCGCTCAAGGAGGCTGAAATCGAAACTGTACTCCCCGCCGCCCTCCGCTATGCCAATGAGCTGGGTGGGCAGGCGCTCGCCCCCGATGGCGGTGTCCAGTGGCGGGGTCCAGGTGGGGGTGAGCAGGGAGTTAACGCCCATCTCTGCTGCCGAGGCGATGAACTTGTCGATGGCGTTCCAGTGTTCTTCGCTGAAAACCTCGACGCCGTAGAAGCTCGCCAGCCCGTCGCAATGGAACCAGTGGGAATTCACGATGGCCAGCTCGGGCAGGCGGCGGCCTAGGACGGTGATGGTGAGGCGGTCTTCAAACAACACCTCCCCGGCGGAACCGGTGACGCGCACGGGGACTTCATGGCTCCCGGCCAGTTCAGCACCCTCAACCGTGATATCGACCCAGGCTGAGGTCCACGAACTGGCAAGGGGCCTGATGCCGCCGTCGGGTTTGGGACGCAGCAGATCCGGGTAGAGGCCGGGGGTGTCGCGATCGTAGCCTCCGTCGTGGCCAGGGAACGCCGCCACGGTGCAGGGCACCAGTTCCACCTGGTGGACCACCGCCCATGCACTCAATGCGCCGCCGATACTGACGGTAAGGTCCCCTGCGGGAGCGAAGTACCGGGTCAGGGGCGGGCGGATCGCGATTTGGAATGAAAAAGTTTCGCCCAGGAACGTGGACGTGGGCACGGACGGATCGTGCGGGCGCGGGACAGCATCCGGATAGACCTTTTCCAGCGAATCGACAAGCATGAAGGCCCATGAGTCGCTGGCAAGAGTGAGTTTCCGTGAGTTCATTTTCAGGGGGAGGCTTTCTTAATAGAGGTGTCCCGTTGAAGGTGACGGGCGTGACGGGCTGTGTGTGGAATCAGTCCTGGTTTGACCCGTTGCCATACGGATTCCACATGGTCAGGCGTGGGAGCGGGACATTTTTTCCGCACACGAACATAACTGATCTTGAGGAAACTCATGGATTATTGGACCGCCACCTCCGTGTGAGGCACGGCACAACCGACAATATCAAGACTCGAATCAGATTCACGCATCGGGGCTTCCGGATCATGCGTCGACACAATCACGATCCTTTTCTGTGATTCCTGTTCCAGCAACTGCCAGACAATGGCGCGGGACTCGCGGTCGAGGCAGGTGGTTGGCTCGTCACAAATCAAAATATCTGGATCATTCAGCAGCACCCTTGCCAATAGCATTCGCCTTTCCTGCCCACCGGACAGCCGTGATCCGTCGCCACGGGGGAATATTTGGTGCGCCGTGGACTTCGTGTCACATGCAGCCAATAATTCGAGATTCTTCAATGACTCCAACGCCGCGTTACCTCGGTCGCGGCCCAGTTCCACATTTTCCATTAGGTCAGCGGCCAGAACTGGAGCTGATTGCCTTAAATATCCGACTGAAGCTTTACACCTGCTCCGGCCCGACCACTCGATCGTGCCATTTCTGACGGGCGCCAGACCGGCAAGACCGTCGAGAAAAACGGTCTTTCCCGAACCACTGGGGCCGAGGACCCAAGTGATTTGGCCAATTGGAGCTTTAAAAGAAGTGACTCTCAGAGCATGTCCTCCACCGAATGACTCACAATGAAAGTTTTGCACAGAAAGGATGGCGGGCTCGGCTGAGAATACGCTTGAAATGGTTGCAGGCAGGTACCCGTCCGATCCCGCCTGCTTGAGTACAGATTCCGACTGTCTAATCTGGGCGACGCCGCTGCTCAAGGAAGAAACGCCAAAACCCAGAGATTGAAGTGGGACCAAGGTAGCTACTGATATACCAATGATCGCCACGATGTCGGCCGCCTTGAGGACACCAACGTGCTGGATGGCATACGCATAAACCATCCCAAAGATTCCAGCCGCGATGACCGAGATCTGGAAAATTTGGAGCAGGCCAGTCGTCATATAGCTGGCATGGGCTCTCTGCTCAAATTTCCTGCGATCAGCCCGGTAACGTTCGCGAAGGTAATCGCCAACACCGAGGATTCTCGATTCCCGCCAAAATTCCAACGTATTTTGGAGGACGCCAAATGAGCTCATGGCTTCTTCCATGGACGAATGTTGCCTCGCCTGATGCCGCCGAATAATTGGCCTGCTTCCAAAAATCAGGACACAGACGGCAACAACAAATACCGCCGCTGGAGCGTATCCGTAGAGCGTCATGAACATGACCAGACCGACAACCGCGTTCAAAACTGCCGGCACGATACTCGAGACAACAGCCCACGTGGAGTTCCTAATGCCTTCCGCCCCGCTGTCGATCGCGAAGCTGAGTTCAGCATCACCTATCGCAGCGCGGTCAAGAGGGCTGGCGGACTCCTGCCGCTGAATCGCATCAACAATGAACCTAGTCTGAAGCCGCTGTTCCACGCGTCCGTACAATTGGGTCAGTCCCGGTGAAATCATCCGGGATGCAGCCCATACGGCACTGTAAATGAATGCTGCAAACACTGTTTGACTCATGGCGTCGCCCCCAGCCTCGAAGGCGCCCACCAGCCATGCCAGTACCAGTGAAGGCAGAACAGCAAAGAGACTCTCCACACCTTTTAGTGTCCAAATGCCTGTGGACAGCAACCGGCCTTGACTCCAGATGTCGCGCAAAATACGCATGATTGTAGGAAATATTCCGTGCTGCATATCTAAACCTGACTTCCATCAAAGGCAGCCGGGTCATTCGCAACCGGTGATTCAGCACGCGACAATCAAATGCGAAATCAAAAATGGTGCGACGACCACTTGCGCCAATAAATTGCGGGGACAAAAACGTCCAGGGGAACATGGCGACGGGAGCATTTGCCGGCGGCCGACATGAGGGCTCGCGGGCATTGAGGCACGCCATTGACCGGTTCATGAACCGGTTTGGCTGAGCAATTCACTGCTCCAACCGATCAAGTACTTGAGGGTGTCATTTGTTCGCTTCGTGTCAGGCGGCGTGCGGTTTCACGCGTGATACTGCCAACATATCGCAGGTGTTCGCAGCTTTCGTGAATATGACGTTGGCGTGGACATTATCTCCACAGCCAGCGGAGGGCGTCCGGGAGCAGGACACCGCCGTGGTTGGGGCTGTGTCCGCCATCGCCGAGAACAAGACGGAAGTCGTACCCGGCCTCGGCAAGGGCCGCCGCAACCCTGAGGTTGCTGGAGAGCCAGTTTCGTTCCGGCTGGTTCCAGCGCAGGTCCCGGTGGCCGGCCTGCAGGAAGGTCCGCAACGGTTTGGCCGGGGTGGCCGGGATGAGTTCGGGGTAGGGATTTCCGCCAGGCATCTGAACGAAGCTGGACAGGTACCCGATGACCTTGCGGAACTTGTCCGGGCGCAGCCACGCCGCAGTGAATGCACAATTGCCGCCGCTGCTGCCGCCACAGAGCCCCCACTTTTCGGGATCGTCGGAGATCGTGAACCGGGAAGTGACTTCCGGGATGATCTCCGTGAGCAGGAACTCTGCGTACCTGTCATCAAACGCGTCGTATTCTGCGTTGCGGTTCTTTGGGATCTCAGCGCCCGGGAAGATCCCCGGGTCGACGAACACCCCGATGGCGACCGGGATGTCCCCGTTGTGGACGAGGTTGTCCAGAACAATCCCGCCACGCACCTCACCCTCGGGATCGAGGTACCACCAACCGTCTTGGAACACCATTAATGAAGCGGGTTCACCCGGACGGTACTGCTGAGGCACATGGACCCAGAATTTGCGGGACGTGCCAGGGTAGACCGTGCTGCGGTTCCACTCAAATTCGATGGTGCGCCCGGCCGGAACTCCCTGCTGCGGAGTTGAGTCGGGCCCATGGGTGTAGCGCACGGCGGACTGGTCAAGGGGAAGCGGCTGGTACGGCAGTTCAGTAGGCACAGTCGAAAAGTCTAGCGTGTGGCCCAGGCCACCTTTGCACGGTGGAAGTTGGCCCCTGAATTCTCAGGCTATTGTGTGCACAAGAACCAGACCCGGCCGCCCGTCCGGGGCCTCTGGGCCGTGGCCCAGTTTTCGGTATCCCTGGCGCCGGTACAGCCGCTGGGCAGGGGAATCAGCATCCGTGGTTTGCAGCCAATGGGTTCGGGCGCCTGAGTGTGCCATGAGCATTTCGAGCAGTTCGGTGCCAACTCCACGCTGCCCGGAGCTGGGATGGACGGCAAGCAGCAACACTGAAAATGACCCCTCGATGAGCGCGGCAGCCTCCTCACCCAGGCAAGCCTGAAGTTGCTGTGACCATGGATCCGTTTCTTTGTCCCATTCCCAGGGATGGCCATAGGCGAAACCAACAAGTTCGCCATCGAGATGGGCAGTCACGGCCGCCACATCGGCTCGTGCACTGTTGTAGCCATACAGTCTTGCAAAGAGTGCCGCGACCTCTGCCTTTTCAGACAGTGGCGGCGGCTGGGAAGCAGCCGCATACAACCGTTCGATGGCATGAAGGGATGGCAATTCCACGGAGATGCAGGGCCGAATCAAGGGTATTGCAGTGGCGTTTCGATGCATGAAGCCATCCAACCACATGCGAGGGCGGGCCCACCCGTCAATCAACCGGCCCGGAACAAGGTGGTGCGCTAATGCCCGATGCGCACAGGTCCGCTGGCGTGGTTGCCCTGCGCAATGGACGAAAAGAGGGCGGCAAGATTGCGGGGGCCAAACACCTCGGTGGGGCCTGCGGCCTGAATTTCTTCGAGCGACCACCAGGCGAGGCCGTCCAGACCTTCATCGAGGAGCACCTCGTGAGGCCAGAGCCCGGCGGGGGCAAACCTCTTGGTCTTGATCAGGAAATAGTCATTGATGGCGCCGTCAAAGCCCTCGGTGATTGAACTGTCGTGGATTTCCTGGTGCCAGAGGTGCTCCGGCCGCGCCGATACGTCGAGGAGCAGTCCGGTTTCCTCCCGGAGCTCTCGCCGCAATGCCTCGTGCGGGGATTCTCCAGCTTCAATTCCTCCGCCGGGAGCCGCCCAAACAAAGCCCTTGCCGACCCGGTGGCGGCCAAGAAGCAGTTGTCGTTCGGGAGTAAGCAGGAGGGCACGCACCGAGTGACGCCAACGGAAACCAGTCATCTGCCCAGCCTAAGGGCACCTTGCTGGTGATGCTGGCAGGATCGTGCCAACGGACCATTCCATGAATGACGGGGCTATGGCTGAGCGAGCCGCCACAGCTGGGAGCCCAGCCCGGCCGCCAGCACGTGGGCTTGTTCCAGCGGCAGCCACCAGCACTCCCATTCCTCCGCGGCACCACCGTGCGACGGGTCCGATTCCCGCGCGATCCAGCGGCGGGACACATCCTGCGGTGGGACTGTCAGGTCCAGAAAATGCCGGTTGGCGATCTCATCGCGCATGGGCCGTACATCGTAGGACGCCGTGCCCAGCTCGCGGCTGACGATCCCTGTCATCCCGGTTTCCTCGAGAAGTTCGCGCTCGGCCGCCTCAATGGGAGACTCGCCCTCGGCGATAGTGCCGGCCGGCACCTGGACACCGGTGATGTGCATGGGGTGCCGCAGGCCGGTGATGTGCATGGGGTGCCGCAGGTGGGTGAAGACCAGCAGATGGCCGTCCTGGACCACGTAGCACACTGCTTTCTCTGTCACCTTTGGCATCGTTCGAGGATAGCAGCCGCCCTGTCCCCTGATGGACGACGCCGGATGGCCGGATCCCGCGACCGCGGCGGTTTGGGTGCGGCCCACCTCGCCGGACGAGAGCCCCGGCACCCAGGGTCAACGGCCGCTCACCTGTGCCGGGACCTGCCTGGGGCCGTCACGTTCCACCTCCCTTTGGTGCCAGGCGTGCCCGTCCGGAGAATCGCCCGCAGCACAGACAAGGGTAAATCCTGCACGCAGGGCGACCGTGGCGGAACGCGGGTTGCCGGGCAGGGCCCGGATCAGGGCGGAGGTGGCGTCCGTGTGGCGCCTCAAGAATTCCATGGCAAGGTCCACAGCGCGCGTGGCCAGACCATGCCCGCGGGCAGCCGGGTAAAGTCCGTAAGCCAGGTTGGCCTGGCCGGGTGCGAAGCCGGGTTGTTCGAGCTGGACGTCTAGGGTGCCGAGCGGTGTATTGCTTCCTTCATGGCAGATGGCAAAGGCAAAAATTGGCCCGCCGTCCCGCCACAGGACCTGCGAGCGCTCCATGTGCCTGCGGACGGTTTCCTCGGTGCTGACGCCGCCGCTTAGCCAGGTGGAAAACTCGCTGTCCTCGCCAGCCAGGTGGGCTGCGGCGTCGTCCATGGTGAGCGGGCGCAGGACCACGGTGCCGTCGCCGAGGGAGAACGTCTCGTGGTTGGCAAAGGTGCCGCGGTTGGGAACCCGCAGGGCCGGGATGGATGCACCCCGGGCAAGCGCCAGCAGTTCCTCCACGATCGCGTTCTTGCCTTCCGTGTATGACTGGCGGTCCGTGTCCAGGAGCGGGGACAGCTCCCGTTTGACGGCCGCATACCGTTGGGCTTCGGCGGGATGGGAGCGCAGGAAGTCGCGAAAGTCCACATGGTTGCGGTGAGGCTGCGAACCCTCCACGACAAGGTAGAGGTGGTGCAGCGGCAGCCCCGGGAGCATTTCAAAGGCCTCCCTGCCTGCAATCCCCAGGTTGCCTTCGTGTACCCATCCTGCGTCGGCCAATGCGGCAATCGCCGGAGCCACGTGACTGGCGGCCGGAACCACCACATCCAGGTCGATGACCGGCTTGGCATCGAGACCCGGCACGCTGGTGCTTCCCACGTGCTCGATGTGGTGCGGAACTCTCGGCAGACATGGCCGAAGGTGGCCGCAAATTTGCTCGAAGTCCTCATGCCAGGTCGGCTGGTGCGGGACAACGCTGTCGGGAGAACTCATGGTGCAATCCTAGGCGGGCAGCCGCCCAACGGGCCCCAAACTTGTTGTTACTGACTTTTTGGAACGAATTTCAATCATGATCTCGCAGCGACAGCATTTCTGCGATAGTGTCGGAATGTGCGCTGGGGCATACCTGTTGAGCGGTTCTGAGACGGCATGCCGGCGCGAACAAGGCGGCAGTTCGCTGCCCAACCATAAATCCCACACAGGAGCCTTTTCCATGAGCACCGTCACAGCTGTGACCACTTCTCCCCTGACAAACAAATCCCTGCTGACAGCCGAATCCCTGGCAACCATGCGTGATTCATTCGCCGCCGATCCAGTCCTGAAGCGCACCCAAAACGCCATCGCGAGGGTCAGTGTCGACGACCTCGCCATTGACCACCAGCTTGCCACCGCCCTGACCACCACCGTCTCCCACCGCATTGACGACTGGAAGGTCACCAACCAAAAGAAGTCCGGGCGCTGCTGGCTCTTTGCCGCACTAAACCTGCTGCGCGTCGGCGCCAAAGAAACGCTGGGCGTCAAGGAGTTTGAGTTCTCCCAAAACCACGCCATGTACTTCGACAAGCTGGAGCGCGCGAACTATTTTCTAGCCTCCGTCCTGGAAACCGCGGACCGTCCAGAAGATGACCGGCTCGTGGCCCACCTGCTCCGCGACGTCATGGGCGATGGCGGCCAATGGGACATGGCCGTGAACATCTTCAGCAAGTACGGCGCCGTGCCCAAATCCGTCATGCCGGAAACCGAGTCCTCCTCCAACACCGGGCGTATGAACGCCGTCCTGTGCACCTTGCTGCGCCGCGGCGCCGGCGAGCTGCGCGCGCTCACCAACAGCGGCGACACGGCCGGTGTGCAGGCCGCCTCGGAACGCATCCTTTCCGACGCGCACCGCATCCTGACCCTGCACCTGGGCACCCCGCCAACATCGTTCGAGTGGGAGTACACCGACGATGACAAGGTCTTCCACCACGAGGGCACCCTGACACCGCAGGAATTCCTGGCCAAGTACACCACCATCAACCTCGAGGACTATGTGTGCTTGGTGGACGACCCCCGGGCCGAGCATCCCAAGGGCGGCACCCTGACGGTGGAGCACCTGGGCAATGTAGTGGGCGCGGCCCCCGTGCTCTACCTGAACGTGGACATCGACCTGGCCAAGCGCCTGGCCAAGGAGGCCATCCTGGATGGCGAACCCGTATGGTTCGGCTGCGACGTTGGCCCGCAGATGGTCCGCCAGGAAGGCATCTGGGACGCCGAGCTCTACGACTACGCCGGGCTGTACGGCGCAGAGCTGGCCATGGACAAGGAAACCCGGGTCCGCTTTGGCGCCTCCGCCATGACCCACGCCATGCTGCTGACCGGTGTAGACGTGTTCGAGGGTCGCACCCGGCGCTGGCGTGTGGAGAACAGCTGGGGTGATGAGAGCGGCGACAAGGGCTACTACACCATGGCCGACAACTGGTTCGACGAGTACGTCTTCGAGGTGGTGGTGGACAAGAAGCGTCTCTCCCCCGAACTGCAGCAGGCTCTGGGCGCCGAGGCCACCGTCCTGCCGGCCTGGGATCCCATGGGGGCCCTGGCCTAATCAATCCAGTCGAAAAGTCCGACGGCGGGGGGGAACCTTTCCTCCGAAAGGTTCCCCCCCGCCGTCGTCCTTGGGTGGGGAGTCAGTGGCTGGCAGCGGCAGCGATCCGCTCTCGCGTGTGCGCCAGGATGGTGACAACGGGCCGGCCCGCGACCAGCTTCCCGTCCTGCACGAAGCCCTCTTCACGGCCGTCAAGGGCCTCCACCATTCTTGCCCGCCAGAGATCCAGCAGCGGCGTCGAGGCCGCATCATGGGCCAGGTTGCGGCACTCATCGGGATCCGTGGCCAGGTCAAAGAGCTGCTCCACACCCTTGGCGGAACCCCACACGTACTTGATCTTGCCGTCCGTCAGCCACTGGATGTTCTGGTTGAAATAGACGTGCTCGCCGTGCAGGTAGTCCCGGACCGGTCCGGCATCCGCTTCGCCGCGAACGTGCGGTGCCAGTGACTTGCCGTCCACCGAATCGGGAATCTCCACGCCCGCCAAGTCCAGCAGGGTGGGCATGAGGTCCCGCAGCTCGACGACGTCGTCCATGACTGCGCCCCGGGCAGAGTTCTTGGCGGAGGGCGCATCGGCGACGATGAAGGGTACGCGCGCCGAGCCCTCATAAGGCAGACCCTTGCGGAACATGTGGTGGTCTCCCATCATCTCCCCATGGTCCGAGGTGAAGGCAATGATGGTGTCCTCGGCCAGGCCAAAGTCCACGAGGGACTCCTTGATCCGGTTGATCTGCAGGTCAATCTGCGCCATCAGGCCGTAGTATCCGGCCCGGGCGCGGTGCACGGTCCGGTCGGCCAGGCCGCCAAAGGCAGCCTGGTAGTCGCCGTCCTTGCGGAACTCGTCCCAATCCTGTTCCCAGTCGCCTTCCACCGGCTTGTAGGGGTCGATGTCCAGGTATTGGTCATAGGCCCACTGTGGCGGATCATATGGCGGGTGCGGCCGGTGCCACGACAGGTACAGGAAGAACGGCTTGGACGGGTCGCGCCGATACATCCAGTCGATGGCCTGGGTGCCGATCCAGTGGCTGGGGTGCAGGTGTTCGGCCTTGTCCCAGGGACGGGCCACCACGGAGTTGCAGTTCACCCCGTTGTCGAAGTATTCCGCCTCGGGGGTGCTGCCGGGCTGGCGGCGCAGCCACGGCACATAGTCGTCGAAGAAGGCAAAGTTCTGCTTGAAGTTCTTCCGGGAGAAATGCATAAAGCCGTCGTGCAGGATGACATCGTCAAAACCTATGCGGGCCCGTTCCGGATACACATGCATTTTTCCAATGGCCTGGGTATGGTAGCCAGCCTTCTTGAATTCTCCCTGGATGGTCACCGGGTGTGCCACGTCAAAGGGGACGCCGTCGTTGTAGCCAACTCGGCCATGCTTTTCCTGCGACTGGCCGGTAAAGAGGGCAACGCGTGCGGGCACACAGGTGGGCGTGGCCGAATAGCCCTTGGAAAAACGGACACCCCTGCGGGCCAGCTCGTCCAGGTGGGGTGTTTCCACGAAGGGGTGCCCCTCCGATGACAGTGCGTCACCGCGCCATTCATCAACACAGATTAAAATTACGTTTGGCTTGGTCATCGTTGGACAGCTTCTCCTTCATTGAGTTCTGGGGATCGAGACTTGCAGTACCGGTGGTGCACCGTTCAAAACGCACACCCACTGGATGAGGCGTTGAGGCGGACATTCAGGGCGGTTCCGCCCGGGGCGGTGACGGAAACCGTGATGGTGCCGCCCTGGTCGTTGATGATCACATCCGTGGGACCGATCTCCACGGCACTGCCGCCCAGGCGCACGAGCGAGGCGAAGATGCTGCGAGGTCCCTTGAAGCCGCCTTCCAGATAGGGCACGGACGTGTGTTCACCCAGCGGGGACAGTCCGGTGGCAGAGGTCTTACCCGCCGAGGAATAACCCAGCAACGGCCAGATCATGCTATGCAGCCCGGACGTGAACACGGTGGAGCCGTCCACCGCAGCCGCACCCCCTTCACCGTCCACGCCGCCCGTCAATGCTGAGGACGCCACCGGAGCATCCGCGGCAATCCCATATCCGCCCTCACGAATGGTTCGGGGCACGCCGTCGATGGTGCCAGCGTCCTGGCTTTCAGCGGCGAGTGAGACCGCGTGGACCCGGAGCTCATATCCCCCGGCTGTGGTCGCCGCCGTCGCAATTTTCCAAGGCGAGTCTGCTTCGTCCTCGCGTCCCCACACCGGCTGGTAGTAGCTGGCCACGCTGTTCTCATCCGCATCGAGCCGGTGGATGCGCATCCGCACCGAGCTTTGGCCGTCGGCGTTCAGGACACCGATGTGGTTGTCCACAGGGTTTTGCGGGTCATACACCGGGGCCGTGTGACTTGAGTAGGCCAATCTGCTGTACTCCACATTTTCAAGTCCGGGCCCGTAGTACTTGTCGCTGCCGTGGTTGAGCAACCGGGCAATCCCATCGGCTGCCGTGGAGGCCAGAATGAAGTTCGGGCCGGGTGCC
Organism: Arthrobacter sp. PAMC 25486; assembly: GCF_000785535.1. NCBI lineage: Bacteria > Bacillati > Actinomycetota > Actinomycetes > Micrococcales > Micrococcaceae > Arthrobacter > Arthrobacter sp. PAMC 25486. The sequence continues at coordinate 4,363,980 of NZ_CP007595.1, read as the reverse complement.
ACGCGGGTCCGGTCGCGTTCTTCAACCGGTGACGCTTCTTCCACTGCCGTCCACACCGGGTGGTCGGCGGGCAGGAGCAGGCCCACGAATGCCTTGCTCGTCCAGAAGGGCGACGCCGGACCCGAGTAGGACTGCACCATGGGCAGGAATTCGCGCTGCCAGCCAAGCGACGGCAAGCCCAGTTCGCCGTCGCCCGCAGACGTCTCGCCAGCAGGTGCGGCACCTTCCGGCGCGTAGGATCCTCCGTCGGCAAAGAACTTCGCGGCACCGCTGGCAACCCGGCGCAGCGCTCCCGGCGACAGCGGTGATGTAGCCCCCGCAATCTCGGCCATGAACAGCGGAGCCACCGCGGCGTAGCGGTAAATCAGCGAGCGACCCTGGTACACCGGGGAACCGGAACCGCCAAAGAAGCCTACGTGGTCCGGCAAGAACTCCTCGAGCCGCCGGACAAATCGCGGCCGCAGCTCGGCCGCACGCTCCGGATCGCGGCGTTCCAGCAGGCCCAGCCACAGCAGCGGGTACAGGTGCATGGCCCAGCCGCAGTAGTAGTCAAAGAAGTCACCGTCACCGTCGCGGTACCAGCCATCGCCTACGTACCAGCCTTCCATAAGGTTCAGGCCATGCTCAATGTGGTTTTGGTTATGGGGGTAGCCCGCGCTGGCCAGGAATTCGGCGATCATCAAGGAAAACAGCACCCAGTTGTTGGCGTTTGCGGCGCTGGTCGATGAGCCTGCCAGCCACGCGGCGACCTGGTCCTGTTCGCTGATGGTGAGGGCATCCCACAGCCATTCGCGGGTCAGCTGCAGGCCCAAAGCAATGGAGGCTGCCTCCACCAGGGGCTGGGAGCGGGTCTTGATGGGCGGCCATTGGCCCGCCGTTCCGGCCAACAGTCCGCGGCGGTACAGCTCAAGGTGCCCGTGCGGATCGTCGCCCTTTTCCCCGGCCACCCGAAACGCCACCAGCAGGAAGGTGCGGGCGTATCCTTCGAGTCCGTCCGAGAGTTCCCCGGAAGATGCTGGCCTGCCGGGCAGCTGGATACGGGAGAAGTCCTCTGTTGCCCAGGGCCGGACAGCACACAGCTGCGCGTCGGCAAAATGCAGCCAGTGGTCTCGTGTCCATCCGGTGAGGGGGCTGAGCTCAGGGTCGAGCGGGGGAAACGTCATTGTTTTGCAGTCTCTTTCTTGGCGGATGGTTTCGTTGCGGGCAGGGTTTGGGGTTCCTCAGGCGATGCGGTCCCAGTCTGCCCGGGTCACGGGGAAGGCGAGAGGTTCATCTCTCGCCGCACGGCCTGCCTCGGCCAGTGCCGAGGTACCCAGCCGGGCAAGTTCGACGCCGAGTGCGCCGGCTATATGCGGGGTCAAGGTCACGTTGGGTTCGCTGTAGAAGGGGTGCCCGGCTTCCAGCACCTCGGGTGTGGTGACGTCCAGGACCGCATAAAGCGTTCCGGTCTGGACACGTTGGAGCAGCGCCACTTGGTCAATCAGGGCTCCGCGCGAGGTGTTGATGAAGGTGGCACCTGGCCGGATCAGGGCCAGGCGTTCCTTATTAATAAGGTGGCGGGTTTCGGGCAGGCTTGGCGCATGCATCGAAACCACGTCACTGGCCGCCAACAGCCCGTCGAGTTCCATCAGGGTGACACCCAGCTGTGCCGCTTCCTCTTGGGTCAGAAAGGGATCGGACACAAGGACGTTGAACTTGAAGGGGCGCAGCAGCTTGATGAGTGCCCGGCCCACCTGTGAGGCACCCACCAGACCAATGTTTTTGCTGTAGTTGCCCAGGCCCGGAAACAGCGAGGTGGGGCTGACGCGGGTGCCCTCGCTCCGGTACAGGGCTGCGGATGATTCCAGCACCTTTTTGTTGGCCAGCAGGATCATGGCCAGGGTGTACTCGGCCACGGGTATTGCATTTGCCGAGGCGGCCGTGCTGACCTGGATGCCGCGATCCCATACCGCCTCAGTGATGTGGTGCTTGACAGACCCGGCCGCATGCAGCGCAAAGCGGAGCTTCGGAGCCCGTTCCAGCACATCTGCGCTCAGCAAGGGGCACCCCCAACCTGTAATCAAGGCATCGAGCTGTGGCAGGATCTCCTGCGCTTCCGGACAGTCGAAACGTGTCAGCGGCACCTTCGTGACAAGCTCGAGACTCTCGTCCAGAAGCGACAGGCTCGCCGTGGGGAAGATTTGTTCAGCAACGCCTGCCGACATGGCCAACGCAATTTTGAAAGTCATGCCATTACAGCCTCTCCCTCGCCGCCTTGTGCGCTGCTTGCCCACTAGTGCGGTCGAAAGTTGCCGTAAGCACATCACCCCGACGAACTTCCAAGACAAAGTCTGCCCCATCCCGGACAACTCCGGGGACGGACCACTGCGGGTCCCGGCCGGAAAAGTTGTCCCGGATGCTCACGGGTCCGGTGGCCCCTGCCACAAGTTCAAACCAGGTGGTTTCCCCGCCTTCGCGCCGTGCAGAAACCCGGTGGCCGCCCTCAGCACGGAGATCGTGGAAAGATGCGGTGTCCCAGCTTTCCGGCACTGCCGGGAATATCCGCACCACCTCGGTGCCTGATACACCGGGGGTGGGGCTCCAGCTTTGCAGCAGCATTTCGTGAGTGCCCTGCATGGCGGAGAAGTTCCCTTCCAAGGTGAAGGGCCGGTAGGTGAATTTTGAGTGCCCCTCCCCCGTCTGGTCTCCGTTGATGTGGAAGCCGTTCCGGGAGGTGAAGGCGCGGGCAAAGATTTCCAGGTGCCGGGCGGCTGTTTCTCCGTCACCGGTCCGGGCCCGCAGGCAACCCATCCAGGACCAGGAATAGCCCGTCCACCAATCCGTGCCCAACTCGTCCCAGGCCTCCAGCGATGCCTTGATGCGCCGCCGGTCCTCTTCCCCGCCTTCGATGGAGATGAGGTTGAAGGGGTGGATGCCGATCAGGTTGGACAGATGACGGTGGCTTTCCTCAAGCCGGGTGCTGGCATCGAGCAACAATTCACCGTCCGGAGCCGTGTGGTAATCACCGAGCTTGGCGGCAAGCCCGGCCCATCGTGCAGCTTCTTCACTCAGGCCCAGGGCATCAGCCATTTCCGTCAGGGAATGGAAGAGCATTTTCAAGCACATGAGGTCATAATTGCTGTTGGGCACCAACCAGGCGTCACCTGAGTTGTCAAAAACTTCCGGTGACGAGGAGCGCGGAAGGACCAGTACGCCGTCGTTGGTGGTTGTGAGAAGTTCCGCCAGGCACGTGCCGACGCCACCCGCCCACGGGTAGGCCCGTTCGGCCAGGAATGTTTCATCGGCCGTGTAGCGCCAGTGCAGGTAGAACAGGTGTGCGTTCCATGCGCTCATGGTGGGAGACATGGAGTATTGGCTCCAGCCGCCCAACGGTTGTCCGCTCAGGGACATGATGCCTGGGGAGGCCAGCCCGCCCGTGCCGTAAAAATCGCGGGCGAACTGTGAGAATTCCGGCACGAGCTGCCAGAGGAAGTCCAGATATGATTCGCCGGATTCAAAGTCTCCGGACTGTTGGTAGGCGCCGTACGTCAGCTGGGTGTTGAGGTCATTGTGGTAGTCGCCCTTCCATGGCGGCAGCCCTCCATTGTCCGCGGTCCAGACACCTTGCAGGGGCATGGGCGGGGCACCCTTGCGCGAGCCGGCACCGTAGAGGTAGCGGGTGAATTGGTAGTTGCGCTGCAGCAGGGGGCTGGGCAGGGAAACACTGGATTGTGCCCAGAATTCGCGCCACCAGGCCCTGTGGGCGAGCTCGAGTTCCTGCGGGTCGGCGGCGAGGGCTTCCCGGCACCGCTCCCGTGCCAGGGCCAGCAGGTCCTGGTCGGGTGCACAGTCCCCGGACGTTGCCACCACTACGGCCAAGCGGGTTTGCGTACCGGAACTTTCAACGCCCACGCAGGCACAATAGGAGAAACCATCGGCCGCTTCCTGGATGTACCAATGGAATTCTTCGGCAGCGCCGCGCACGGGTGCCGGGTAGCCGAGTGCGGCAACGGCACCGCCGCTGTGGGTGTTGGCAAACTGTTCATCACCACCCGGAGCGGTACCGGCCGGCACGAGATCCACGCGTTCCACTGCCGCGCCCTGGACGGTCATGATGAGCACCGGGGAGGTGGCGCTGGCAAAGGCACGCGCGCTGGCACCACCGCTAATGGTGGCAACACCTTCGGCTTCAGCCAGGCGCAGTTCGAAGGATTCCACGGTGGCACCTGCGGCGAGAGTCAGCTCCACCCGGCCGGATGGCAGCTTGGTGGGTGTGGCACCCTGGTAGTAGCCGCCCCAGGGGTCAGGGTTGTCTTCCGTGATGGCAGACCACGGGTTTTTGCGCCACCAGTCGGGGTCGCCGTGGGTGCGTTCGTCCCACAGGTCGCCCCGGTCCAGGGACAGCCGGAGCGTGTTTGCCTCGCCCCAGAACAATCCGCCCAGCAGCCCGTTGCCCAGCGGCACGGCGTCGTCCCATGATGTGACAGGCGCTTCGATCACCATGTTGTCGGCCGCTGCCGGCCCACCGTGCTCCGGTGCCGCCCCTGCGGACGCCTGTGACAAATTCAATGGTTTCTCCCCACATGTACTTTCCCCCAAAAGATTCCGGCACCTGCTGCTGCGGTGGACGCGAAAAAGCCGGGCAGGCAAGTTTCTTCCCTGCCCGGCGCCCGCCACACACCAGCTGCTTGCTAGCCGCGGTGTGGCTGTCCTGCGTTGAAGTACTCCACGAGTTCTGCCGGGAGAGCCGGAACTTCTATTGCCCCGCCGCCGGAACGCAGCGACTGCGCAGCCAAAACACCAGCAGCAACGGCTTCGCGCGCGGCGATCGGCGAGGTCTCCGTGGCACCGCCGTCACGGGCAAAGCGCAGGAACTCGGCGATCAACAGGGGATCTGCTCCGCCATGACCGCCCTCTCCGTCGCGGATTTCCACTTTGAGGTCCGGCTCCACAAAGCCGCCCTGGGACCGGGTGTTCCAGACATGGATGAAATCACCAGGACCGTCACCAAAGTTTTCAATCCGGCCCTTGGTACCGATGACAGTGTAGTTACGCCAGTAATCTGGCGTGAAATGGCACTGCTGGTAGGAAGCCAAGGCCCCGTTGTCCAGCACCATCTGCATCATGGAGATGTCCTCAACATCGATGACAGGGTTCAAATCGGTCTGCTCGGTGGGTGGCCAGTTCTCCAGTGAAAACCAGTCCCACATGCGCCGGTCCGAGTTGTCACGGCGGCTGGCAACATCACCATAGACAGCCAAGTCACCAATGGCTGAGACCTTCCGTGAATAGCCATCGGCCAGCCAGTGGATGACATCAATGTCGTGCGCACCCTTTTGCAGCAGCAGGCTCGTGGTGTTGGCACGTTCGGCATGCCAGTCCTTGAAGTAGTAGTCTCCGCCATTGCCCACGAAGTGTCGGCACCAGACGGCCTTGACCTCGCCGATCGCACCGGACTGGATGAGCTCACGCATCTGCACCACCACCGGCATGTGGCGCATGTTGTGGCCAACGTATAGGCGCGTGCCCGTCACAAACGCAGTGGTGAGGATGGCATCGGCCGCCTCAAGGGTGACATCGAGAGGCTTCTCGCAGAAGGTCGGGATGCCGGCCTTCAACGTCTCCACAGCAATTTCCGCGTGGCGGTTGTCCGGGGTCAGCACCAATACGGCATCCAACCCGGCACCCAGCAGCTCTTCCAGGCTCGAGGTGACCTGCACCGTCGGAATTTTCTCGCCAGCATCAGCACGGCCACGCTCAGAGGTGTCGCACACCATGACTACTTCGGAACCCTGTCCCGGCTTGTGCACGTGGCGCCACAATGACGCACGGAGGCCAAAACCAACCAGGCCAACCCGCATATCCCGCACGGGTGCCGCCGGACCGGCCGCGGACTCAAGCAATTCAGTCACTTCTTCACTTCTCTCTTTGGATGTTACAAAATTTAGGGGTGTTGCAGATTTAGGGGGTGTTGCGCACACCGGAATGCGCCGGCGCCGAGTCACGCAGCAGCAGCTGCCACGGGAACTCAAGCACACGGGGTGGGGCACCGGGGTCGTGTGCCCGCTCCACCAGGAAGTCGGCGAGTCCGGAAAAGAATCCCAAGGGACCGGCGCTGGACAGTGAAGGCACCATGGTCTCCCCCTGGACCGTGTTGCCCACGCCGATCACAGTCAGGTCATCCGGCACCCCCAGGCGCAGTCGCTGGGCTGCGTGGATGGCGGCAATGGCCGCATAGTCGGAGATCGCGAAGATGGCCGTGGGCGGTTCCGGGCTGCTGAGCAGTTCGACGGCGGCCGCGTACGCGTTCTGTTCATCGCCGTCAAAAGTGGCAATGAGTTCCGGGCGCAGGGGCTGGCCGGCCCGGGCAAGTCCGTCCAAATACGCTTTGTAACGGGCCGGGGCAGGTGTCCGCACGCTGCTGGCAGCCGCCAAGAATGCAACTCTGGCGTGGCGGGCCGTCAGGTGGTCCATGGCTGCGGCCAGGGATGAGCCCGACATGGAGCGGATCACGTCAAATCCGTTGGGATCCAGGGTTTCGCTGAACACCACCAGGGAATTGGTGCGGGCCAGTTCGGCCAGCAGTTCAGCATCACCTGGCCGGCCGGCGTCGTCAATGAAGATGACGTCGGCGCCCTGGCGGGGAATGGCAACACGCCAGTCGGTGTCTGCCAGGATCATGGGAGTGATTCCGGCGTCGGCCACGGCAGCACCCACGGCCCGGGAAACGGACAGCGACCATGGATCCGAAAGCATGGTCAGCGACAACAGCATGAGATTGGATTTGCCGGTCCGGATGGCCCTGGCAGCCTGGTTGGCCCGGTAGCCGAGCCGGTGCGCGGCTTCATGGACGCGGCGGCTGGTCTCGCTGGAAATGCCTGAGCCCTGGCCGTTGGTTCGCCCTGCGAGGACATAGGACACGGTGGCAGTCGATACGCCGGCTGCGGCTGCCACGGTTTTTATGGTCGGTCGGGTCATCTCCGGCAACGTCCTCTCTTATGCCTGGTGTTGCTTGGCTGGTGCTGAATGTCGGGTCCCGCTTCGGTGATGCCTGCTGCTGGCGCCCTTCAGGTGGATCGGGGCCGCCCTGCCGTTGCCAGCAGGACAGCCCTAATGTGGGCGGGCTGGCACTGGAACGTGCCAGCCCGCCCCAACGACTACGCCTTGGGCGCAGGCTGCAGCTTGAACACGGGTGCTTCCGGGTTCAAGTCTGCCTCGTATTCGGCGCGGATCTTGTCGCCACCCTCGGACTTCCAGCGTTTGAGCACCTCGGCGTGATCGGAGACCTTGGCGCGGCCCGTGATGATGTCGATGGTCTTGTCGCGGACGATCTTGGTGATCTTCGGGCCGACCTTGGCGTTGGTGTCGGAGTAGCTGCCATTGGTGGGGTTGCGCCAGGCGAACTCGAGCAGCTTCTTCTCTGTTTCGTGGATGTACTTGACGTCATCCGGGAAGCCGGGGCTGTAGAGCACGGATTCGGGGCTGGACATGATGTTCAGTGCACTGGCAACACCTGGAATGTTCTTCTGGCCGGCTTCGGTCATGATGGGGTTGCCTTGAGAATCAAAGGTGAAGTCTTCGCCCTCGGAACCGAAGTTCTTCTGCAGGTACTCCGTCGTGCCAAACGGTGCCGACAGCCAGTTGATGAGGGCCAGCTGTTCCTTGATCCGCTTCTCGTCAGTCTTCTTGAACGCTGTGTAGCCAACCGTGCCGTAGCCCATGTCGTAGGTGGGGGTGATCGTGCTGTCGAAGCCGAACGGGACCAGGATCTCCGTATTGATGTCCTTGTCCATGGTGCGGTAGCCGCGGATGTCGCGGGGCCCAGCCGTAACAACGGCGCCCAAGGTGCCGTTGATGATCAAGGCCTTGGTGTTGGTGACATTGACATCCGGGTAGAACGCGCCGGCTGCGAAGAGCTTTGCTGCGTATTCCAGGCCTGCGACGTAGGCGTCGGTTTCGTAGAGGTGGGTCAGGGAACGGTCGTCGTTGACTGCCCAGGAGTTGGGCGCACCGAGCCATTCGGTGATCATGTGCAGGACGTTGATGTAAGCCGGCTCCAACGCGTACTGCTTCGCCCCTGGATTGCTCAGCTCCTTGGCCTTCTCGAAGAACTCGTCGGCGTCCTTCGCGTTCAGGCCACCCACCTTGTCCCAGGTCTTTGACGTTCCGACCATGACCTGGCCAAACGGGGTGCTGGGGATGGGTGCACCCCAGATTTTCCCGTTGACGACGGCGGTGCGCCAGGAGTCAGGCTTGAGTGCAGCCAGGTTCGGGTAGTCAAGAACTGCGTCACCGGAGAGGTACGGGCTCAGGTCCTGGAATTTCGCTTCCAGCATGGGACCGACGTTGGGGATGCCCTGGTTCGGCGGGATCCACATGAGGTCAGGAAGATCACCACCGGCGAGGATCGTGGCGAACTTGGCCGGGTAACCATCTCCAATGTCTTCGACGATCTGCATCTTAAACTCCCCACCGAGGGCGGTGTTCAAGCGCTGCCAGAAGGGGTTGTCCGGCATGGCTGGCGCCATGACCTCGAAGGTTTCCGACAGCACGCTGATCGGGCCTGTGAGCGGCTTTGCCGTAGTGGAGGGCACTGACTTGGGCATGGTCAGGAAGCCTGCTTCGAGGCCTTCGGCATTGCCTGGCAGGTCAGGAGTCACACCCGTGAACTCCTTGTAGGTGGGCAGGACAACCTTCTTGGATGCCTCAGCACCGCCTTCGCTCTTGGCATTGTCACCGCCACCACAGGCTGACAGTGTTCCTGTTAGGGCGATGGCGGCGACGGAGACGCCCGCCAGGCCCAGGAAGTTCCGGCGTGAAACTCCGGCTTCGTTGACAGCTCGTTTCATTTTTTGCAACTTTCTTATGGGTAGTGCTGATGGCTTGATAAATACGTCCTGCAGGCTGGGTCAGCCCTTGACGGCACCGGTGATGACGCCCTTGTTGAAATGCTTTTGCAGGAAGGGGTAGACAATAAGAATGGGGACCAGTGCAACCACCACGATGGCCATCTGCATGGACTGCGGCGGCGGCGTGGTGGTGACGCCAATGGCTTCCGCCATCGAGCCTCCCTGCACCACATAGTTACGCAGAACCAGCTGGACGGGGTACAGCGTCTGGTCATTGATGTAGAGCATGGCGTTGAAGAAGGCGTTCCAGAAGCCCACGGCATAGAACAGGCCCACGACGGCGATGACGGCCTTGGACAGCGGCAGGACGACCTTGCGCAGAATCATGAAGTCGCTGGCACCGTCAATGCGTGCGGCCTCGATCAGTTCGGTGGGGATGTTCATGAAGAAGGAACGCATCACCACAAAGTTGAAGGCAGCAAAGACGCTGGGCAGAATCAATGACCAAAGCGTGTTCAGCAGCCCCAGCTGCTTGACCATCAAGAACATGGGGATGAGTCCCGGGGCAAAGAGCAAGGTGAACAGGACCAGCAGGAGTACGGGCCGGCCAAACAGGACCGGACGCGACGTGGCGTAGGCCATGGTGATGGTGACAAACAGCGCCAGGAAAGTTCCCACCGCGGTGATCACGGTACTGACCCCCAGTGCCCGGTACATGAACTCGCCGCTGAATATTGCTTCGTAGGCGGCGAAGGTCGGGTTGCTCGGCCACAGGACGTAGCCTCCGGCAGCGATCAACTGCTTGTCATCGGCAAGGGAGGTTGAGACGACCAGAAGGATGGGGATGATGATGCTCAGCGTGATGCCGCCGATGATGATGCCCTTGATGGAGTTGTACAGCGGTGAAGCCGGTTCCTTCCATGCCGGACGACCCGAGTCGAAGCTGAGCCCTGCGGCGCGGCGTGTAGCCTTGCGCGTTTTGGTAAGTGTTGTAGCCATGATTCTCTCCTTGATTCAGCCAGGGTCCGGCGGGCCGGGCTAGCTGACCTTCTTCTGGAAGATGCCGGGTTCGCCGAAGCGGTGAGCCAGTGTGTTTGCGCCCCAGATAAGCAGTGCAGCAACCACGCCCTTGGCCAGGCCTGCGGCAGCACCAACGCTCCAGCCACCACCAACAACACCGGTGAAGTAGGTGAAGGTGTCAAGGACTTCCGCGGCGCCTGCACCCACTGCGTCGTGCTGCAGCAGGAACTGCTCGAAACCGACGGAGAGGATGTCGCCAATGCGCAAGATCAGCAGCAACACGATGATGGAGCGCAGCCCCGGCATCGTGATGTGCCACATGCGGCGCCAGCGGCCGGCACCGTCGGCTGCAGCGGCCTCATAGAGTGAGCCGTCGATGGCGGCGAGCGACGCCAGGAAGATGATCATGGCCCAGCCACATTCCTTCCAGATGAGCTGGATCGTTGCCAGCAGCGGGAAGGTGTCAGGGTTGGTCATGAACGGGATGGTGTCCAGTCCAAAGTCGCGCAGCATGTTGTTCACCAGGCCTGCCCCGCCCAAAACCTGCTGGAACAAGGCGATGACCAGCACCCAGGACAGGAAGTGCGGCAGGTAGACGAGGGACTGGAACCAGCGGCGGATCTTGGTGCTGACGAGCGAGTCGACCACAAGGGCCAGCGCCAACGGCACCGGGAAGAAGAACAGCAGCTGCCAGACTGCCAGCACCATGGTGTTCTTGAAGGCTACCCAGAAATCCGGGTTGAAATACAGGTCAATGAAGTTCGACATCCCCACCCAGTCGCTGGCGGAGATCCCCAGGTACGGCTGGTAGTCCTGAAAGGCAATGACGTTGCCCAAAATCGGGATGTAAAAGAACAGTGCCAGAAACAATACGCCAGGAATCATCATGAGGAGCATTTGCTTGTCGCGGACCACGCGGGCCTTGAAGGTCAGCTCCCGGACTGGAATCCCGTCATGGAATTTCTGCCGTTCTCCGCGTTTGGTTTTGCTGCGGCTCTTGCGGCCTTTGGGGGCCGGTGGCATCTCAACCACGGGAGCTAGCCGCTCCGCCGACTCCTGCTGCGTTTGACTCATGGACTCTCCTTGTTTCTGACGGGACGTGTTGTCACTGGTGCGGCACTTCGGCGCTGCTGTGACCCTCGCCATGTTAACCGTTTAACAAATCGTAAGTGATGTGGGCCATATGTGCAAGAAGGTGATCATTGATTACGCACAAAGGTCTGTATCTATCATTTTCAGTTGTGCTGACGCTGCCTTTTCATGGCACGCTTGAAGCGTGGGAGATCGTATTTGACCGTTCCGCAGTCACCAGCACCATGAACTATCGAGCCGTGGAGGCAAGCATGGGGACCAACACGTCCACCCAGTCCAGCATCATCCCGTGGTCACGCCACAAACCCCTGCCAGCCTCACAGCTGGGCACGGACACGGTGGGCTTCCACGCCGCTGCGGCAACAAGCCAGGATCCAGCGACGCTCCCCGTTCACGCTGCTGATCGGCTCCTCGTCAATGTCACGGATTTCGGCGCCGACCCGTCCGGCGTGCAGGATTCTGCCGCAGCCGTTTGGGACGCCATCTGCCACGCCAAGGCGCTGGGTTCGCCAGTCACGGTTGTTTTTCCCACGGGCCGCTACACGATCTACTCACATGACGCACCCAAGCGTGAGCTGTACGTCTCCAACACTGTGGGCAGGTTCGGAGAATTCAAGGTCAAGAATATTGCGATCCTGATCGAGGACATGCATGACGTCATCGTCGACGGCATGGGCTCGGAGGTGTCCTTCCATGGGCGCCAAACACAATTTGCGGTCATTCGTTCCACGGATGTGAGCATCAAGAACTTCAGCACTGATTGGCATGCCCCGCTGGTTGTTGACTTGACGGTGATGGCCAGTGGTGTGGAGGGTGGATTTGGTTTCCGCGACATCAGGGTTCCTGCCGGTGTCACGGTGGACATCCACGGGGCCACCGCCACTTTTTCCGGGGAAACCAGTCCGTCCACAGGTCTGCCGTACTGGTCCCACAGCCCCGAAGTGGCCACCGAATGGCAGAACCAGATTCGAGACCTGGCCAGCGGACTGACCCTGCGTTCACCGCTTCCCCTCTGGGAAGATTCCCGCTCCGTGACGGCAATGGGCACCGACATGCTGCGCATCAGCTACAACTCCGCTGAAGACCCGGGCGATTCCGGCAAGGTCTACGAGCTGCGCCAGCGCCCGCGCGACACACCCGGCGGATTTGTCTGGGAGTCCACCCGCGTAGAGCTGAAAAACCTGGCACTGCACTACCTTCACGGCTTCGGCATTGTGGGCCAGTTCAGCCGTGACGTGTCCCTTGACGGATTGGTCTTGCGCACCAAACCTGGCACGTGGCGCCAGACTGCCGGATTGGCGGACTTCATCCAGCTCTCAGGCATCGCCGGCAAGGCACAGATCACGAACTGCCTCTTCGACAACCCGCACGATGACCCCATCAACATCCACGGCACCTACGTCCAGGTGGAGAGCATAGACCGCGGCAGCCGCACCGTGACCTTGCAGTATATGGAACGTGATTCCGCCGGATTCCCGCAGTTCTACCCGGGTGACGAGCTCCGGTTCGTCAAGCGTGCCACCATGCTCTCCGACGGGGCCGATGACTACAAGGTTGTGGCCGTGACCGGGCCTACGGGCACGGACACCTCCCATGATTTGGAACGGATGACCATCACGGTGGATAAGGACCTGCCGGCGAATCTGGCAGTTGGCAGCCATGTGGCAGAGAACATGACATACACGCCCGAGGTCTACATTGCCGGCAACACTTTCAAGTCGGCACCCACCCGGGGCATCCTCGTCACAACCCCCAAGGCGGTGCTTATTGAGCGCAACCATTTTGACCAGATGGGTATGGCCAGCATCTACATCTCCGCCGATGCGGATTATTGGTACGAATCCAGCGGCGTCACCAACGCAACCATCCGCAACAACGTCTTTGACCGGCCTGCTGCCGGTTGGGCCGCCATTTGGTTCGACCCCACCAACGTTGCGTCCGAGCCTGTGCGAACAGTTCACAGCAACGTCAGTATTGACGCCAACCGTTTTATGATCCTGCCCGGCGGGTCCTTGGTGAAGGGCAAGTCGGTGGCGGGGCTGTCGTTCACCAACAACGTGGTGGGCCACTACGCACCCAGGACGGATGCGCCCGGGGCCTGCGCGGAGGCACTCTTCGACTTCGCAGCCAGCAGCGGTCTGGCCTTCGCCGGCAACGACTACGCACCAGGCTTTAACGTCATCGCCACGATCAGGGCGATGCCTGCCGAGGAAGTGGACGGTGACGCAGACGGCGTCGCAATCAATACCTCCAACACGCCGCAGCGTCGCGACTGCGCAGATATAGCCGGCGTTGTCCCCGGGGCTGGCGAGCTGCTGGCCCCGCTCGCCGAGCCAGTCTGGTCGGGCGTTACCTTCGGTGCTCCTGCATCGGAACTGGCATGGCTTACGCACGCCCCCGCCGGAACAACGCATGCAGACGTCGTCCTGGTGGCGGCAGCGACCGGCACCTCGGTGCACGCCAACTACAACGACAGCAAGCTCACCGTTCCGCACGGCGGAAGCTGCCGACTCGAACTGGTGCCGGGCCCCAATATCCTTGAGGTGCGGACCTTGTCTGCCGACGGGCGTTCGGGCCAGACGTACCGTTGGGTCATCATCGCCGAATAGTCGCAGGCCTGGTGGAAGCCCACCGACATGGCGGCAACGTTAAGGGCGGGCAGGGATTTCCATGCCCGCCCTTGGTCCTCGTGTCAGCTGTCCTTGATCACCAGGATCGTGCCCTGACGCGGCCCCACGGTGATGGCGCCGCCGGCGCCAAACGCCGCCGCGTCCTGGAAGCCGGCCACAGCCGGGGCCTCAATGGCGGATCCGGCCAGGTGCGTAAAATCCGGGGCAAAGTCCAGTGTCACGGACACGGCTTCCGGCGCCCAGCTGGCCAGGGCCGTGACCAGTCCGGTGGGCGTGATCCATGAGGTGGCGAGCACCTCGGGGTGGCTGGTGCGCACGGGAATTTCCCGGGCCCAGTGCCCCACCATGGGAGCATCGGCCAGACCATGGGCCGCCCACAATTCCCACAGGGCCCGGTTGTCCACGCGCGGTGCACGGCCGGTCATACCGTAGACCATTCCGCGCCAGGGGTTTCCGCCGCCTTCCAGCATCTCCCCCATGAGCCCGAACGGGATGCCGGAAACCTCCACCAACCAGTACGCGGGGTCGGTGTTGTCATAGTCAAAGTACTCGCCAAGCCACAGCCTGTCCGTGTACGGCAGCAGGTCCATGTACATGTTGGCGGAGGAGGCAAAGCCGTCACGTTCGTTGTACTGGTTAGCGGAGTGGATGTCGATTTCCGGCTCGTCGCAGCGGGCAGCCAGCACCTTGCGGACCCGCTTCATGGCGTGCCGGTCAAAGGCGATGTCATCAAGGTAAATGCCGTCCAGCCCGGTCCGGCGCACCAGCTCATCCAACCCCTGGATGTACCAGTTCTGCAGGCGAGATTCCCCCGCCGTCACCACGGCAATGTCATCTACATTGGGCGCATACCAGGCTGAGACATAGTTTGCGCCAGCGTGTTCCTGCGGCCAAATATGCCCTTCACCCGGGCCGTCATTGAAGATCTCGTGACCGAGGGACATCATGGGCAGCAGGTCCGGGCTGTGCCCCGTCAGCTCCCGCACCGTGTCGTAAACCTTGACCTTCAGCCCGGCCGCGTGTGCCTCTGCCGTGTAGGCGGCCAGCGCATCTGCATGCAGCAGCGGGTCGTTGATGAAGGGTGCCAGTTCGGTGGCGTGGTGGATGTTGATGACGCTCGCGCCGGTTGCCGCAATGTCGGCCACGGAGCCCTGGTCGTGGAAGTACCGGTTGCGCAGCTGGCGGGCCGGGTCTATCGGCTTGAACGGCGTCAGCAGCAGGCGGAAACCGTAATTCAGGCTGTCCCCCGGCGCCATGGTACGTGCCCCGCTGAAGGCGTTAAGCACGACGGCGTCACGTCCCGTTGCGCCGCCAACCTCCTTGAGTGTGACCCCGGCACCCTGGCCCTCCAGTTCCGGCTTTGCCCATGATTTTGGCGCGATGAGCGGCTTCTCGCGGTAGAAGTTGGTGTTCAGCGGGCGTTCATAGTTGTCGTCCCGCAGGGCCACCTGGACACCGATGTTGCTGTCACCGAGCCACAGAGAGTCCTGGTTCTTGCTGGCGACGTCCCAGCTCCAGTCGATGGCGGCTGGCCGGGTCCCGCCGGGAACGCCCAGCCCCATCGAGAACGGAACGGACTCAGCATCAAGCACCATGGTCAGGGAAACATCCTCCAGCTCCACGGGGCCAGCCCCTTGCGGGACGGCCAGTCGGACGGCGAAGGAGGCAGCGCCGTCGGACTCCAGCTGCCCTTCCACCGTGACCCGCAGGGGCGTGTCGGGGCTGGTCCAGGTACAGCCCCAACCCACCCTGGCCGGACCGAACGCGGTGAAGGACAGCGGGGAGAACTCCCATGCCGCACCGGCACCGGCCAGTTCAGGCAGCACCGACAGCGGTTCCAGCAGCAGCGAGCGGGCCGGTCCATCCACGGCGGTCACTGCGGACGTGAAGGTCGACTGCAGTTGCGCCGGCAGTCCGTTGGGGGCGAGTTCCATGCTCCTGCCGAGGATGTGCAGCGTGCGCTTGCGTTCATCGAGCCGAACGGCGGTAAACGGTGCCACGAGTTCGTCGTCCTGCGCCAACGTGGAGTCCAGCCAAGCCAGGCGCCGCAGTTCGCGGGGGTCGCCGTATCCGCCGGCGGCGATGTCTGCTTCGGCTTCCAGGGCGACGTCGAGCATGACAAGCAACTCGGCGCTGCCTGCGCTCGTGGTTACCGTAATGACGGCCTCCAGGGAGGACCCGGCAGCTGATTCAGGAACCGGAACCACAATGAACAGTGCCTGGACGGCCCCCTCCTCCACCTCCAGTTGCTGAACGAAGGGCTGGCCCAGCCTGTCCACCCCGGAGGTGTTCAGACAGCGGGCAGCCACCGGCTCGCCGTCGGAATTGGCGGCAACCTCCACCGTCACCCGTGACAGTCCGGCGCGCGCGTAGAGCCCCAACTGAATAATGTGGTCCTCCCCCGGCTGGGCCGGCAGGCTGAGTGTCTCAGCGGCCCGGCCGTCCCCGGCCACGGCAGTGGGGCCCTGTATTGCCCAGTGGGCGGGGACAGCCGACTTCATGGAAATGGGGTGGCGGCGGTCCTGTGCGAACAGCATGAAGGCGGCACCAGGATGCCCATCGTGCAGGGCTGCAAGTTCCTCGTCCGTGGCAGTGAAGTTCATGGGGGCAAAATTGTCCCATTCGCTGGCGGACTCGTAACGCAATGCCGTGGCAGCAGGGGCCAGGCTGCCGCGCAAGCCCTGCTCGGCCGACCACACGCTTGTGGACACGCCATTCACCCAGGCGGGGTCCGCCGTCGGACGGGCGGGCAGGTAGTGTGCCTGCGGATAATGCGACCTGCCAGCCATGGCGTAAGGCAGATAGTAGAAGTAATAGATCCCTGCGCCGTCGACGGGTTCAAAGATGAACGTCCCGCTGGCCTGGCTCCGCTCGACGGCAACGACGTTGCGCACCCGTGCCCCTGATGCACCGGACATCACGATGACATCAATGTCTGCGGGGTCAGCGTCCTGGCGGCGCCACGGCAGATCAACGGTGACTGCGCGGCGTCCTGCCGGCACGTCTTCCACCGCCACAACTATCCGATGGTTGCCATAAAGGAGTTTGTCCCAGTCCCCCAATCCACATTCCAATTCGGGATGCAAGCGGTGCGGGCTGGTTGGCGCAGAAGGTGTTGACGTGGCAGATGCTGGCGTGCGCATGTGAAGCAGCTCCAAGAGTATCGACAGTGATACTCCATCCTTGCTTGAACTTTTGTGAATGCAAAGTCCTATTACGATTCATAATCACTCATATTGCGGCCGAGCGCCGGTTCCCGGTCCAAGCGTCGAAAAGCGATCCTTAAACACCAGTCCCGGGTCTCAACAGGCTCAACCAGCACCCATTTTCGCCGAGATATGAGTTCGCGCCCCCTCCGAGGGGGCGCGAACTCATATCTCGGCGATAGAGGGTGGTTGAGCCCGTGGAAACCCGGGACTGGTTTGCGTGTCTGGTGGGGATTAGCCTTCCACGCCCAGGGTCTTCAGGATCAGCTCACGCACGCGGGCCGCGTCGGCCTGTCCGCGGGTGACCTTCATGACGCCGCCAACAATGGCGCCAACAGCCTGGACCTTGCCGCCGCGGATCTTCTCCGCAACATCGGGCTGGGCCGCCAGGGCTTCGTCGATCGCGGTCTGCAGCGCACCGTCGTCGGAGACCACGGCCAGGCCACGCTTGGCCACAACCTCGGTGGGCGTACCCTCTCCCTCAAGGACGCCGTCGAGCACCTTGCGGGCCAGCTTGTCATTGATGGCGCCCGAGGCGATGAGCTTCTCAATCTCCACCACGACGGCGGGTGTGACACCCAATGCTGCGGGGTCGACGTCGGCCAGCTTGGCACGGCGTGCGATCTCGCCCATCCACCACTTGCGGGCAGCTGCGGCGGTGGCACCGGCTGCAACGGTCTCCTCGATTTCGTCCATGAGCCCGGCGTTGACCACGTCGCGGAACTCGAGATCCGTGTAGCCCCAGTCAGCCTGCAGGCGCTTGCGGCGCTCGGCGGGCGGCTCAGGCAAGGTGGCGCGGAGTTCCTCAACCCAGGCGGCGCTGGTGACGATGGGCACCAGATCCGGTTCCGGGAAGTAGCGGTAATCGTCAGCATCAGACTTGGGACGGCCCGAGGTGGTGGACTTGGTGTCCTCGTGCCAGTGGCGTGTTTCCTGCGTGATCGGCACACCGGAGTCCAGGACGGCAGCGTGACGCTGAATCTCGAACTTCACGGCGTTTTCGACGGCGCGCAGCGAGTTCACGTTCTTCGTCTCGGTACGCGTGCCGAGCTTCTCCTGGCCGTGCGGGCGCAGGGAAACGTTGGCGTCGCAACGGACGTTGCCGTGCTCCATCTTGGCCTCGGAAACGCCCAGGTTCTTCACGATTTCACGGATGGCCGCAACATACGCCTTGGCCAGCTCGGGGGCCCGTGAACCGGCGCCCTCAATGGTCTTCGTGACGATTTCCACCAGCGGCACACCTGAACGGTTGTAGTCCACCAATGAGTAGTCGGCACCTTGGATGCGGCCCGTGGAGCCACCCATGTGGGTCAGCTTTCCGGCGTCCTCCTCCATGTGGGCGCGTTCGATCTCGACATGGAAAACGGTGCCGTCCTCAAGCTCAATGTCGATCCAGCCGTCGTAGCAGATGGGGGCATCGTACTGGGAGGTCTGGAAGTTCTTCGGAGTGTCCGGGTAGAAGTACTGCTTGCGCGCAAAGGTGCTGTGCGGGGCGATCTTGCAGTTCAGTGCCAAACCGATCAAGATCGAGGACTCAACAGCCTTTTTGTTCACCACCGGCAGTACTCCGGGCAGGCCCAGGCACACTTCGTTGACGTTCGTGTTGGGCTCGTCGCCAAACACGTTCGGGGCGGAGGAGAACATCTTGGTCTTGGTGTTCAGCTCAACGTGAACCTCGAACCCGAGAACGGGTTCGTACTTTTCCATGGCTTCTTCGAAGCTCAAAGTGGTGTCAACGCTCATTAGTTAGCCTCCTCGGCTGCAACGGTTTCGGCGGTGGCGGCCAGCGCCGGGGCCTGGTTCAGCAGTGGCCCGCCCCACTTGGCCTCAAGCAAGGCTTCCAGCACGGCGCCGACACGGTAGACGCGGGCGTCCTCACGGGCCGGGGCCAGCAGCTGGATGCCAACGGGCAGGCCGTCTTCCTCGGCCAGGCCGCCCGGCAGGGTCAGACCCGGAATGCCGGCAAGGTTGGCCGGGATGGTGGCAACGTCCTGCAGGTACATGGACAGCGGGTCATCCAACTTCTCACCCAGCTTGAACGCCGTGGTGGGCGTGGTCGGGGAGATCAGCACATCAACCTGCGCAAACGCGGCCTCAAAGTCGCGCTGCACCAGGGTGCGGACCTTTTGGGCCGAGCCGTAGTAGGCGTCGTAGTAGCCGGCGCTCAGGGCATAGGTGCCCAGGATGATGCGGCGCTTGACCTCGGGGCCGAACCCGGCGGCGCGGGTGGCACCCATGACGCGCTCAATGGTGAGCGGGCCCTCGGTGGGCAGGGTGCGCATGCCGAACCGGACGCCGTCGAACTTGGCAAGGTTCGAGGAAGCCTCACTCGGCATGATCAGGTAGTAGGCGCCGAGGGCGGAGCCGAAGTTGGGGCAGGAGACCTCAACGATTTCCGCACCGGCGTTGCGCAGTAATTCCACGGACTCGTTGAAGCGCTGCTCCACACCGGCCTGGAAGCCTTCGCCGTGCAGTTCCTTGATGATGCCGATCTTCATGCCCGCAACGTTGCCCATGCGGGCGGCGTCGGCCAGCCCGGTGGAGGGGTCCGTCAGGGAGGTGGAGTCCTTGGCGTCGTAGCCGCCGATGACTTCCTGCAGCAGGGCCGAGTCAAGCACGGTGCGTGAGACCGGGCCGATCTGATCCAGCGAGGAGGCCATGGCGATGGCGCCGTAGCGCGAAACAGCACCATAGGTGGGCTTGACGCCGACGGTTCCGGTGACGGAGCCGGGCTGGCGGATGGAGCCGCCGGTGTCGGTGCCCAATGCGAGGGGGGCTTCAAAGGCCGCAACAGCTGCAGCCGAGCCGCCGCCGGAACCGCCGGGGATCCGGTCAAGATCCCACGGGTTGCGGGTGGGGCCGTAGGCAGAGTGCTCCGTGGAGGAGCCCATGGCGAATTCGTCAAGGTTCGTCTTGCCCAGCATCGGCATGCGGGCGGCGCGGATCTTCTCGATGACGGTGGCGTCGTAGGGGCTCATCCAGCCCTCGAGGATCTTGGAGGCCGCCGTGGTGGGCTGGCCCTTCGTGACGATCAGGTCCTTGATGGCGATCGGCACGCCGGCGAGCTCGTGCAGCTCCTCGCCGGCGGCGCGGCGGGCGTCAACGTCGGCAGCGACTGCGAGCGCCTCGTCGCCGTTGACGTGCAGGAACGCGTGGATGCCGCGCTCTCCGCCGTCGACCTCGGCAATGCGGTCCAGGTGGGCCTGGACCAGCTCAACGGAGGTGATCTCGCCTGAGGCAAGCTTTGCGGCCATTTGGGCAGCGCTGGATCGGATCAATGCAGAAACACTCATGGATTAGCTTTCCTCCAGAATCGCGGGAACCTTAAAACGGCCGTCGGCGGAATCCGGGGCGCCGGACAGTGCCTGGTCCACGGTGAGCACGTGGCCCACGACGTCTTCGCGCATGACATTCGTCAGCGGAATCGGGTGCGAGGTGGCGGGCACATCGGCCCCTGCAGCCTCGCTGACGCTCTTGACTGCATCCACAATCACTGCCAGCTCTGTGGCCATGCGGTCCAGTTCCGTATCGTTCATCTCGATGTGAGCGAGTTGCGCCAGATGCGCCACGTCGTCACGGTTGATCGCAGCCATGGATCTCCCCTGCAAAAAAAGAAAAAGTTGTCGGTACTAGCTTAGTCGCCTTAAACGGGAGCCTTCTCCCGCCGTGGGATGAGCTCTGTCATGTCATGACATGCCGCTGGCAGGATGGCGGCGCGCCCACAGCCGTGAGTTGCGGGCCGACAGGGCCAACACCACCAGGATGTCCAGTGGCAGCCCGAAGAGGTTGCCGGCCAAGGTGGTGGATTCACCGCTGACAAAGGCAATGCCGGACACGACAACCAGCACGCCGCTGAACCCCATGGTGGCGATTCTGGCCCAATTGCTTCCCCTGAAGACGAGAATGGCCAGCAGCAGGTAGCAGGCCATGCCAATGGCGGACGCGGCAACAACCACCCCGAGAAATGTGTTTAGGACAGCTTGGTCTGCGTCCTGCAGGACCGGGTCGATTTCAGCCGCGATGCGCCCCCAGTCCGACATGATCAAGGCCACCGAGACGCCTCCCACCACAACACGGATGAGCATCAGAACCACGCCCAAGGACGTGGAAACCGGGCGGCTACTCGCCCTGGCGGCACGCCTGGCAGCAAGGTCGGGACCAAGCGGGTTTCCGTTGGCAGGAATGGTGACGCCCCTGACATCGACCACCGGCAGGTCGCCGTCGGTCTCTATCGAGTCCCCGCCACCGTTGCGGGAGTGGTAGCCGCTGGAGAAGTCCTCGATCACCCGAACCTTGATATCGGACTGGCCGCCCTTCAAGGTAGACACAATGTGGTCACGTTCGGTATCTGTGTCGGGGGCGATCTTGTGCGTGATTTGGAGCGTGAAGAGTGAGAATCCCACGGCCCGGTCGAAGGTTCCGGCCGCCAACCAATCGGTCTTGTGCCCTCCCGGCAGCAGCCAACCGTCCGGGCAGCGCCAGAACCGGACGTGGTGCCGTTTGGCCGGGTTGCCTGCGACTTCCTGTTGGTAGGCCAGGTCCTGCTGGTGGCCGAACAGCATCAGCGGGCTCACCGGCGCCTCGTCGTAGCTTCGCCTAAAGATCGTGGAGGTGATGATTCTTCGACTGGATGCCAGGGTGATGGGGTCTGCCCGAATCCAGCCGGAGCGCGTCATCGCCTCATGCAGCTGGGCTTCGGTACCCACGATGGCAAGGTTGATGGGATCTCCCAGCAGCCCGTCGCTGGTCCGGGCCCGGCCAATGAAATAGTCGGGGACGTAGATGGAGGTCAGGATCCGGTGGAGTCGTGGCAGCACCAAATACGCCAGAACCAGCCAGAACAAGACGAAGAACGGAATGAGGTACCAGCCCCGGAAGAAGCCCTCCGACAGCACCAGCCACGCCAGCCAAACAGCCGCCGCCCCGCTGAAGGCAAAAGCCAGATTGTCCACCAAGGCGTTGACGGACCGGCGCCGCGCCCGCCAGCGACTCCCCGGCGCCGGCGTCATTGCCGGGTTCCTTGCTGTGGCGCTCTCCATGATTCGCAACCCATGGGGCCATCATAGTGCCGGTTGCACTGGAACGGTCCGGCGCGGCTGGCCGCTTTGGCCGCCACCCACGGCAGGCCGGGCCAACTCCGCCGCCGCGGCTGCCTGGCCGCCCCGGCTTCGCCTACAGCACCATGCGGTACACGCGCAGCATCTTGCCGTTTTCCGGGATGGGCCAGTCCCTCTCCGGCGCGCGGGTGAACCCAAGCTTGCGGTAGAGCGCGTGGGCGCCGTGCCAATCGTCGCCCGTGGTGAGGCTGACGGCGTTGATGCCCTCGAGCGACCGGGCATGCGCCAGGATCCACTCCACCATTTTTCGCCCCGCACCGCTGCGCTGCACCGCCGGGTCAACCACCAGAAGCCGAAATTCCAGCTCGTCGGGCAGGGCAATGTCAGCCCACTCGTCGCCGAACACCGCCAGAGTCGCCGAACCAATGACCACCCCGTCCCGTTCGGCCACAATCACCGGTGCCACCGCAGCCCGCTCCCCCACGCGCATGATCTTCTGCATGTACGGGTATTCGGCGCTATCAAAGTACCCCGCGCCGAGGTAGGCGTCGGCGGTAATCCGGGACACGGCATCATAATCTGCTGCGGTGATGGTGCGAACGGCAATGCTCATGCGGTGGCGGCTTCCTTGCGTGGTGTGTGGCTCTTGCTTGGTCTGCAGAACTGGTGTGGTTTTGTAGCAAAAGCACGACGGCGGCCCTTGCCTCCCCAGTCTTCCGCACCGAGGTGCCACGAAGGAAATTCCCTGGCGGGTTTTGGCAGCTGGCGGTCTTCTGGCCAACCGCACCGGGTGCAAATGGAACTTCTGACGTTGAAACAGCAGCTGATGCGTTTTCTTCTTACGGGTTCCGGCGTCCGGCACATTGAGACAGCAGATCTGGCGGTTTCTTGGCCTCGCAGAGTTCGAAACTGCAGATCTGGCGACGATTCCACCGAATTTATCGCCTGATCTGCAGTTTGGATCCCGGGAATCATCGGCGCATCGCCTGATCTGCAGTTTCGAATCACCGATGCACCTGGTGGCAGCTTCGGGCCTGTGGATAACTCCGAACGCTTCGCGCAAGATTGAGTCAGACTTGATTCATGGTCACCCGCCCACGCACGTTCAAGGTTCTGGCCCGGCGGTCCTTTACTTTGGTGGAAGGACGCGCAGCCGGTGCCACGCGCAGTCATCTGCGTGGTTCGAGCTTAACCACGCCCAGCAGGGAGGTTCGGGTGCCACGCGGACAACAGCAAAGTTTGCTCGATCGGGTCCGTCCCTACACCGTGTTATGCAGTGAAAGTTGTGCCTCGCACGTTACCGCGGCCCAACTCCATGGGATGCCGCTGCCGTGGTTTGACGATGACATCAAGACCATCCATCTGACCCGGCCAGCAGGCGCTGCACAACCGCGGCGCAAAAACGTGGTCGGCCACGCCACGACCCTGCGAGGACTACAAGACCAGCGGCCAGTACGAAGGCGAAATCCACAAGACCACACAGAAACAGTTGTATGACCGGAACCGGGACAACCGAAGCGCGGCCCGCGGCTGGCTGCAGATCAAGGTGTACAGCGCCGACATGCGCCGAGGCGACACCCACGTGGCTGAAATGTTCAAGCAGGCACTACGCCAACACAGCTGGCCGGGATAGCGGCCCAGCTGTGGCAATCCGGTTCAAGCCCACACCGGAGGAGCCGAACCGATTCCCAGTGCTGGAACATCGGTGGCAGCATCAAGGCCGGAAATCTGCACCGCCGGCGGCAGTCGCAGCCCCGGACCCCAGAGGGTCGACTCGGGAACCAACAAGGCCGGGGAAAGCGAAGGGGCCGGTGCTCCAGGGTCGGACGGCCCCGTCCGTAGCAACTCCACCGCGGTCCGGGCCAGCGACAGCCGGGCATTTCGAACCGATCCATGCAGGCGCTCGCACCACGCCTCGATCGCGGCGGCAGCACACAGGTACCCCGTGGCGTGATCCAGGGCCTGCACCGGCAACGGATGCGGGCGGTCCGAGCCAAAGTGGACCATCCCGGCGTGCGCTATGCCGCAGCTCATCTGCACGAGCGAATCAAAGCCGCGCCGGTTGGCCCACGGCCCGCTCCAGCCGTAGGCGTCCAGCGCCACATTGACCAGCTGCGGATGATGCTCCGCCAGCCATGCCTCGGACAGCCCCAGCCAGTCAAGTGCATCCGGACGATAGCCGTGAATGAAGATGTCGGCCCCAGCCAGCAGTTCGTGCAGCGCGGCCAGGCCCTCCGACGTTTTCAGATCCAGTCGGGCGCAGCGCTTACCGACAGTCATTTCAGCCTCCAGTGCCGGCTCCTCCCAATCGGGAGGGTCGATCCGCAGCACCTCCGCACCGTACATCGCCAGAAAGCGTGTGGCCACGGGTCCGGCAATCACCCTGGTCAAATCCAGCACCCGCACCCCTTCCAACGGACGCTGCGCACTGGCGGGCCGGGAATTTCGGTGAGTGCCGCCGTCGTCCATCAGGCGCCGGGCACCCCACGCAACCAGCGGTTCCGCGGCCACGGCCCGGCCCTGCGGATGCGCCCACCACTCCTCCTGCGAGCGCATCAGTGCAGCACATCCGTTGGCCGCAACCACCGCGGCTTCCAGTTCTTCCCCGGCCCAAAGTTCGACGGCGGAGGCAACAGTTTCGCGGTTGGCGCCGGCTCCCAGCCCGAGCACGTTGAGGGCCGCCGCGCGGTGGTGCGGGGCATTGGTGTGGAGGCGGATCCAGCCGTCGGCGCTGCGGTAGTCGCCGGCGATGGCGTCCCAGGCCGGAGGCAGGTCCCACCCCACCGGCGTGAACGACATTCCGAACCACAGGGAGGCCAGGTTCCGCTCCAGCGAAATGGTGGGCGGAGTGGCGCCGTGGTGCACTGCCAGTCGGGCCACGGCAGCGGCTGCCCGGGCCATGGCGGACACTGCCAGCCCGGTTACGTCAAAGGCCGAGGGCAGGGTTTCGCCGCCGCTGATTGTCACTCCAGGGGGCGGCTTGAACTTTCCGTTGTTCACGTCCATGGCACCAGAATACGCCCGCGCGCTGACAGCCTGATTGGTTAGTCCGAGCGGCCTTGCAGCAAGTCCAGGGCGTGCTTTTCGACGTAGTCCAGCGCCAGCCGCACTGCCCCGAGCGTGACGATGGCGTCCCCGAGGGTGGAGACGGCAACCCTCGGCGGGTTGGGCATGAGCTGTGTCAGCTCCTCTTGCAGGGGGTCCAGTAACACCGTCGACGACGCAGCGACAGCGCCGCCGATGACCACCAGTTCCGGATCCACGAGGGTTGCGGTCCAGGCGATGACACGGGCCATCCGCCTGGCAATGTCGTCAAGTATTTTGTGGGCCACCTTGTCTCCCCCGGCAGCAGCTGCAAAGACCGCTTCCGCCGTCATCCCCTCCCCATTTTTTCCAGCCACGGCGGTCAATGTTGTCTTGGGTGCCCCCTTCTGGCAGGCGGCCGCCGCCATGTCGCGGGCCAAGACGGCGATTCCATCAGGTGTGCCCACTCCGTCCACCAGTTGCAGGCTTCCGACCTCACCGGTGCGCCCGGCGGCACCGTGCAGCAGGCGTCCGGAATCCATCAGGCCAAAGCCGATGCGTTCCCCGGCCAGCATGACGGCCAAGTCGTCGGATCCTGCGCCGACGCCCATCCAGCGTTCGGCCATGGCTGCCAGGTTGGCGTCATTGCCGAGGAGCACGGGCCAACCGTAGCGGGTGTGCAAATCCTCCGGGACGCCAATGTCGAGGTGTTCCCAGAATTCCTGCCCGTGGGAAATGTTGCCCTTACGGTCCACGGGCGCCGCAATGCCCACCCCCGCAACAAGGACCGAATCCGGCGTCACGCCGGCAGCTTCCAGCGCCGTGCGGATGGCGGTATCGATGCTGGCCAAACGCTCGTCATCCGGAGCCGTGAATTCGGACAGGCCCTCCGTGGCCTTCGCCAGGATGGTTCCTCGGAGGTCGGCCACGAGGGCAGTGGTCTTGGCAACGCCAAAGTCCAGCCCGACAACCACGCCTGCCCGGGCATCAAATTCAAAAACCCGCGCAGGGCGCCCCTTTTGGACCGTCATCTTTTGGGCAGGAAGTTCGCGGACCCACCCCGCCTTGATCAAATCGTCGCAGACGGCTATCACCGTGGCCCGGGCCAGGCCCGTGGCCTCGATAAGGTCCGTGCCGGTCACTGCTCCGGAGCGGCGCATGACGCCCAAAATGGCGTTCATGTTGGTGTGCCGCAACTGCTGGGGCGTGTTTGCCGTAAGTTCCAAAGAATGCCCCTTGACGTGTGGCCGTGTGATGTACATAATACTAACAGTGCATAAATTTAGAACCTAAATATATGGTGCAAATAATTGTCTGCCAGTAAACCGGCGCGACTGTTCCACCCGCCCAAAAGAACAAGGGAGTTTTTTTTCATGTTGGCTGTTCCCCGCAATTTTCAGGGCCCCGCACAGTGAACCCGGTCGGCCCGACCCGCCGGCGCCTGTTGTCACTGGCAGCTGTTGCTGCGGCAGGCCTGGCACTGCCGGCCTGTTCAAACGCCAAGGCAGGGGCCGTGACCACCATCCGCCTGCAGCAAAACAAGCCCGAGGTGGTTGACTACTTCAACACCCTCATCAAGGACTTCGAGACAAAGAACCCTGACATCCGCGTCGTCCAGGACTTCAACGGCGGCAATTGGGTGCCCGGACTGATCCGCGACAACCCGGCCGACGTGGTCACGAATGCGTATTCAGTCACCACCGCAGACTTCGCCCACAAGGGCATCTTTGCCGACCTCTCCGACCTCCCGGCAGCGGCCCTGGCAGATCCCAAAGCCCTTGAGCTGATCAATTCCTTTGGCCGCTACAACGATTCCGAACTCAGTGCGCTGCCGTTCTCCCTGGCCGCGGCCGGCGTCATCTACAACATCGAGCTGTTTGCCAAGTACAACGTGGACGTGCCCACCACGTGGAGCAGCTTCCTGGCCGCCTGCCAAACGTTTCAGGACGCCGGGCTGACACCCATCTATGGCACGTTCAAGGACTCCTGGACGCTGGGCCAGCCCTACGGCTATGTGTCAGGGGGCAATGTGGACCTGGCAGACTTCTTCTCCCGCATGCCCCTCACCGCCCAGGACTTGAAAAACAATCCCGAAGTTTCCTTCAGCCGCGACTTCAAAACCGCCACCGAGAACTTCCTGACGGTGCTGGGCTTCATGCAAAAAGACGCCGGCGGCCGTTCCTACACAGACGGCAATGCCGCCTTCGCCAAGGGTTCCGCCGCCATGTACATGCAGGGGCCGTGGGCCCTCTCGGAGCTGACCACCATCAACGCAGGTCTCAAGCTCGGCACTTTTGCCCTGCCGATGAGCGAGGATCCCGGCGAAACCCAGGCACAGGTCACCCTTGACATGACATTTTCCATCACCCGCTCCTCCCCGAGAATCGAAGCCGCCAAGCGCTTTGTCAATTACCTCATGGATCCTGCCGTGGTCACCGCGTACAACGACAAGTTCTCTGCCTTCTCCCCGCTCAAGGGTGCTGCGGAGACCGCAAACCCGCAGGTGGCTGGCCTGCAGCCACTCATCTCGGCGGGCAAGTACTACCTCAACATGACCAACTACTTCCCGCCGGCCATCACACTCAACAACTACTTCCAAACGCTGGCACTGAACCGCAACGCCGACGCATTCCTGACCACCCTCGACGACGCCTGGCACCGCGTTGCCGCCCGCAACGCCTAGATCTTCGAAGGAGAAAATCATGACCGCTCCAGCCAACGTCCTTACACCGACACCCACCGACACTGGAACTGCCACTGCCACTGCCACTGCCGCCGGCAGCGCCGCACCCCTCAAGATCAAGGCGCGCAAGGTCGCTCCAACTTATTACTGGATGATCATTCCGGTCCTGGTGCTTTTCGCCATGTTCAGCACCATCCCAGCCCTTATTGGCGGATTCTTCAGCTTAACCAACTACGCCGGCTATGGCGACTGGAAGATGGTGGGGCTGCGGAACTTCCAAAACATCTTCACCGACCCGGAAATCCTGGCGTCCTACGCGTTCACCTTCTTCTTTGCCATCGTGGCAACCCTTGCGGTGAACGTGCTGGCCCTGTTGCTGGCTCTGGGCCTGAATTCAAGGATCAAGTGGAAGACCGGCATCCGCGGCATCTACTTCATCCCCATGGTGCTCTCCGGACTCATCGTCGCCTACGTGTTCAACTTCCTGTTCTCCAGCACCCTGCCGAACATTGCCGAGAGTTTGGGGATCGCACCCCTGGCCACCAGCATCCTGGCCAACGAGCAGTGGGCGTGGGCGGCCATCGTATTTGTCACCGTTTGGCAGGCAGCCCCCGGCGCCACCATCATCTACCTGGCCGGGTTGCAGAGCATATCCACCGACGTGTTTGAGGCCGCCTCCCTCGACGGGGCAGGACCCTGGCGCCAGTTGCGCAGCATCTCCCTGCCGCTGATCGCCGGCTATGTTGCCATCAACATCATCCTGGGCTTCAAGGGCTACCTGGGCACCTACGAGGTGATCGTGGCCTTGACCGGCGGCGGACCGGGCACCGCCACACAGTCCGTGGCCATGCGCATCTTCTCCGGATTTGCCGGCGGCGACTACTCCTACCAGATGGCCAACGCCATCATCTTCTTCATCATCACGCTCATCATTTCGCTGCTGCAGTTGCAAATTCTGCGCCGCCGGGAGGTTTCACTGTAATGACAACAGCATTGACGGACCTGCGGCCTGAACTTCACGGCCCCGCGCAACTGGACGTTCCCCGGCCCACCAAGATGCGGAAGTTGCACCGCGAAGGCTTCAAGATCAACTGGTGGATGACGACACTGATGCTGGTGGCATCCCTGACCATCCTGGTTCCGCTGTACTTCACCATCAGCATGGCCCTGAAGTCCCCCGAACAGGCCGCCTCCGGCACCGGCTTCGCCTGGCCATCAGACCCGCAATGGGGAAACTTCGCCCAGGCCTTTGAAATGACAAACTACCCGGCAGCTTTCATGTCAACGGCATTCATCACCGTCCTTTCGGTGCTCGGTGCCCTGGCCGCCAGTTCGATGGTGGCGTACGCCATTGTGCGCAACTGGGACAGGAAATTCTTCCGGCTCTCCTACATCTACCTGCTCTCGGCCATGTTTGTGCCGTTCCCCGTGGTGATCCTGCCGCTGATCAAGCAGACAGCCATATTTGGCCTGGACAACCCGCTGGGCGTTGCCTTCATCCACATCGTGGGAGGCATCTCCTTCAACTCGCTGCTGTTCATCGCCTTCCTGAAGTCCATCCCGATCGAGCTGGAGGAAGCCGCAAGACTCGATGGCGCCAGCACCTGGCAGACGTTCCGCAAGATTATCTTCCCCCTGCTCGCGCCCATGAGCGCCACGGTGGGCATCTTCGCCTTCCTCGGCTCCTGGAACGACTTCCTGCTCCCCCAAATGCTGATCGCCGACCCTGCGCTGCAAACCCTGCCCGTGGTCCAGCAACTGTTCCAGGGCCAGTTCAACACCAACTACTCCCTCGCCTTCGCCTCCTACCTCATGGCCCTGGCACCGACCCTGCTGGTCTACCTCTTCGCACAACGCTGGATCATGTCCGGCGTCATGCGCGGCGCCGTGAAATGACGCTGAGAAATGACGCTGAGAAATGACGCTGAGAAACACCACCGCGAACCAGAGCTCCCACTCTTCGTATACATCAACAAACCGCACCAAGATTAAGGAACAATCCATGTCTGCTTCCACCCTTTCGGTCCTGGGCACGAACACCCTCTCCACCGACCCCAACTGGTGGCGCCAGGCCGCCGTCTACCAGATCTATCCCCGCAGCTTTTATGACGCCAATGCTGACGGCCTCGGGGATATCAAGGGCATCACGGCCAAGGTGGCCTACCTGAAGGAACTGGGTCTGGACGCCGTCTGGCTGAGCCCGTTCTACCCCTCCGAGCTTGCCGACGGCGGTTACGACGTCGCCGATTACCGCAACGTCGACCCCCGCCTGGGCACCCTGGCCGACTTTGATGAGATGACCACCACCCTCCACGACGCCGGCATGAAACTGATCGTGGACATCGTCCCGAACCACTCTTCCGACCAGCACGAATGGTTCCAGGAGGCACTCGCCGCCGAGAAGGGTTCCGCCGCCCGGGCCCGCTACATCTTCCGCGACGGCCAGGGCACCAATGGTGAGTTCCCGCCGTCGGACTGGGGTTCCGTCTTTGGCGGACCGGCCTGGACCCAGGTGCCGGACGGCCAGTGGTACCTGCACCTGTTCGCCTCGGAGCAGCCCGACTTCAACTGGGACAACCGCGAAATCCACGACGACTTCCTGAAGACGCTGCGCTTCTGGTCCGACCGCGGCGTCGACGGCTTCCGCATCGACGTGGCCCACGCACTTTCCAAGGACCTCTCCGAACCGCTGCCGAACCAGGAAGAACTGCGCCGCCTCGAGAAGCTGCACAACGGCTCCAACCCGCTGTGGGACCGCGACGCCGTCCACGAAATCTACGCCGAATGGCGCGCCCTGTTCAACGAGTACAACCCGCCGCGCACCGCCGTCGCAGAGGCCTGGGTGGACCAGTCCCGCCGCGCCCGCTACGCATCCCTGGACAGCCTGGGCCAGGCCTTCAACTTCGACCTGCTCATGGCCGACTTTGAGGCCAAGCCCTTCGCCGAGATCGTGACGAAGAACCTCGCCGAGTCCGCCGCCACCGGAGCCTCCTCCACCTGGGTTTTCTCCAACCACGACGTCGTCCGCCACGCCACGCGCTACGGCCTCCCCTCGCTGGGCGAGGCCGGCAAGAGCCAGGACGGCAAGGGCTGGCTGCTGGCCGGCGGCGATGAGGCGGTGCTGGACCGCGAGCTGGGCCTGCGCCGCGCCCGCGCCGCAACCCTTTTCATGCTGGCCCTGCCCGGCTCCGCCTACCTGTACCAGGGTGAGGAACTGGGCCTGCACGAGGTGGCCGACATTACCGACGCCGACCGGCAGGACCCTGCCTTCTTCCGCAACACGGGCATTGAGGTGGGCCGCGACGGCTGCCGCGTGCCGCTGCCGTGGACCTCGGCAGCAACGTCCTTCGGCTTTGGCGACGCGCAGGCACACCTGCCGCAGCCGGCCTGGTTCGCCGGGCACGCCGTGGACGCCCAGGACTGCGCCGAGGGCTCCACGCTGACCCTCTACCGCGAGGCCCTGGCCCTGCGCCGGACGCTGCAGACCGCCGAGGAGCTGGAGTGGATCGCCAACACCAACCCGAAGGTACTGCATTTTGCCCGTCCCAACGGCTGGCACGTCCTCACCAACTTCGGTGACACGGCCGTCGAGATCCCCGCAGGAAACGTCGCCGTTAGCAGCGTTCCGCTGGTGGATGGCAGGCTGCCCGCCAACGCCACCGCCTGGCTGGTCTGATCCACGCCCAATCCTGTTGTGAACGTGCGCTGCCGTCCGACCCATCCCGGGTCGGGCGGCAGCGCGCCTTTGCCATCGTCAACAGAACGGAATCCCACTTGCCCGCAACCACCCGCACCGCCCTCCGCGTGGGCATCGACATCGGCGGCACCGCCATCAAGTACGGCGTGGTCGACACCACCACCGGCCTGCTTGCCGGGCCCATGGCCCAGCTGCCCACCCCGGACAGCCCGGCCGCCGTCGCGCATGCCCTGCAGGAAGTAGCCGTCCAGATTCAGCAACGCGACGCGGCCCCGCTGCCGCAATCACCTGTGGGTGTGGCATTTCCCGCCATCATCCGCCGCGGCATCGCCTGCTCGGCTGCCAACATCAGTGACGAGTGGCTGGGGCAGGACGTCAACAGCTTCCTGGGCCGGGCGATGGGCCTTCCCGTCCATGCCATGAACGACGCCGATGCGGCAGGTTGGCGGAGGCGGCACTGGGTGCCGGGCAGGGCTGTGACGGGGCGGTGTTGGTGCTGACCCTGGGCACCGGGATCGGCTCTGCCCTGGTGGTGGACGGCAAGCTGGTGCCCAACTTCGAGCTGGGCCACCTGGAGATCGGCGGGACGAAAGCGGAAGCCGGCACGTCCGCCGTCGCACGTGTTCGGGACGGGCTGGACTGGGAAGGCTACGCGGCCCGGCTGCAGGGCTACCTCACCCACGTGGAGTTCCTGTTCTCCCCCGAGCTGATCATCCTGGGCGGCGGCATCTCGGTGCGGCACCACGATTACCTGGCCCACATCCGGCTGGACACTCCCGTGGTTCCCGCACAATTGCACAACACGGCAGGTGTGGTGGGGGCCGCCCTCGCTGCCGCAGCCTGAGCCGCCACGAGGTGCGCCGCCGCCGGTTGAGCCGCACGCCGTCATGCAGCCGGGTTCACAGCCAGCCCTTGTCCCTCGCGAGCGTGAGTGCCTCGGTCCGGTTGCGGGTGCCGGTCTTGCCGATGGCGCTGGAGAGGTAGTTGCGCACGGTGCTCGTTGACAGCTGCAGGGAATCGGCGATGTCGGCAATCGTGGCGCCGCCCCCGCCGGCGGACAGGGCGTCGCGTTCCCGCTCGGTCAAGGGGTTGGGGCCGGTCCGCAATGACTGGGCGGCAAGGACCGGGTTGACCACCGTTTCCCCGGCCAGCACACGCCTGATGGCGGCGGCCAGTTCCTCCACGGGATCATCCTTGACAAGGAATCCGCGGGCCCCGGCGTCGAGGGCACGGCGCAGATAGCCCGGCCGGCCAAACGTCGTCACCATCAAAATGGCGATCCCGGGCACGGCGTTCAGCAGCTCAGGGATGACGTCGAGGCCGCTGCCACCGGGCATCTCAATGTCCAGCACGGCAACCTCCGCCCGCGAGACAAGGGCCGCCGCGACGACTTCATCGCCGCGCCCCACCTCGGCCACAACGTCCAGATCCGGTTCGAGCCCCAGCAGCGCCGCGAGGGCCGAGCGCATCATGAGCTGGTCCTCGGCAATCATGACCCTCGTAGCCGCCACCGCATTCACTTCCCCATCGACCGTGCGGGCGCGGACCGTGCGGCCGCGGACGGCTCGGCCGCGGACGGCTCGGCCGCGGGGTGCGCTGCCGCGGGAATCGTTGCGCTGAGCCTGAGGCCCGACGCCGTTGCTCCCGCCACCAATTCCCCGCCCACACCTGCCACCCGCTCCCGCAAGCCGCGCAAGCCGCTGCCGTCCGTGGTCACTTCGGAACGGCTGGAGAGGCTGAGGCTGGGAAAGCTGGGGCTGCCGGAAGAGCCTGGACTGTGGGGAAGGCTGCCGGAAGTGCTGGCGCCTTTCCCGGCGAGCCCGTCGTCGACCACGTCCACCCGCACACTGTCCCCCGTGCGGAACAAGCTGATCCGGCAGCGTCCGGCCCTGGCGTGCCGGATCACATTGGTTGTGCCTTCCCGCACCACCCACGCAAGGACGCCCTCACCGGCGGCGTCCATGTCCTGCGGCACCGTACCATCCGAGACGCTCACGCTGACATCGGCGGCATCCAGCGCTGCCTGCGCATTTTCCAGCTCGGCGGCGAGGCCGTGGCTGCGGTAACCCGCCACCGCCTCGCGCACCTCGGCGAGCGCCTGGCGCCCAATGGACTGCACATCACCTGCATGCCGGGCGGCGGCCTCCGGATCAACCGGAGCCAGGCGCCTGATCAGCTCGCCCTTGACCACAATAACCGACAGGGTGTGCCCGAGGAGATCGTGCATGTCCCGGGAGAAACGACGGCGCTCGTCCGCCACCGCCGCCTCGGCCAGCCACTCGCGCGTGGCCATCAGTTCACGGACCAGCGCCAGCAGGTATTGAGCCATCCAGGTGATCAGTCCGGCCAAAAGACACGCGGCCGCAACGGAAAGCCCCGCAGTCCAGGACCCGGCACCGGCTCCTGCACCGACCAGGACTGCCCCGTTCACCGCGACCGTGATGACGACTGCGGGGCCCCAACGGCGGCCAAGCGCCGCCACGGCCGCCACGCACAGCAACGCAAAGACCAGGCCCATGATGACCGCGCGGGCGGGGCCCTCATCGGCCCCGCCCGGGTTGGCGCGGTCGGCTCCCACCCACAGGAGGGCCACCGTGAGCGCGGATGCCACCGCGAGACACACCGGGCCCAGCCACCGCGGGGTGCGACGCGAGGCCAGCCACACCAGCAGTGGCGTGAATTCATTGCAGTCGGTGCCGGAGAGTTTGCTGCTGCCGGCCGGGCGTCTGCCGGTGTTCATGATGTGTGTGTTCATGACGGGTCCTCATCGGAGTTTCCCCCAGAATACGCTGGAGCACCCGTGCGCCGTAAGGGCAGGCCGAGCATGAGGATGGTTCCCACGGACCCGTGCATCAGCAGCAAAACCGTGAGTGTTCCGGCCGCGGCACCCATTCCCAGTGGTCCGAGCAGGGACACCGCAAGGAAGGTCCAGCCGGTGATCCGCCAAATCTTCACGGCCTTCACGGTGCGCCGTTCCAGCACCGCCAGCAGGCCCCATGCCACGGCTCCCGCCAGCAGTGGCGCGGCAATGACCGACACCAGTGTCACCTGTTGTGCCTGGGCTCCCGCGCCCACCACCAAGTCGAGGCCGAGGCCCGGAACGGCAACAAGCCAAAGCACGACGGCGGCCAGCACCGCCGCTGCCACCGTGAGGCTTCGGCGCCTGGCCGGCTTGGCATGCTGCCCTGCCGCGGTGGGGAGTTTGGCTTTTATGGGACGGGAGGCCTGGCCGGTCCGGGAGGAGCCTGACGTGTCGGTCCGGGGAGGGCCCGAGGTGTCGGTCCGGGCAGGGCATGAGGTGTCGGTCCGGGCAGGGCATGAGGTGTCGGTCCGGGCAGTTGAGGAACTTGCATTTGGCTTTGACATGGCCGTTTCCTTTGGCTCAAGGGCGATAGTGTTTCCATCTCCTTTGAGCCTAGGAATCCGGGCTTCCCGGCGGCAGGACCGTGGGTATGGCCTTTACCGGGACAAATGTCCTGCCGGCGGTTCCATGTCCTCAATGGGGGCGTGCCGCCCACGTGGTGCCGTCGACTTGCACGGGGTAGTTGTTCCCTTTTGCCTCCGTTGTTCCTTGCCCGGGGGTAGATAAGACGATCCGCCCTTGGTAGACCGGGGGCGGATCGTCTTATCTACCCCCGGCGGCGGACTGACGGTCAGATTTCTTCTGACGTCCCCATCCGTCAGAACCCGATGGCTCCTGCCGGCGGCTCTGAGCCCTTGATGCGGGGCGTTCCGCCGACGTTGCACACCAGCTGCCAGAGGTAGCCGTCAGGGTCGGTCACAGAGCCGATGTACTGCCGGTGTCCGCTGGAATGTTCAATCGTCCGGGTTCCGGTGTCAGCACTGCCCGCGGCACGGGCCGACGCCACCAACTGGTCAACCCGGGCCGTGGTCTTGATGGCGGCGCTGATGACGCCGTCGCTGCGGCCGCGCCCGGGGCTGTGAACAGGTCCGGGTCCAGGACCATGGCCGGACACCACATGGTGCTGCCCGGTGTTGCGGGCAAAGGTGTCAGCCTCGGCCAGGAACAAGGTCAGGCCGGGAAGCTGGATGTGCACGATCCCGTCCGTGAGCGAGGCGTCGGACATGCCGAGCCCGTCGCGGTAAAACGCGAGGGACCGCGCGGCATCCAATACCACGCGGGAGAGAACAACACCTTCGGTATCCATGTGGCTCAGCTTACCCGGGGACTGACCAGCGGGGCCGGACGCTACGCCTTCGGCGCGAAGCCGCCTTCCAGCCCCGGCACGCACGCGCCGGTCCACACCGCAAGGACTTCTTCGCGGGTGGGCAGGCCGTTGACGGCCGGGCTCAAAACAGGGCGGTGCACCCACGCCCCGGCTTCCTCGGCGATCAGCCCGCCGGCGGCAAAGTCGTGCTCAAACAGGCCGTACTCCAGGTAGGCATCCACGGATCCGTCGGCCACGCCGCACAGTTCCAGCGCAGCAGAGCCCAAACGGCGGAAATCGCCAAAGTGGTCCATCCGCCCGTCCAGTTCGGACACCAGGCGGCGCCGCACATCGCCGTCGTACGTCAGCGCTGTGGAGAGCAGCGTGCCGCCACGGGGCTCAACAGGGCCCCGCAACTGCCGCACACCCTGGGCACCGTCGGCCCGGGTCTCATCCAGCCAGGCTCCACCGCCGAGGGAGGCAAAATACACGCGCCGCAGGGCGGGCGCGTTGACCACCCCGGCCAGCCATTCGCCGTCGGGCCCCATGACGGCAACCGAGGTGCCATAGTAGGCGATGTTGCGGATGAAGTTCATGGTGCCGTCGAGCGGGTCGATGCTCCAGCGGTACCCGGAAGGTTCGGCCGGGAGCGCGGGCGCCAGCTCCTCCCCCGTGATGACATCGTGGGGGCGGGCATCCTGGATGACGGCCCGGACGGCGTTCTCCGCGGCCACGTCGAAGGCGGTGACCCAGTCGGCGTCGGACGACTTCTCCGTGGCTCCGAAACCGGCCGGATCCCGCACGGCAAGCACGGCGGCCCCGGCGGCAGCAGCCCTCAGGGCAACTTCAAGGAGTTCGTCAACGCTCACGGCGATCGGTGTCATGGGGTTCCTTTGCTTGGTGTTACTCGTCGAATGCGGCGGGCCCGGAGGCGAGCAGCAGTTGGAAGGCGTCCTCATCCAGGACCGGGATGCCGAGCGATTCGGCCTTGTCCAGCTTGGTTCCGGCCGCCTCACCCGCCACCACGTAGGAGGTGTTTTTGGAGACCGACCCGGCAGCCTTGCCGCCACGGATGATGATGGCTTCCTTGGCAGCGTCGCGGCTGAGCGTGGGCAGCGTTCCGGTCACCACAATCGTCAGCCCCTCGAGGGTGCGCGGCATGGATTCGTCGACGGCGTCGGCCATGAGTACACCCGAGGCGGCCCACGCGGTGATGATTTCCTGGTGCCAGTCCACCTCAAACCACTCGATCAGCGCCTCGGCGATGATGGCGCCCACACCGTCGACATTGGCCAGCTGCTCGCGGGCATCGTCGGCGAGCAGCGCCGCCCGGATCGCCTCCATCGAACCGTACCGGGTGGCCAGCGCACGCGATGCCGTGGGCCCCACATGCCTGATGGACAACGCCACGAGCACCCGCCACAACGGCGCCGCCTTGGCCTTTTCCAGCTCCTCGTACAGCTTTTCAGTGGTCTTGGTGGGTACCGACGGCTTCTTCGCCGTGGCCTTCGTGTAGAAGTACGGCACCTGGTGGAAACGTCCGGTCCCCTCGCCCTTGGACCGGATTTCCCGCCAAACCACGACGCCGGACAGGTCAAGTTTTGCGATGTCGAAGACTTGCGCTTCACTCACCAGGGGGCCGGGGCCCGCCGGGGCGATGGTGCCGCCGTTGTCGCCCGGATCGGGGCCGGGACCCGTGGTCAGCGCGGCGGCTGCCTCGTAGCCCAGCGCCTCAATGTCGAAGCCGCCGCGGCCGGCCAGGTGCGCCACGCGCTCGGTGAGCTGGATGGGGCACGACTGCGTGTTGGGGCAGCGGATGTCAATGTCGCCATCCTTGGCGGGTGCCAGTTCCGTCCCACAGGAGGGGCAGTGCGTGGGCATGATGAATTCGCGCAGTTCGTCCTCGTGCCCCTCGCGCAGTGCCATGACTGGGCCAACGATCTCGGGGATCACGTCGCCTGCCTTGCGCAGCACCACAATGTCGCCGATCAACACACCCTTGGCCTTGACCACGTCCTGGTTGTGCAGGGTTGCCCGTTCCACGACCGAACCGGCCACCTTGACCGGTTCCATGATGCCGAACGGTGTCACACGGCCGGTGCGTCCCACCTGCACCTGGATGTCCAAAAGCTTCGTGTGGACTTCTTCGGGCGGGTACTTGTACGCCACCGACCAGCGCGGCACGCGCGAGGTGTGGCCGAGTTCCCGCTGGGTTTCCAGGTCATCCACCTTGACCACGATGCCGTCTATTTCGTGGATGAGGTCGTGGCGATGCTCGCCGTAGTGGGCGATGAAGTCCATGACCTCGCCCAAAGTGTCCACCACTTTGTAATACGGGCTGATCGGCATGCCCCACGACTTCAACAGCTCATACGTCTCCGACTGGGTCGCGGTGGAAAGCCCCTCGCGCGCGCCGATGCCATGCACATACATGCTCAGCGGGCGTTTGGCCGTCTCCGCCGGGTTCTTCTGCCGCAGCGAGCCGGCGGCCGTATTGCGCGGGTTTGCATAGGGGGCTTTGCCGGCCGCCACCATCGCCTCGTTCAGCACGGCAAAGTCCTTTGAACCGATGAACACCTCGCCGCGGATCTCCACTTCGGACGGGAAGTTCTCTCCGTGCAACTTCTGCGGAATGTCCTTGATGGTGGCCACGTTGTGGGTGACGTCCTCGCCCGTGGTGCCGTCTCCGCGCGTCGCAGCGCGCACCAGCACGCCGTCGCGGTACAGCAGGTTCACGGCCAGCCCGTCGATCTTCAGCTCGGTCAGCCACTTCGGAGCCTGCCCGCCCTGCTTGTCCACCGACGCGGCAGCCTTGACCAGCCACGCTTCCAGCTCCTCAAGGGAGAACACATCCTCCAGTGAGTACATTCTGGCCAGATGGTCGACGGCGGCAAACGCCACCGAGACATCCCCGCCTACCAGCTGGGTTGGCGAATCGTTGGTCACCAGTTCCGGATGCAGGGCTTCGAGCTGTTCCAGCTCGCTGTAGAGCACGTCAAATTCGGCGTCTGAGACTAAGGGTGAGTCTTCGTTGTAGTAGGCAGCGCGGTACTTCTGGATCAGGTCAACCAGGACGCCGTGGCGGTCCCGGTCCGCGTTGGGAGGCACGGCGTTGCCGGGCACTGCTTTGGCAGGCACGCCATTGCCGGGCGTTTCTTTGCCAGGCTCTGCACCGTCGGGTGCTGCGTTGCTGCTTGTTGCCTCGCCCGGCACTGCCTCGGCGGGGGTCTCATCGGTGGGTACTGGCTGGTTGTCCATTGGCTCGCTGCTCACCCCTCTATCTTGCCCCACGAAGGCCCGGGTGTGCACCACCCCGACGGCTTGGCCAATTAAAAAAACCGACCCGCAGCAGCGGTCATGAATCCGGCGAAATCCTGCCGGTTCACGACCGCTGCTGCGGGTCCGTTTGAAAAATGGGCCTTAGGAGTTGGAGGCCGTGACCTGCTCGTCCTTCTGGCGCTGAACAGTTGACCGGACGGTGTTCAGGTCGCTGATGACCTTGTTGAGCTGTGTCTTCGAGTTGGGCCATTCGGTGCCCCGGAAGCGGTCGGCGTCAGGGCCGTTCCAGAGGACGGACTGGACCTTGCCGTCCACGGTTCCCATGGCCGACTGAATCTGGTCGATTGCAGTGGTCAGCTTGTTCATGAGGTCCTGCATGTCCTCGGTGTTGTTACCAATCATGTTTGCTGCCATGGTGATCATCCCTAATGTTTTAGTTGACTGCCCGTTGGTGTTTTCCACCGAGCGACTGAAAATAATCTAACAAGACCTGGGCCGTGCCGTCGATGGGGAGGACTACCCACCCTCCCCTACTCGCAAGCTCGCTGCGGGACCCTCGCAGTCGTGGGCCCACCCAACCCGCTCCCCCAG
Organism: Arthrobacter sp. PAMC 25486; assembly: GCF_000785535.1. Classification (NCBI taxonomy): domain Bacteria; kingdom Bacillati; phylum Actinomycetota; class Actinomycetes; order Micrococcales; family Micrococcaceae; genus Arthrobacter; species Arthrobacter sp. PAMC 25486. The sequence goes on along the minus strand of NZ_CP007595.1, from coordinate 4,324,704 downwards.
GCACTACTTACCGTTCGTGGTCCATGGTGCTTGCCACCTGCAGTTTGAACGCCTTTCCTCGCCCCACCACATAGCCTCGACCGGGGATGAACTTATTGTTGCGCAGCCGCCCCAGCGGGGTGTTCATGAGCGTGTCGCCCTCCAGGTCGCCGGGGTTCATCAAGAGGCCGCGACGGCCGGCCTTGAACAGGCCGGCAAGGTTCCAGGCCGCGGACCAGGTGGAGGTTTCGGCCTCGCCCACCACAAAGCAATTGGCCTTGGCTGCGGCCTTGATCAAGGCGACCAGGTCCATTTCCGCTGCGGAGTCGCTGAACTCGGTGACGCCTTCAATAAAGAACGCCACCGGTTCACCCTCTGCCTCCACCAGGTCGATGTAGCGCCGCAATTCCGGGCCCACATCGGAGGCCGTGACCAATGCCTCATCCCACACGGGCAGCTTGGCGATGGCGGAGCGGCGCGAGCCGAAGTACACGCGGCGGGTGCCCGGCGTCGAACGTTTCAGTGCCTCGGCGAGTGTGACCAGGGCTGTGGTGCGTCCGGAACCCGGCGGCCCGGTGAGCATGAGCGCGCCACTCGCCGCGAGCCCGGTGGGTTCCAAGTTGAAGTCGTCCACGCCGATCATGACCTGTCCCGGCGCGGCTGCGGGAAGCACGTCCAGGTCAAGCATTTCCGGCAGCGACTCGATCCGCGGGGCGGTCTTGACGCCCTGGCGGCGCATGGTTTCGGCCAGGCTGGCTACTTGGCGCGCCTGCAGCGCAAGGTTGGCGGTGCCACCAAAAATGGCGGTCTGGATCTCACCGCCGTCGATCATGCCGCGGCCGGGAGGGGAGGCCGCGGTGAGCACGTCACGCGGCAGGCCCAGGTTGGCGTAGTCGTCGGCGGTGGCCAGGCGCAGCACCAGCTGCCGTTGGATGGAAGACGCCAACGACGGCGGCAGCGACCTCGGACTGTCACCGGCAACGACAATGTGGACGCCCATGGGACGGCCGTCCGTGGCAATCTGCTGCAGCGTCTCAAACTGGTTCTGGCCGACACGGAACTCATAGAGTTCCCGGAAGGCGCCAAGCCCGTCCACCATGATGATGATGCGCGGTTCGTTCGGCTTGTTGGCCAGGTGGCGGTATTCGGCAATGCTGCCGGCCTTGACCTGGGCAAAGCTCTCGGCTCGCTCGTCGATGACCTTGCGGACGTGGCGGAGCAGGCGCCCCACCCGTTCTCCATCCTCGGCGTTGATGATGCCGCCAACGTGCGGGAGCACCTCCAGCATTTGCAGCCCGTTGGAGGCCGCGTCGATGCCGTACACCTGGACGGGGCCGCCACGCGGGGTGATGGCGGCGGCGATGGCAATGGTGCGCAGCGTGGCGGATTTGCCGGAACCGCTGGCACCCAGGATGGCCATGTTGCCGTCCTTGTCGGGTTCATAGAACACGGTGGGCTGGGCCTGGTGGGCGGGGTCGTCCATGACCCCCAGCAGCAGTCGGGAGTCGGTGCGCGGCGTGGGCAGCTTGGAGAAGTCGTAGATCTCGGGCAGCTCGCCCAGCCACGGCTTGCGCGGCGGCTTCACTCCCAGTTCAACGGCTGCCAGGGAGATGTTGGAGACTACCCGGGCAATGTCGTTCGGGCCGTCCGATTCGGCCTCCGGGGCGGCCTCGAGTTCCTGCTCCCACGGCGCACCGGCACCAAAGTCCATCTCCACAATGTCGATGCGAGGCCGTTCCGGTGTCCGGCTCGTCCAACCGCCGGCGTAGCCGGTCTGGAAGCCCTGGATGCGCCCGGGCCCGGTTTTGGCCGCACCCCGCCCCGGGATGGAGGGGCTGAAGTACGCGGCCGTATTCTCGCCCAGGATGTCCTGGGAATCGTCGACGTCGGCCATGCGCAGCGCAATGCGCATGTTCGTGTTGGCGCGCAGACTGTCCTTGATGACGCCGGAGGGCCGCTGCGTGGCCAGGATCAGGTGCAGGCCCAGGGAGCGGCCGCGGGCAGCAATGTCCACCACCCCGTCCACAAATTCGGGCACCTCCTTGGCCAAGGCGGCGAATTCGTCCACCACAATGACCAACGACGGCGGGGCCTCTGGATCCGCTTCCCGCTCCAGGGCGAGCAGGTCCTTGGCTTTCTTGCGGTTGAGCAGGTGCTCCCGGTAGTGCAGCTCGGCCCGCAGCGACGTCAGGGCCCGGCGCACCAGGTGCGGGGATAAATCCGTGACAAGTCCCACGGTGTGCGGCAGCTGGACACAGTCGGCAAAGGCGGCGCCGCCCTTGTAGTCGACGAAAAGGAAGGACAGCCTGTCGGGACTGTAAGCGGCGGCCATGCCCAGCACCCAGGACTGCAGGAACTCGGATTTTCCGGCGCCGGTGGTGCCGCCCACGAGTGCGTGCGGCCCCTCAGTCTTCAGGTCGAGGTACATGGGTTCCACGCCCTTGGACCCCACAAGTGCCCGCAACGAGCCCTGGTGCTTGCGGTTCTTCACGGCCCGGGAGGCCACGGAGTTGTTCTCCAGCCAGCGGTCGGCGATCCCGGCGGTGGTCTCCACCAAATCGTGCCCGGCAAGTGCCACGTAGGAGACGCTGCGGGGCAGGTCGGATTCGTCGTCGACCGGTTTTCCGGCATCAACCACAGGTGCCAGCATCCGTGCGAGTTGGCCGGCCAGTTCGGCGTTGACACTTTCACAGCTGACAGGGTAGCTGAGCTGGCCCAGCCGGACCTGGCCCGTGGTGGCGGTTTCCGCCACGTGCACAAAGTCCCGGCAGGCGGCCGGCAGCGACTCGATGGCGCTGGCCACCCAGAGGATGTGTATACCCACGTCGGCACCGTATTCGGCGAGGCGGGTGAGCCGTGCCCGGTCAACCTTGACGTCGTCCTCGATGATGACGAGCAGGGCGGGGGTGGTGGGCGGCGGAACCTCAAGCTTCGCCGGGTCAACGGCCCCCCGGTGGGTGGCGCCGCTGGCTGTCATGGTGATGCCGCGGGCCACGAGCAGGTCCTCAAGGGCGGCCAGCAGCCCGCTGGCCGCACCATGGCCCGAGGCGAGATGCTCACCCACCAGCGGCGAATGCACCGATCCGGCATGGGGCAGCCATTGCAGCCACTCCCAGCGTTCCTTTGATTCGGCGGAGGTCATCCCCGCCACCACCAGTTCGGACGGGGAATGCAGGCCCACCGCCTGCAGCACCAGGGCACGGGCCACGTCGTCCACCACGCCGCGCGGCCCGGCCACACCGAGCGCACCGCTGCTGCGGATGTGCGCCACAACGGGGACTGCGTCAATGTCAGCGAATTCGGTCTTGAGGTCGGCGATCTCCGCCATGTAGTCGGGCAGCGTGTTGTTTGTGTCCGGCATCTTTACGGGCGTGCGCGACGGCTGGCGCCCCACGCCCAGGCGCAGGGTCAGGAAGGCGGCGTGTTCGGGCCGGTGCGTCCACAGCAGCGGGCCCAGCTTGTAGATCGCCTCAACAGCTTCGGCGGTGGAAGGGCTTTCGGCCAGCCGCACGGCCCGCTCCACCTGCTGGCGTGCCGTCATCTGCCGCCGGAATTCCGTCACGGCTCCGCGGAACTGTTCGATGGATTCCCTGAGTTCGCGCTTGGCCGTGGCTTTTTGGTCAGCCCAGCCACCGATGAGCATCAGCGGCATCATGGCGATGAAAATGAGACTGTAGAGACTTTCGGTCACCCCATACATGACGGCGCCCATCAGGATGGGCGCCATCAGCATGATCAGCGGGAAACGGTTGTGGCGCGGCCGCTGCGGCCCGGCGGGAACGCTTTGTTCCTCAATTTTGAAGTGCGGCACCACGCGCGGGGAGCGGTTGAATTCCACCAGCGGGCTGCTGGGTCCGGCCTGGGATGCGTGGCCCAGGCTGACAACGGAGATGGTGGTCTCCCCCAACGTCACCTCGTCAAAGGGGCCCAACACGGCGCGTGAAACCTGAATGCCGTCCATCAGCAGGCCGTTGGCTGAGCCGGTGTCGACAATCTCAATGCTCTCGCCCACCGTGATGCGGGCGTGGCGCTTGGACGTCATGGGATCGCTGAGTCGCACGTCCACGTCAAAGTCGCGGCCCAGGTAGCTGGTGCCGGAGGGCAGTGAAAACTCCCGGCCTTGGTCAGGGCCCGCGATGATCCGCAGCGTGGCGGCCGCCGGGCCGCGGTCCTGCCCCGGCACGGCAAAGTTGTCGCTGACCTGGGTCAGGGACACGGTGGCCCCGGGGCGCAGCCCGGATTCCAGCAGGTTGCCGTCCGGAGGCAGGATGCGTCCACGCAGGCCGCCCACCAGGGATTCCTCTACCAGCAGGGACAGATTTTCGGGGGCTGTTGCACCCTTGCGGGCCGGATCGGCCAAGTACAGTTCGGTGGCGATATCCCCCACCGAGGCCAGGCCGTCAACCGTGACGGCCAGGTCCTTGTCTTCCTGCGGTTCGCGCCGGAGCGTCAGCCTGATCCTCATTCATTTTCCGTTCCGCGTTGGGCGTCCAGCAGGGGCAGGTCGTCGGGGATGACAAGGTGGGAGGTCACGGCGTGTTCAACGAGCCGGGCACGGCGGTTGGTGGCCAGTTTTCCGCCTCCGCCGCGCAGGCCGACGACGCCGACCCGGTCCAGTTTGTCGCACACATTGTCCAGCTTGCGGTTGAAACGTGTCAGCGGCCAGCCCAGCCGCTTGGCGGCCTGGGCCGAGGACGGGATGGAGCTGAAGCCCGTCCCGCCGCGGCGCAGCATGGGCTCGGCCAGGGCGACAATCAAGGCCTTTTGGGAGGGTGTGAACACCACCGGGCCAATCGTCGTGGACCCGGCGGAGTCCTCCTCGCGGCTCAGGGACTGGAACGAGGGTGCCGCCAGGTGGACGGAGAGTTCGTAGGTGGTGGGCCCGGCCGTGAAGATCACGTTTGTCTGGCTGAACACGAGCGGGATGCGGGCACCGGGCGCCATCCACGCCTGCATGCCGCCGGCCGCATCGGCAATCGTGGCGGAGAGCATGGTGCCGGCGTTGCTCAGCCACCAGATGCCGTCGTACTTGCTGACCTCCAGGAATTTCCGGTGCAGGTACGGATTGTCGTCCACTTCAATGTCGCCTTCGCGGCCAATGCGAAAGACTGTGTCCAGGGACGGTTCGTACCACTCGCCGCAAAATTCGATGGTTAGTTCAGCCATGACGGCAGCCCCCTTGGTTGTTGCTCGTGCCCCACGCTAGGAGCACTTTTTGGTCTCAGGCGAGGTTTCGCCGGTCTTGCGCAGCAGTTTCACGGAAATGCAGGATTGGTTGTTCGGTCCATTGGCAGCAAACACCTTCGCGTCGCCAACAACCTTGAACTGGCCCGTCTCAACCGCACTGACGGGGGCCCACAAATACTGGTCGCCGTCCTGCGGATCAGGGTTGGTCCAGCTCCACTCCGACCCTCCGTTGCCGGGTGCTGCGGACAGTTCGGTGACCTCGGGAACGTCCGCCCCCAGGACCAGGCCCGTGGGCGGCGGCGCAGTGCTGACGGCCGACTGCTCCGGCGGCGGTGGTGCACCTAAGTTGTTGAAGACCACCAATCCAATAACGACGGCGGCCACCAGCACCAGCGTCGAGGCCAGTCCCAGCCACAAGCGTTTCTTGGCTGCTGCCGGGTTGGGTGTCCCGGGCTGTGGTCCCTGGCCTTGGGTTGGGAGTGCGCCGCGGTGGACCGTGGATTCCAAGGCAAAGTCGGCCGCCTGGGCACTTCCGGGTGCTCCCACGTTCCAGGCTGCGACGACACTCCGGGCTGCGTCAACATTCTGGGCGGGCGGCTCGGCCACGCGGCCGGGCGCCGTTGCGGCGTCGTCGGCCTGGGGCGTGGGCAGTGGCACGGCTTGCGGTGAAGCCTCGACGGTTTGGCCGTTGCGGATGAGCCCGGTGGTGTTTGAAGGCGCCGTGTTTGACGGTCCTGCAGGTGAAAGTTCCGTGTTTGCCGGTGTTGGGTTTGCCCGGCCCGGGCCTGCGGCGGCCTGCCTCGTGGGAAACGTGGGGTTGGCGGTCGGCGCATCCGGGTCGATCGAGACGATGCTGCGCACCCGTGTGGCTTCCGCATGGTCTTCGGGGCGGACAACATGGGACACCACATCGTCCTGGACTTCAAAGGGTGTCACCGAAAGGTTCAGTTCCGTCTGCACCCGCATCAGGGCGCGCGCAAAATCCTTCGCGGAACCGTAACGGGAGGAGGGCGACTTCGCCATGGCCGTGGCAAGGACCAGCTCCAGGCCCTCCGGCACATCGGCCCGGCCAAGGCTGGGCAGCGGTGCCGTGGCGATGCGGTCCATGAGCATGCGCTGGGAATTGTCGGCACCCGGAATGACAAAGGGCGAGTGCCCGGCCAGCAGTGTGTAGATGGTGGCGCCGAGCGCCCAGATGTCCACTTTCACGCCGTCGGTGGCGCCGGCCCCGAAGGATTCGGGCGGGGACCACGGAATGGACATGCCGCCGCCGTCGGACTGCACTGAGTCCATGGTTCCGGAGATGCCAAAGTCTGTCAGGGCGGGCCGGCTGTAGTCGGTGACCAGGACGTTGGCCGGCTTGATGTCGCGGTGCGCGATGCCGGCGCGGTGGGATGTTTCAACGGCTGAGGCCACCTGGATGCCGATCTCCAGGGCCTTATCCACACTGCTGCGCCCCTGCCGGTACTGCACGTCAAGGCTGGGCCGTGAACAGTACTCCATGGCCAGGTAGGAGTGCCCGGAGTCAGTGATTTCCGCTTCAAAAATGGTGACGATGTACGGGTGGGCCGACAGTTGCGCCATCAGGTTGGCCTCGGACTCAAAGCTGGCCCGGGCACCTGCCGTCTTCAGGTCGGCTGTGAGCACCTTGATGGCGACCTTGCGCCGGGGCCGGTCCTGCTCGTACAGGTACACATCGGAGAATCCGCCCGACCCCAGGACGGAAATGAAGCGGTAGCCCGGCAGGGTTGGCGGTGGTGCCGGTGCCCGCCGGGAACTCACAACAACCCGTCGAAGAGCAGCGTCACGCCGTCGCCGAGTTCTGCGATGTCCCCGTTGAGCAGGATGGCTTCCTCCCCTTGGCCCAGTCGGCGCGGCGCCTGGCCCTCCCGCACCAGGACTGTGCCATTCGTGGCCTTCAGGTCCACGAGCAGCACGTCCCAGCCGTCGAGGCGGACCTCCACGTGGGAGCGTGAAATGTCGTCGTTTCCGCTCTTGACCTGCACCAGTCGGGGCATGGCCTGGCCCATCACGCGGGACACGAACGGCTGGCGTCCAATAATCAGGGAATGGTCCAGCTCAACCACTTCACCATTGGAGATGTGCATGGTGCCCAGGCGCGGCCGGCCCACCGTCCGCGGCTCGGAGGTGTTGGCTGCCCCGCAGCTGAAACAGTTCCGCAGGCTGGGCGGATTGGCGTGACCGTTGGGGCACACCCGTGCCAAAACCATGGGGCCGGTGGGCGGGCGCGATTCCAGGATGGCTTCCGTCTCCGGGTCCGAATCTGACTCGAGCCCGAGTTCCCCGCGGAGGACGGTGTGCCCGTCGTGGTCTGGATCGTATGGTGAAGCAGCCGCATCCGCAGCAGCCTGTGCGGCAGGTTGTTGCGCGGCCAGGTCGTTGATGAAGTCTTGTTGCGCGACGGCTTGTTGCCCGGCAGCGGGTTGGTGGGCAGAGTGGGCCCACGGCACCGAATCAATGAGCACGCCGTTGCCCTGGTCTGTGCTGGCAGCAGACTCCACGCCAGCCACCACACCGGGTGCCATCGCGAATGCCGGGTTGCCGGCAAGCGGCGGCTGGGTGGGCAGCGGCGGCAGGATGGGTTCGGCCGCCTCCGGCACCAGCGGCTGGCCGTCGTCATCAAGCCGCACCGCTGCATCTTCAACGGTTTGGGCCACTGTGGCACCAAACAGGAAGTCGTAATTGGTGGTGAAGCCGTCTTCGGCCAGGTCCTGAGCCGCATCGGCAGGCTCCCCGCCGGCCGGACCGTCATGGGGCTCGCTGGCATTTCCGTCAGATGGGCCGTCAGTCTGGCCCGCGGCGCCTGCGTCGGCAGGTTCCCCGTTGGCGGGCCCGCCGTCAGCCAGTCCGCCGTCAGTGGGTTCACCGTCGACCCGCTCACCATCAGTGGGTTCCCCGTCTGGGCGCCCAGCGTCGGCGTGCCCCGCCTCTACCGGCTCCCCCATTTCGTCCAGCGCGCCGTGCTCACCCATGCCGTCCAGCTCATCCTCTGAGTTGTCGGGCCGGATGGTCAGGCCAAGATCGGTGTCCACCGGCGCGCCGGGCACGTCCATGGGTGCCAGCTGGGCGTTCCATTCAGCGTCGGCCGCCCTGGCAAAGCTTTCGTCGAAGGCCTGGTTTTCCTCGTTGAAGGCTGGGTCCGCTTCGTCGAGTTCCTCGCCGGCGTTGCCGTCGGAGAGGGCATTATCTGACATCTCGACGGAAGCAGGTGCGTGAGGCGCTGGGGTGGGCAAGGCACCAGCAATCAGCCCGCCTTCAAGCAGGCCTTCCTGGTCCGACGCCTCCGGGAAGAACCCGCCCAGGCGCAGCGACTGCAACCGCACCACGGCCTCGCCGACCGGCAGCACCATGGCCGGTTCCGGCGCATCGACGAGCATCAATTCCAGGGACTCCGGCAGCAGCAGTGAGCGCTCGCTCCAGGTGGTGACGTCGCGCCCGGACACGAGCTCGGTGCCCTCGGCGGTGTGGGCGGTCAGGGTGATGTCGCCGCGCAGGATGGCATGGAGCCGGTCGCCGTGCAGGAGGATCGCGAAGCTGGGAAGGTCCACCAGGCCGGTGCCAAACTGCTCCGTGACCTCATGGAGGATGCCGTGGATGGTGGGTTCCTGGCCCAGGTGATGCCACAAGTGGTCCAGGATGGCGGGGTCGGTGTCTGCCTCGAGGACAACAACCGCCCCGTGGCGCACAATGCCCAGCCAGGATCCTGTTGTGTAGTTGTTGTTATCCATGGTTCTCCTCGTGCAAGGGTGTTCCTGCATGATCTTGCACGGCGGTGTCGCCGGCGGGTGGTTTGGTGGTGGCGGTTTCGACCGCGGCTGGCTGTGCGGCTGGCTGTGCGGCTGGCTGTGTAGTTGGCTGTGTGGCTGCCGCGGCGGCGGGGTGGGGAGCCCTGGGCAGGGTGTCACCGTCGTCGTGGTGCCTGGGCTCGGTTTTGTCGAGTGTGTCGGTGCCGGCCGGGCCGCCTATGTTGCTGGCGTCGAGCACAATGGCCGTGATGTTGTCGCGACCGCCGGCGCGCAGGGCGGCCTGGATCAGCGCATCGACGGCGTCCTGCGGTTTGTGGAGGGTACTCAGGATGCCATGGAGTTGGCTGTCGCTGAGCTCGCCGGTCAGGCCGTCGGAGCACACCAGGATGCGGTCGCCCTCCTTGACTGGCACGAGCCAAAAGTCGGCATCAATCTCGGATCCGGCGCCAAGTGCGCGGGTGACCACGTGCCTGCGGGGATGGACCAGAGCCTGCTCGGCCGTGATGAAGCCGCCGTCAACGAGCTCCTGCACCTCTGAATGGTCAACGCTGATCTGTCGCAGGGTCCCCTGGCTCAGGCAATAGGTGCGCGAATCCCCCACATTGAACACGAGCCAGTACGGGACGGCGCGCTCCTCCACGAGCACCACGCCGGAGACAGTGGTGCCGGCCCGGGCATTGGTGAGCTCACGGATCCGGGCGTCGGCCCGGCGCAATGCCATTTGGAGGTCCGACGCCGTTGCCTCCCGGGAGCCCCCCGTCAGGAATGGCTGTTGGCCCAGTGTGCGGATGCACTCTTGGCTGGCGACTTCCCCGGCCTCGTGCCCGCCCATGCCGTCGGCCACGGCAAACAGCGGGTCGGTGGCAAGAAAGTCGTCCTCATTGAGTTCACGGCGCAAGCCGCGGTCCGTTCCGGCTCCGACGGCCAGCTGCACACCGGAGGGACGGCCGTCCGCCGGGCCTGCGTCCCCGCTCATGCCCGTCCCACCACGAAGGAGCGTTCACCGAAGTGCACGCGGGCGCCCATGGAGGCCAAGGCGGGGGTGCTGCCGGACAGTTTCACCTTGGCCCCGTTGCTGTCTGAAATGGCGCTGCCGTTGGTGGAGTTGCGGTCGGTGACCCACAGTCCTTCGGTGCTGGCACGGACGTGCAGATGTGTTTTGGACACGGACATGCTGGTGTCGCGGACCGTGATGAGGCGGGAAATCATCTCTCCATCGTAACCGGCGGGGTTGCGCCCAATGAGCGCCACGGAGTCAATGTCCTGCTGGCGGCCGTCATCAAAGGTCAGCCGCAAGCGGTCTTTGTTGGCCGCCGGGCGGATCCGGGTCTCCCCTGCCTCCGCGTCGGCGTCACCGTAAGCCCGGGTGTCTGCCTGGCTCCCCGCCTGTCTGCTGTCCTGCGGGCTGCCCTGCTCGGGTGGCAACGGCGCCGTGACCCGCATTCCCGGCAGCGGGTCCGTCACCTGGCTGTCCGAAGGGGCCGGCGGCGGCGGCGCGAAGCTCACGGGTTCGCTGTACTGCATGCCCTGCGCTGTTGGAGGTTGTGCTCCACGAGGTTGGACTGGAGGTTGTGCTCCATGAGGTTGGACTGGAGGTTGCGCCGCGGGACGGTTCAGTGCAGGATCCTGCACTGCAGGAGAGGGCACTGCGGGGGCCTGAATGCCCGGCGCCACCGGCCCGACTGTTGCCCTGGCGAAACTCGGCACCGAGGTGATCGGCCCGTCATCCTGGGCCTGGGCTGGGACCTGTCCCTGCGCAGCATGTCCCGGAGCAACATGTCCCGGAGCGCCCTGACCGGGAGCGAAGCCCGGTCCCGGACCGTGGGCGGGCTGTGCCGGCAGCGGCGACTGCACGGGTGACAGGGTGGCCACGGGCGCCGGGGTGTAGGCCGTCCGTCCGGCAACACCGCCGGTTTCCAGCGGGTTGCGACCGGCCTTGACGTTGAACACGAGGGTCTTGGCAACCTTGTCGTGCCAGCCCTGCCATTTGCCGTTGGAGTCCCACGTGTTGGAAACAATGACAAGCACCGGCCCGACCACGGGAACGATGGAGGCCACCCCGATGATCAGGTACCGCAAAAATATCGCCAGCAGCCCCGGCCGGCTGCCGTCGATGCTGGTGGTGCGCAGCCCCAGCATCACATTGCCGGGCGTCTTGCCGGCCCGCGCTTCCCAGATCCACACCCACACGCCATAGGCCATGGACAGCAGGGAGGCAGCGGTCAGAGCCAGCAGCACCTTGCCCAGATCGTCCTGCACAATCTCGCCCGCCGGGGTCACCTTAAGCAGCACGGCACCAACCAGCACCGCCACTGCCAGCAAAATGCCGGGCACAACGCCGTCAATCACCTTCGCGGCCAAGCGCCGGCCGGCCCCGCCTGGCACCAGGGCGGCCGCGGCGGCAAGGCGTGCATCACCGCCCACCTGTTGCGGCGCCACGAGCGGCCCGGGAGTTGACAGGCCCACGGGGATGATGCCGGGGACGGCTCCGCCATGTGCTTGGCCGGGCACAGTTCCGGCAGGCAGGTGACGAGGCATTGTTCCGCCAGGCACCTGATTCTCGCGCACCTGCCCCTGGAAGGGCTGCCCCACAAGGGGGACGGACGTCGGCGCCGGGGCTGCGGCCCTATTGGGGACAGCCGTGCCGCACAATGTGCAGAAGGAGGTGCCGGGGGCAAGGTCCGCCCCGCAGTTGCGGCAGGGATCCGCGACTTTGTGCGCCATGTTCTTCGTACCCTTCAATAGGACTTCTTCTTCATTGGGACCTGCTGCCATCCGGACGACTTCTTCGGCTGGACCGTGACCAGCCGGCCGTGTCCGGCCGGACCGTCATGACGGCTTGCTGCCAGCCCGTCGCCTGGCTTGAACCCTTTTGGCCTCAACGAGCAGTGACTTCGGTGAGAACCGTGCCCGCTGCCGCTTCCAGAATCCTACAGACCCTGTCATGCCCTTGAGCGATTCCTCAACACTTTCCCAATAACTGGCCACCTCACCCTCGCTGGGCTGTCCCGGCCCGAAGATGGCTGCATCGGCCCGTTCCGCCAGCAGCGCGGTGCCGCCCTGCGCCGCCGGGAAGCTGCCTTCCAGGGACACCGCGGTTTCGCGCCGCGTGCCGAACCCGTCCACACTGGCTCCAAGGTCGGTGGCTTGGCTGAGCACTTCGGACCAGCCGCCGCCCACCCTGTCGGTGGGCAGTCCCTGGGTGTGGCGCTTTTTCCGCCGCCGGGACTTGAGCCCCACGATCAACACCAGCGGCAGGGCAATGGCCAGGACCGGAATGGCGACGATGCCAATGATCAGCAGGATCTGGGTGACCACGTCGGCCACCGAGTCCTTCTTCCCGTCGGTGTCGAGGGCGTCGGGGTTGCTGTCCGGCGGCAGTTCGGCCGGCTCCTGCGGCGGGGGCGGGGGCTGGAGCACCTGCGGCTTGGGCTTGGAGGCGTTTTGCGGCTCGGGCGGGTTGGGTACATGGTCCTTGTCCGGCGTCGGATTGAACGGCACCCAGCCCACGCCGGCAAAGTTCACCTCAACCCAGGCGTGCACATCCGAGCCGGTCAGCTTCAGACTCCGGGCACCGTCGCCGGAGGCCTCCCCGTCAGCATAAAAGCCCATGACAACGCGCGCCGGAATGCCCAGGTGGCGGGCCATCAGCACCATGGCGGTGGCGTATTGCTCGTCGTCGCCAATCATTTCCTTGGCCGAGAGCAGCTTTGTCATGCGGGCGGCACTGTGCCCCGAGCTCGACTGCGCCTGGCCCTCCAGCCCGTTGCTGAATTTGCCCTCCTGCGACAGCGCCCCCTCAAGGGCCTGCACCTTTTCCAGCGGGTTGGTGATCTCGCCAACGATGTCATTGGCCTTGACCCCCACCACCTGCGGCACATTTTCCAGTTTGGGCAGCCGCAGCTGGCCAAAGCCGGCACCGGCCAGTTTGCCGGTGTCCACCACGGGGAAATCCACGTTCATGGAGTACACGTCCCCCTTGGCGACGCCGGCCAGGTTCAGGGCCGTGCCGGACTCCCGGTTCAGGTACAGCGTGGGAGTGCTGCCCTGCGCGCTTTGGTAGTTCAGGCTTTGGGCCACGGCAGCATTGGGGATCCACACGCCGTCGTATCCGTCAATGGCAATTCCGACGTCGGACCCGTCACCGCTGGCGTTTTGGTTCAGTGACTTGGGGTCCCCGATCGGGGCAAAGGAGGCCGAACTGTTGGGGTCGACGTTGAAGACAACACCGTCGTAGCTATCCATGGCGGCGATCCGGATCCGCCCGTCCCTGGGCAGGCCCTTGACCTCAAAGAGGACGCTCTCCTTCTCATTTTTCAGGTAGTCGCGGAACTTGGTCAGCGGCGACGGCAGCTCGTGCAGTTCCGGCGGCGGCACAACCTTTTCCCGCAGCACGTCACGACCGCCGCCCGCAGTCAGTGCGGGAGCTGCCGCCAGGGTGAGTCCGCCGGCCAGCACGATGACACCGGCGGCCAGGCCCATGCGGCGCAGGAACGCGGTGCGCACCCCGGCCGGATCGGCGATGCGCTGGTTCGCCGAAATTGCGGCGGACGATTCCCGGCGGCCCAGTTCATGCCGGTAGGCCAGCCAGCCGATGGAGCCAACCGCCAGGAGCACTCCGCGGACGCCGGGCAGGAAGACCTCCGCCGTGCCGAAGAGGATGGCCGTGATGAACAGGGCCACGACGGGGATGACCGCCCAGTACGCGTTGCGCAGCCGCCAGGCCAGTGTGCCGGCGGCAATCGCTGCCACGAAGGTGGCCAGATATGGCACCACCATGACCTCAACGCTCGTCCCCACGGGGGCGGCCAGGGTCAAAATGTGTTTCCAGGACAGCATGATCCCCAGCAGCAGCCCGCGCAGGGAGGCGCCGCTGGGGATGAACCCAGCAATGGCCTCCTGCGAGGCGGCCAGTGCGCTGCCAAAGAGCATGTAGACAAGGAACGACAGGCCCGTCATGGTGACCAGGCCCAGCCGCCAGTGCGCGCCCGCGGCCGCCACACCCAGTCCAAGGGCTACGGCGCCGAAACCGGCAAGCAGGTATGTGGGGTCGTGGCCGAAGGCGGGCCCGAAGCCCAGCACACCCACACCGAGCAGCAGCGCCAGGACGCCCGCGTCAATCAGGAAATGCCACCAGGGCCGGCCGGCCGTAAACGGCGACTGCGCCCTGGTGCGTGCCCGCTGTGGCACGGCGTTTGCCGTGCGGCGCAGCGCCGCGTTTGTGGTGCGGCGCGGCGCTGGGTTTGCTGTCCGGCTCGGCGCCGCGCCCCTGCGGGCGCTCATGCGACGGCCTTTCGCATGATTGCGGCAAGGTCGTTTAAGTCGCCGAGCGTGAGCACGGTCAGGTCGCCGATGGTGGCCCGGCCGGCCTGTGCCCCGCCAAGGCAGCGGATGGCGAAGGCGCGGACACCTGGCGGAATGGAGGCTGCCGCCGTGCGCAATTGGGCTGCCGTGACCTTTGAACCCACCACAAGGAAAACCACCGATGCGCCGGGGACGGCGTCGGACAGGGTGCGGGCCAGTTCAACTGTGGTGCCGCGGCGGGTGTGTCCCTGCAGCCGGGTCATGTCATCAAGCATGTTCCGGCCCGTCTCGCAATGGAGGGGCCCCCGTTGGGTGAGCATGTTCAACTCGCGGTTTTCTTTGATGGCCTGGCGGCCCAGTGAGGCCGCAGCCGAAATCGCCAACTCAAGGTCGTCGTCGTGCTCGTATTCATTCAGGTTCAGCGAGAGGGCAACGGCCATGTGGGAGCGGCGGGTCTCCTCAAATTGGCGGACCATGAGCTTGCCGGTGCGGGCAGTGGTCTTCCAGTGGATGTGGCGGCGATCATCGCCTGGGACGTAATCGCGCAGTGCGTGGAAGGCGATGTCCGAGTTGGACAGATCCTTCGTGGTCAGCCCCTCCAGGTCCTTCAGGAAGCCGGCGGCCGGGCCATCCAGGGCGGTGGTGCGCGGATGCACATACAAATCGGTGGGCCCGGTCCACTGCACCGTACGTCGCAGGAGCTGGAGCGGATCGGCCCGCACGGAGCTGACGGGCCCCACCGTGATAACGGCGCGGCGCGAGGTGGGGATCGTGAACAGGTCCTCGTGAACCTGCTCCGGCTTCATGCGCGGCAGGTGGAAGAGGGCCGCGGCGGCGCCCACCGGCAGTTCCAGGGCGGCCGGCAGCACCGTGTGGGTCGCGGTGTTGGTGACGGCGATGCTGCCCACGGCCGGCTCGCCCACGGCAACGCGGGTGCGGGCCAGGTCCAACTCCACCGCATACCGCGAGCTGCCCAGGACAAAGGCGATCGCAATCAGCATCAGGAACAGGCCCAACAGGGCGGCAACTTTTGCCTCCTGCCAGCCAAAGCTCACACCCAGGATCCACAGGACAATGGCCGCACCCAGCACCACGAAGCCAAGGGTGCTGATGGTGGCGAGGACAGGCACAACGTACTTCCTGGACCACGCTCCGACTTTGTCCCACACGGGTGCCACGTATGTGCCGGCCACCTTGGCTGCCTCGCGCCACAGCGAGCCGGGGTGCAACTGGGTGGGGATTCCGTCGCGGTGGAAGGGCCTGCCCAGGAACTCACCGACCTTGGCGGCGTTGGATTTCATGCTCATGACTAACCTTTTGATGTACGTGTCCGTTTGGATGACCGTTGCTGCTGAGCGAAGCGCGGTTGCCGTTGACGCTGGCAGGCTGCGCTCGCGAATGCCTGCGGGCGAACGCCTACACCGTTGCGCGTTGCTGCGGTGCTGCGACCGCGGCGAGCACCCGGGCCAGGATGACCTCGGCGGTGGAGCCGGCAAATTCGGCTTCCGGGTCGATGACCAGGCGGTGGGTCCAGACGTAGGGAGCCAGCTCCTTGATGTCGTCGGGAAGGACGTAGTTGCGGCCCTTGGCTGCGGCCCAGACCTTGGCGATGCGTACCATGGCAATGGTGCCGCGAACGGAAACGCCCAGGCGGGTTTCGGGGGCGTTGCGGGTCTCCTCGCACAGGCGGGAAATGTACTCCAGCACGGCGGCATCGGTGTGTGTTGTGGCGGCCAGGTCGGCCATTTCGGACACGGCCTGCGGGGTGATGATCGCCTGCAGGGTGGAGGTGCGGTCGCGCTGGCTGGCGCCCTGGAGCAACTGCACCGTGGAGGTGTGGTCCGGGTAGCCGATCGAGGTCTTGACCAGGAAGCGGTCCAGCTGGGCTTCCGGAAGCCGGTAGGTGCCCGCCTGCTCGATGGGGTTCTGTGTGGCCAGCACCATGAACGGCCGCCCCGCCTCGTAGGTGGTGCCATCCATGGTCACCCGCGACTCCTCCATGACCTCCAGCAGCGCCGACTGCGTCTTCGGCGAGGCCCGGTTGATCTCATCCGCCAGCACGATCGTGGCGAAGATGGGGCCCTTGTGGAACTCAAACTCCTGGGTCTTCTGGTCGTAAATCATGACGCCGGTGACGTCGGACGGCAACAGGTCGGGCGTGAACTGGATGCGCGAGTTGGTGCCCTTGACCGTGGCTGAAAGAGCCCTGGCCAGCATGGTCTTGCCGGTGCCCGGGGCATCCTCAAAGAGGACGTGGCCCTCAGCCAGCATGGCCGAGATGGTCAGGGAGACCACATGTGACTTGCCGAGAATTGCCTGGCCAACATTCGCCACCAATTTCTCAAAGGTGCCCGCAAACCAGGTGGCCTGCTCCGGTGTCATCGACATGGTTCGTCCTCTTTCACTGTTGCTGTTTTTCGTTGCTGTTTCATGCTGCTGTCGTGGTAATTCGTTATCTGCAAACCCGCGGATGGCGGGTGTTGGCCGGATCCTGCCGTGCTGCTGGCGGGATCCGGCCATGGTGCGCCAAGTCAGCCGCAGCGGATGTTTCCGCCGTTCTCCTGACGAACGTCTACGGTTTCACCGCTGACCCAACGTCCCGCGTGATGCTGGCCGGGGGCAATGACATACCAGGCGGCGGCCCAGCCGGGGGCGCAGCCGGTCACCTGGACCTCGCCATCGATAGTGTCCAGCCATTTTCCGCCAAGGTCGTTGTTGCCGCCCTTGGACACCACGCCGTCGCACCTGGTGGGGTTCTCTGCGAAGTTGTAGCTCTCACCGGGGCCTTCCGTGCAGGAGTGCCAGATACCGTTTTGAACCTTGACAAAGGTCTTGGGCGGCGGTGGCGTCTTCGCACCGCTCGCCAGCGCCTTCGAAGCCACTGGACCGTAGGTACCCACCGAGTTCATGGTGCGGGCTTCAACGGTGACGCTCTTGCTGTAGCCGCCCGTGTTATAGCTGTCGCTGCCATTGCCAGTCTTACTTGTCCATGCGCCACCACCGATGCGCACCTCAAATTTGGCGACGTCGACCGCCCCGGCGGGGAAGGTCCAGCTGTAACTCACGGTTTGGGAGTCCTGGGCACCGTTGCTGCCGCCCACACCGGCCGCGCCGGGGTTCCCGAACGGCGTGACAGTGTTCGACGGCGGTGAGGCATCACCCTTGGAATCGATGCCTGCCGCGGAGGCAACCGCCCAGACATTTCCGGTGACGTCGCCACCATTGGGTGAAGCCAGGACGACCCCTGACGGGGCACCGCACTGATTGGCACCAGTTGAGAGGCTGACGCAGTAGCTGACCTCGTCAGCCGCGTAGCCGCTGAGTTGGCCGGCGTCCAGCGGCGTGTAGCTGAGCTGCACCTGCCCGCCGGCGCCGCCCTCATTGACGAGCGCCAGGCTGGGCGGGGCCATCATGGCCACCTTGCCCACTGCGCGTTGCGGTGTCGAGGCAGGGCTGGGGTCGCTGTTGCCGGCCTTGTTGGTCGACACAACACTGAAGCTGTACGGCTCGGTGGAGTTGCTGACAGCAACAGTCTGGCTGTTCGTCGTCGGCTGGTAAGTCCTGGCAGGCACGCCGCCACCGGACTGGGTCAGGATGTAGGAGGCAATCTGGGCGCCATTGGCAAAGGGAATGTCCCAGTTGACGCCGATCTGATTCTGGCTGCCAACGCGCTCCAGCACCTGCACGGTAGGTGCCGCCGGCGCGGCCGGCTTGCCTGCCGGGACTTCCGACCCTGAATAAGGGCTCCACTCGGACGGCTGGGGCGCGCTGTTCACGGCCTGGACGCGGAACTGGTATTCGGTGCCGTTGCTCAGGCCTGACCAGGTCAGCGTGTTCCCGCTCATTCCCGTCCGCTGGGCGTTCTGGCCTGCGGGTGCAGGAGAAATCTCCACGTTGAACTTTGTGACCGGCGAGAACTCCCCCACAGGGGTGTTCCACGTCAACGTCACTGCCTGGTCCCCAAACGCCGTGGCCGGGGCGCCCGGCGCATCCGGCCTGCGGTCGGGCACTGCCACGACCGAGAGCGGTGAGGCATCCGATTCGCCGACGGCGTTGGTTGCCGTGGCCTTGAACTTGTACTCCACGGCGTTTTCCAGGCCCGTGATGGTGCAGGTGTTGGTGGCACACTTCTGCGAGCCGCCGGCCCAACTCACGGTGTAACCGGTCAGTGGCGAGCCGTTGTCGGCCGGGGGATCCCAGGTCAGCAGGACCGCCTTGTCCTTTTCCTCCAGGACCTGCGGCTTGCTTGGGGAGTCCGGCTTTCCCTTGACGGTGATACGGATCTTCCCGTTCGCCCGGCGGTCCTTGTCCTTCGTCTTGTCCTCGACCACGTAGCTCACCACCACGGTGCCCTTGTAGTTCTCGTCGGTGTTGACCGTCACGGCGTCGTTGACAAAAGTGACGACGATGCCCTTGGGATCTGTCTCGATGGTGGTGTCAACAACCTTCAGCGGGGTGTCCGGGAACGGGTTGACATCGTTGAGCAGCACCTTAATGACTTCCTCTCGGCCCGCGTGCCCGTCCTTGACGATGTCTTGGTTGGCCACGGGCAGCGGCAGGGACGATGAGGTGGCGGTCAAGGCCACGTCGGCAATGACGGGATCGTTGCTGCCGTCGCTGACGCTCACCTGCACGGTGGCCTTGGTGCCAACCTTGGTGCCGGTGCTCTGCGTGGCGGTGAGCATTGTGCCGTCAAAAGTGACCTTGAAGTTTGCCGGCTGGTTGCCCACCATCGCGAACGTGAACTTGTCCTTGTCGCCGGGATCGACGTCGAACGCCATCGGCCCAACATCCAGCTTGACGGTTTCCTGCTGCGGAACTTCCAGCATCGATCCGGTGAAGGTGGGAGGAGTGTTCTTCTTCTCCTCTTTCTTTGGTTCTTCCTTCTTTTCCTCCGCCGGAACCGTCTCTTCAGGGGCCGCAGGCTCTTCCTTGGCGGGGGCCGGATCCACGAGGGTCATGACTGTCAGCGTTGACTTCAGGCCCTCGGGATCGTCCGGGCCTGTGCCGTCGGTGACTTCAAAGGTGATGGAGCCGGGACCGTAGTACGTGATGTCGGCAGCATAGTTGATGCCCTCCCCGTCGCCTTCAATGACATTGGCGCTGGGTGCCCCAACGAGTGAGATCTTTGAGGCCTCGGTCAACCGCGGCGTCCTACCCTCCCTGACCTGCACATAGTCGGCGAGCATCATGACGGCGGACTCCCCGGCGGTGAGCCGGATGACGTCATGGTTTTTCAACACCGGATACTGCTTGTCCAGACCCGGCACCCAAATAATGGCTGTTGAGGTGAGCCCGTCCTGGTCGGTCACGGTGTAGGGAATCAACTGCTCGCCGGGTTCAAGCACCACGCGAACGGCACCCGTGGAGGTCACGATGGCTGTGGTGTCTGCTCCCCCCGGCAGCGCCTGCACGGCAACGTTGAGTTCCTCGGTGACACCGTCGGGGTCTGCATCATTTTCCAGTACGGGAACATCCACCGTGTTTTTGCCCAGCATCTGCTGCACCGTGACCCTGTCGTCACGGGCGACCGGTGCCTTCAGCGGGGCGTCCGGGGACACGGTCATGCGGATGTTGCCGGTGGCTGTGGCACCAAATTTGTCGGCCGCGGTGTACATCATGGTGGCGATGCCCGGTTCCATGGGTGAGGTGAGCAGCACCTTGCCCTTGTCGGTCACCGAGGGCTGCATTTCCTCCGGTCCCTGGAAGCCGGACTTCACGAGGCCTAGCTGGCCGCCGTCGGGATCTGAGTCATTGAGCAGCACGTCCAGGGCAACCTTTCGCCCAGGACGCATGGTGATGTAGTCGTCCTCGGTCACGGGAGGGTGGTTCATGTTCAGCGGCTGCGCAACACCCACATCAACTCGCGCGATGGATTCCGCGCCAAGCCTGTCCCGGACCCTATAGGTGAAAGAGTCCGTGCCGGCCGAGCTCCCACCGGCGGTGTAAAAAATGAAGCCGTTGCCGGTTTCGGCAGTTCCCAACGAGGGGCCCTTGTCAATGCCCACCAGCTCCACCGAGTCGCCTTCGGGGTCAATCCCGTTCAGGGGCACCAGGATGCGGACCTGCTCACCCGCGATGACACGGCCGGTCAGGTTTTTGGCGGCCGGCGGCTGGTTGTGCTCGGGGTCGTTGGGCACGATGGTGATGGTGACTGGGGCGGAGTTGTATTGGCCGGTGCTGTTGGTCACCCGGTACACGCCTTGCACGGTTTTTGGTGTGGGCCCGGCGATGAAGCGCAGCTCGTTTTGGTCGGTGAAGAGCTTGCCGAGGGCCGGATCGGGGCTTTCCATGACCTCCGGAGCCTTCAGCACTTCGCCGTTGGGGTCGCTGTCGTTGAGCAGCACCGGGATGTTCACAACATCGCCCACCCTGACCCGGGCCGTGTCGGGTTCCACCCTGGGCGACTCCAGCTTGTCGGGGGCAGGAATGCGGACCACGGAAATCTCGCCCACGGCGCTGCCCGCCCCGTTGGAGATGGTGTATTTGATGCTCAGGGTGTCCTTGAGGCCGCGCAGGTCCGTCAACTTCACGATATTGCGTTCAATGATCGTCGCCGAAACAGGTGATCCTCCAGGCAGTTCCACCGACTGGACCACCAGCACCCCGCCTGCCGGGTCGCTGTCATTGCCTAACACGTCCACCAGCACCGAGCCGCCGGAGGGCAGCATGGCCAGGTCCTTGACGGCCACGGGAAGCCCCTGCTTGTTGGCTTCCTGCACGTCAACACGGATCAGGCCCGTGGCGCTCATGGGCCCGTTGGTCACCTGGTATTCCAGGTAGACCGGACCCGCGGTGCTGGAGGTGAAGGTGACGGTTCCGTCGTCCGTGATCTTTGACATCTGGGCGTTGGGCACGGCGGAGACGCTGGCCAGCCGCAGCGTTCCACCGGCGGGGTCCTGGTCATTTTTCAGCGGTGCAAGAACCACCGGTTCACCAACAATGGCACGGAAGAAATCAGCGTTGGCCACCGGCGGTACGGCACCTGCCGGTTTGACGTTGACCTTGATTTTTTCCTCGGTGATGGCCAGCCCGTCGGAGACGGTGACGGTCATGGTTTTTAGTCCGATTTCCTCGCCGTCGTCCGTGTAGCTCAGCTGACCGTCGGGGGTGGTCTTGATGACGGCGGAATTATCGTCGGAGACGGCGTCACGCAGAAAGATGTCATCGCCGTCGGGGTCGATCCAGTCGAGCAGGATGTTCTGGCTCATGGTGCGGCCCTGTTCCACCACCAGGATCTGATCGCGCATGGTGCGCGGTGCCGTGTTTTCAGCGGGCGGGACCACCCTGACACTGACATCGGCGCGGGCGGTGCCGCCGCGTCCGTCGTTGGCGACATAGTTGAATTGTGCGAACCCGGCCTGCTCGGACGGCACCGTGATCTGTAGTCCGGTGCCGTCATAAATTGAGGAGACAGCACCCACGGACGGATCCACGGCGGGTTGTTCAACGCTCAGCACATCCCCGTCGGGGTCTGAATCGTTGAACAGCACAGGCAGGATCGTGGTTTTTCCTGCCCGCACGCCAAACTCGTCGGCGGTGGCCAGCGGCGGCCGGTTGGGCTTGGTCCTGTCGGGCAGCGTGCTGACCACGTTAGGGTCTGCCGAATCGTGTTCGGCGTCGTCCGCCTTTTTCATGTCCGTTTTAAGGTCGTCCCAGTTGTTGACGAGGAGCATGTTCTGGTTGACCAGCCACACATTGCCGGTGTTGATATCGTTCAGCACCACCACGTCACGGTTCTTGCGGAACACGAACTTGGAATTGGCGGCGGCCTGGGGGATGTCGATGAACTCCCCTGCCCCGTTGCAGGACAGCACATATTTGTTGGCACCAGACCAGGCCGCATGAACACAACCGTTTTGCACCACGGGTGCTGCAGCACTGCCGCTGCCGTCCTCCGGCAACGAAAGCACCTTCGCAGCCGAGCCATCAAGCGGCTGGGTGATCAGCGCCGTCGCCGTCCCCAAGGCCACAAAGTCCCCTTCGCTGCTCGCCTGGGCGAGCAGTCCGCCGTCGGACTTCTCCAGCTCAACCATTTTGTCCCCCGGGAGGAACATTTTCCCGGCCTCGGCGGAGAAGGTGACCGGCTTGCCGCCGGCAACCGTGATCTGCAGGTCCTCCAGGCCGGCCATGCCAGCCACCGTGGTCCGCTCCTGCGAACTGACGGCACCATTGCCGGTCACCACCGTGGTGATGAGCTCACCCTTCACTGGGTCGGCGGTGTAGATCGTGTCATTGGGGGCCGTGACGGAAACCGCACTGCCCAGCCCGGTGAGAATGGGGACGGTGCCCTGGTCGGTGAATCCCTGGACGGCGGCGTTCTCCAGCGCCCAGACCTTGCCCTGGTTGGGATCCGTCAACGAGACCATGTTGGTGCCCTGTGAGGCGTATTTGCCGCCGCCAAGGTTGGTCTCGGATTCCATGGCCATGAGGGGTGCGCTGACAGTGTTAAGAAGGGAGCCCGAATCGGAGCTCATGAAGACATTGTTGGCGTTCTGGATGACATCGAAATTGGTGGTTGTCGCCGTGAACCCGCCGTCGAGTACTTTTGACTGGCCGTTGAGGTGGCCCACCAGGCCGTCGGCGCGGTTCGTGACCCACACGCTGCCGTCATTGAGGTCCACATCCGCGGTGGCAAAGCCCGGATACACGATGGCGCCTGTCACCACTGCCGCCGACAGCATGATGGCAGCCGACGCCGTCAAAACCTGCTTTTTGCTTGTGGACTTGGTGAACAGATCGTTCAATGCCATGTGAAACCTTATTTATCGTCTGAACCACGGTAAAGCCTGAAACCCACCCCAGAAACGGCCCACAACCGCAGGCCACCCTAAGCATCATAACGGGTTGCTCCATATGATGGCCTAATTGTCGGGCGGTAATGCGACATTGACTCACCTTGGGCCGGGGTGTTGGTGCGGCACCAACTTCCCCGGAATCCCAAGGGATTGCGCGGGTTCCAGGGGTGGTGGAGGAGGCCGTTGCAGGAACGGGCTTCGACGTGGTCCAGACCGAGCCCACGGTGCTGCCGGGACCGCGCACGCGGCCCGTGCCGGGCGGCGTGCGCGGTCCCTTTCAGCTCTCGGGCACCCAGGACGGGGCAGGGACCCCGGCCCCCGTGAGGGCGTCACAGCGGAGCAATTGAGTGCCGATCCGCGTCAACGGGCACTGCTGGCCCGTCAACACCGGCACGATTGCCCCGGTCGTTCCCGGATCCTGTCGAGCAACAGCAGGCCCAGGTGCCACGAAGGCCAGGAGCAGCGCGGCGGCGGCAAGTCCCGCCCACCGCGGTGCAGGATGTGTAACATGCATGTTCTTGCCTTTCATTGGATGTGGATCTGATGTCTCAACCCTCCTCCCGGATCGGCTGCACAGCATCCGGAACTGCCCCTCAGGAAATTAGGAAAAACCCTGATATTCCACGCCCGCCGGGCGTAGCGGTGCGAAACTTATAGGGTGGGCGAATACGCGGGCGCTGACGGCGCGGACATTGTTGGGCGGGCAACGGAGCTGGGCCTCCTTGGCGGCTTTTTGGCTGGCGCTGCGGCAGGCACGGCCGGCACGCTCGTGGTCTCCGGTGATGCCGGCGTCGGAAAAACCGCCCTGGTGCAGCACGCGTGCAATGCCCCTGGCCTCGCGGCATGGGTCTTCGCCGGGGCCTGCCTGCCGTTGGCGTCAATGACGGTCCCGTTCCTTGCGCTGCGATCGGCCTTCCGCGCCGCTCCCCGGTTCGACGGCGATGCGCGACCGACGCTGCCAAAAGCCGGCGAAGTGCCACACGATGTACCCGTCGCGATTGATGTCTGGCTTGATGAGCTCTGCCTGCGCCGGCCGGTGGTGATGGTCATTGACGACCTGCAGTGGGCAGACCAAAGCACCCTGGATGTGCTGATGTACCTGATCGCCGGCCCGACCAACCGGCGCCTGGCCATCATCGCCACCCTGCGCACCGGCGAGGTTGACGAAGCCCACCCGCTGCACCGCTGGCTCGCCGACATCCGGCGCCTGCCCCGCATCGACTGGCTGGGATTGCACCCCTTCGACCGCTTGGACACCGAGGCCCAGTTGGCGCATTTGCTGGGCGCGCCCCCGCACCAGTCGCTGCTGCAGGAAATCTTCACGCACACTGCCGGAAACGCCTACCTCAACCGCTTGGTGGTCGCGGGCTTGAAACCCGATGCACGCCATTTGCCGGCCGAGTTGCCCTCCGACCTCAAGGCAGCGGTCCTGCGCTCCTGGCGTGGCCTGTCTGCCGGGTCGCGGCGGCTCACACAGCTCATGGCTGTCGGCGGCCGGCCGGTGCGAGCGGAGGACCTCGGCGCCGTCGCACGGCCGAAGGGCTTGCCCGACGGCGTCCTGGCGCTGCTGCACGAAGCGGCCGACGCGGGCATCGTCGAATGCAGCCTGGACGGAACGCACTGGTGGTTTCACCATCCCCTGATCGCCGAGGTGCTTGAGCAGCGCCTGGACGCGGACGAGCGGATCCGTTGGCATGGCGCATTCGCCGCCCATGAGGAGAACCGGCTGGCAGACCATGAAGCGCCGGATTTTGCCTCGCTCGCGGCACTGGCAGACCACCATTACACATCGGGCCACACCGGCGACGCCTACCGGTGGGCCCTGCGTGCATCCGCAGCCGCGGGGCACGCAGGCGGGACGGCCGAGATGCTGCGCCTGCTGCGACGCGCAGTGGGGCTGCGCAGCGGCCTGCCGGACGCAGTGGAGAGCCAGCAGGAATTGTGGTCCAGGCTGCGGGCTGCCGCAGCGGAGACAGGCTCCATGGACGAAGAGCTGGAGGCGGTGGAGGCACTGTTGTCCGGTCCCGACATCGGCACCAGGCCCCTGGAAGCGGGCGAACTGCTGGTGCGGCGCGCGCACCTGCGCTTTTCCATGGGACGTTCCTTCATGACCCTCGGCGAGATGCGCGAGGCGGTGCGGCTCACCGCCGTCGAGCCGGAAAGCTGGCAGCATGCGCTTGCACTGGCCGAGCTGGCCCATGTTGGAGTGTGGAAGGACGAGGCCGAGGCGGAAAGCCACGCCGTGCGGGCCCTCACCATTGCCCGGGCCGCCGGCAATCCCCGCGCACTGTCCTACGCACTGACGGCGAACTCCATGACGGCGTTGACCAAAGGGTCTGCACGGCGGGCTCGGGCCTTTGCCACCGAGGGCATGGCTGCCGCCGTGCAGGCCCGCGAGTTCTGGGCCTTTGTCCACGCTACGATGTGGCTTGCCAATGCCACTGAGACGTGGACCAGCCAGGTATTTGCCGATCTCATGCGTGCAGGGAGGCAGGAACTGGCCAGGCTCGGTGCACCGCACGTGTACATCGCCAAAATGGCCGCCGACGAGGCGGGCAGCTACCTGGCCATCGGGCAGTGGCGGGAATGCGAGCAGGCCCTGCGCATAGCGCTTGGCTCGGATCCCGGCACGATGGGCGACGTAGCCGCCCGCCTGACGGCTGCCAGGCTCGCGGCCTGGCAGGGCCGGACGGATGAGGCCCAGTCACACCTTGCCCGCGCCGAGGAACTGTACTCACAGAAATCCGCGTTCACCAACCTTGACTTCGATGCCATCCGCGCCGAAATTTGCCTGGCTGCCGGACAGCCTGAGGCGGCGTACGCCGCGGCGATGATCGGGGCGACCGCGGACGGGCTGGCCCCCACCATGTGCGAATGGCTGATCCCCCTTGCCGCCCGTTCCCTCGCGGATAGCATCCGGCTGGCCAAGGATGAAGGGGCCCCCACCGCCGCCCTGGCTGCGCTGACCGACGAGCTGGTGCAGCGGTTCCCCATCACGCTGCGGGATGTTGGTGAAACAACCGTGTTGTACACCCTGCAGCTGGCGGCACTCGACCTGCTGTACGTCGCCGAAGTTGGCCGGGCCCGCGAGTGTGCGGACAACGCTACGGACTGGATCCGGACAGCCGACGCCTGCCACGCGGCAACCCTGCGCTGGGAGGAGGCCTACTCCTGTTGGCGGGCCGTGGAATCGCTGCTGTTGCACGGACACGCACAGCGTGGGCTGGCTGCCGCCGTCCTCCGCCGTGGGCTCGATCTGGCCGAAGAACTCCGGGCAGGGCCGATCCAGGAACAGCTGCGTGAACTTGCCACGCGCGCCCGGATCACAGTCGACCGCCCAATCGTCCGCGATTCGGCGGCGGCCCATGCCACACTGCCCGGGCTCACCCCTCGAGAGCGTGAGATTCTCGAATACGTCGTCGCCGGACGCACCTATGCGGAGATTGCCGCATCCCTGGTGATCAGCGAGAAAACCGTGAGCTCGCACATTTCCAACCTGCTGCGCAAGACGGGTGCCGCCAACCGTCTTGACCTGTCCCGGCTCGCGACCCGGCCGGCCGCTGCTGGGCCCGTTGCACCTGCCCAAAGTACGACCGCTAGAACTCGCCCTCCCCCGTGAAGGGGGCCTCCCGCCGTCGTGCTTCAGACGAACGGTGAGGCTGGAGACAACCATCTCTCCCCGCCGCCCGCAAACTCATTGCGGGGACAATCGGACGGGTTTCATGCCTGCGCCCGCGTCCTCGGCGGCGACCGCCCGCGCGACGGCGGCCAGGGACGCCGCCACATCGTCGTCGTCCGTAGCCCAGTTGCTCACCGAGATACGCAGGATGTCCCGCCCGGCCCAGCGCGAGCCGGACATCCAGGTGGTGCCGTCGGCGATGATCCTGGCGATGATGCGGCGGGTGCGCGCATCGGATCCAAAACTCACGCATACCTGGGTGAAGACTACGTCGTTAAGCACTTCAACACCGTCCAGGCGGGACAGGGCAGCCCCAAAGGCCTGGGCATGGGCCACCAATCTGTCAACCAGCGCCACGACGCCGGACGTGCCCAGGGAACGCAGGGCCGCCCAAACCGGCACGCCGCGGGCCCGGCGCGAAAACTCCGGCACCTTTTCGAAGGGGTCGCCGGGACCGTGGTCGTCTGAGACGAGATAACTGGTGTGCACGCCGAAAACTGACCGAAGAGGTTCAGGCGCCGAGACGATGACCACGCCGCAGTCGTAAGGAACGTTGAGGGTCTTGTGTGCATCGGTGGCCCACGAGTCACAGTCCGCAAGGCCGGCCAGCTGGTGGCGGTGCGTCGGGCTAGCCGCAGCCCACAGCCCAAACGCGCCGTCAACGTGCACCCATGCCCCGTGCCTGTGGGCAATCGCAGCGGTCTCGGCCATGGGATCCGACGCGCCGGAATGCAGGTTTCCCGCCTGCAGGCAGACAATTGCCGGGCCGGTTCCGGCGTCCATCGCTTCGGCGAGGGCGGCGGGCAGCATGCGGCCCTGCGTGTCGACAGCGACCTCGGCCGGTTTGCCCAGACCCAGATATTTCAGCGCCATGTCAATGGAGGCATGTCGCTCGGCGCCCACCAGGACCCGCACCCTGGGGGCACCTGACAACCCATCCGTGGCAAGGTCCCAGCCGACCAGGTCAAGGACATGCGCCCGTGCAGCGGCCAGGCCGGCGAAGTTGGCCCCGGTTGCCCCGGTGGTGAAGCCGACGTCGGCTCCGGCGGGCAGCCCCAGCAGTTCCAGCAGCCAGACACCGGCAGCCTCTTCCGCTGCTGCGGTGGCCGGGGTGGCATAGCGCATGGCCGCATTCTGGTCCCAGGCGCTAACCAGCCAGTCGGCGGCCATGGCAGCCGGGAGCGTGCCGCCAATGACCCAGCCGAAGAACCGGCCCGAGGGCATCGCCATCAGCCCGGGTTCGGCCAGGCGTGCCAGCTCATCGACGACGGCGGCCGGGTCCATGGGTTGCTCCTGCAGGGGTTCGGAGAACTGGGCCAGGAGCGCGTCGGCGTCGATCCGGGGCCCGGCGGGACGTGTTGGCAAGGACTCGAGCCAGCCGCTTGCGTGCGCATGTGCACGGTCCAGCGCTGCCTGGTAATCCCCTGCCTGACTGTGGGTCCTCATGGCGTGATGGCCTCCAATATGCCGAACGGCTCAAAGATGCTGCCCTGCTACTTCGCCGCTGGATTCTTACGGTACTCCGGCCGCAGTGCCGCGGCCAGGGCCACGGGCCAGGACCAGGACCAGGACCAGGGCGATCATGGCACCCAGCCCTTTCCATGCGGCGGCGGCAAGGCCGGTGCCGCCAGAAACAGGCCGCGGATTTGCTGGCGAATCTGGTGCGGGACTGGGCGTCTCCGGTGTGGCGACACTGGCTGGAATTTCTCAGCTCCGAACACACCACGGCGACATACGACGAACGCGGCTTCGGACTCTCGGACTCTCGGACTCTCGGACCGAAACTATCCGAGCCTGGGGTTTCGGGAATGGGTGGGCGACCTGGAAGCGGTGGTTGAGGCGTCCGGCGTCGAATGCTTCTCCCTGTTGGGGATCAGCCAGGGTGACCCTGTCATCATCGCTTATCTGGCCCGCCTTGTCGCCGGCAGGACGCGCTGACGCGCTGATTCATGCCCAACAGCGGCCCCGGCTCACTACCCAACCCTGCGGCAGCCGGGAAGCAGCCAGCGGCAGCCGGGACGCGCCGTCGTACTTAAGGAACATGCCGCCGGCGATGCGAAGGTCAGTCGACGACAATCCCCTGGCCCTTGCCGCGTCCCAGCAGCACGGGGGCAATTTCGCCGAAACCGCGGACGTTTTCCACGGGGAGCTGGGTCAGGATGAACCTGTCGTCGTTGGTCAGGGCGGAAGCCGTCACGGAGTCAATCAGCACGGTTCCCGGTTGCGCCAACGATGTCAGGCGTGCTGCAAGGTTGACGGTGGGTCCGTAAATGTCGCCCAGGCGGGAGAGCACCCGGCCCCACACCATGGCGACGCGGGCCTCGGGCAGGAAGTCATCGGCAGCCATGGCCTCGGCCAGTGCCAGGGAGATTTGGGCGCCCGCAACCGGGGTTTCACAGTTGAAGAGGACTTCATCGCCAATGGTTTTGACCAGCCGGCCGCCACCGACGCTGATGATTTCGGCGCAAATGTTTTCAAAGCGCTGCACGAGGCGAGCCAGCGTTTTTTCGTTCATCCGCCGGGACAGGGAGGTGTAGCTGACAAGGTCGGCGAAGCCCACGGCACGGGCCAGAGGCAGCGGCGCGTCGTCTTCGTCACCGGCACGTCCCAGCTCACTGGAGGCCAGGCCTTCTTCGGCACGCACTGCCAGGCGTTGGATGCCTGCATTGAGTTGGCGCCGATACGAGTACACCAGCAGTTCTTCCAGCGGGGCGATCAAGTTGGGCAGCTCAGAGACGACTGCGCGGCGGGCTTCGGCGTCACTGACACCGTGTTCCACCACCAGGTCTTCAACGAGCGCCTCGATCTGCCATACCGCCATGCGGTCAGTCATCTGCCCGATCGAGCGGGTGACGGAAATGGCGGTCTCCTCCGTCAGGAGGCCTTCGCGGACCATGGTGACCACCGTTTTTAGGGCGTCCTTGTCACGCTCGGTGAATGCGACGTCGTCGTCCCCCAAGTTGGGGAATCCCATGGCACGCCAAATTTTGCGTGCCGACAGCAATGAAACGCCGGCACCGGCGGCGACTTCGCGGCGCCTGAGCGTCCGTTCGCCGCCGAGTAGCTGTGTTTCCAGATCACGCGTCTGGTGTCGTGACGCGGGAGGCAACAGAGGCTCGGTTGGATCAGTGGTCTCTTCCAAGCTTGCGCAGCCCCTTCTCTCTCATACCAACTTCACTAGCGTAGTCCCCCGGCTGGGGCGTTTGCTGAATCGACGCCACGGAAGTCCGGAAAACCTTTATCCAGGCTTGTTGGGTCTCCTTATTAAAGCGTGTCAGAGCCGGAACTTCAGCCAAGGTCCGTATGGGCCCCCT
The DNA here is from genome assembly GCF_000785535.1 of Arthrobacter sp. PAMC 25486. Lineage (NCBI taxonomy): Bacteria > Bacillati > Actinomycetota > Actinomycetes > Micrococcales > Micrococcaceae > Arthrobacter > Arthrobacter sp. PAMC 25486. Next base: position 4,294,676 of record NZ_CP007595.1, on the reverse strand, counting down.
GTACATGTGCAGCTGCAGGTCACCGGATCCAGCCATCTTTTGCCGCCACTTCTGCACGGGCCGGACCTCCTGGATCTGTTCCATGGAATGAATGGCGATGAAACGGCCAAAGGGTCCGCGCCGCACCAGCAGGCGTTGGCTGGTCAAAAAGTAGCGTGTCCAGGCCCACCGCCAGACCCTCCGCACCGGATAAAGCAGCAGTGTGAGGCCGCCGGCAACCACCAGCAGCACCAACGCCGGTTCACGCCATGGTTCCATGCCGGGCGCCCAGTGTGAAAATGGTCCCGGCTGCAATTTTGCCAGAGCAGCCGATCCCAACAGGATGACCAGCAGCCCTACCGTAATGGGCCAAACCAGGATGCGCGAATGGGGCCGGCAGCAAATTTCCACCTGCTCGCCCTCCAACAACCATTTATGCATATTTCACCGTGCCATCGGCTGTGGTGCGACGCAGGTGGATCACATCCCCGGCACTGACGTGGTGCATTTGCCCGGCAGCGTCGCGGATGTCCAGCCCCCCGTCGGTGCCGAGTCCCACGGCGGTCCCGCGCAGCATGGTTCCGCCCGGCAGCTCCGCACGCACTTCCTGGCCCAAAGTGCTGAGGTGCGCCTCCGCGAGTTCCACCATGCTTTGCCCGCCGGCCATGGCTTTTTGGGCATCTCCGCCGACGCTGACAAAGTCGCGATAGCGGGCGGCGAATTTGTTCAGATACGCGGCAAGAAGTTCGTTGCGGTCCAGTGTGGTTGCACCCTCCAGCAGCAACGAGGTGGCCCGTTCCGTGGGTAGCTCTTCCGCTGACAGGCTGACATTCACGCCTGCCCCGATTACGACGCCGAACCCCGCCTGAGTGCCCGGCGTTGCCACTGCTGTGGGTGAAGTTGGTGTTGATCTTGCTGTAGTTCTCGCTGTTGCTTGGAGTTCCGCTGCTGTTTGCGCTTTTACTGGCACGACTTGGGCGAGGATTCCCGCGAGTTTTCGCCCGCCGGACACCACGTCGTTGGGCCACTTCAGTTCCGTGGGCACGCCTGTGAGGGAAAGCAAGGCTTCACACAGGGCCACGCCGGCGAGGATGGACAGCCAACCGTAGCCTGAGGATGCAAAGTCTGGTGTTGCCGCGGTGCCTGTTGCCTGCTGCTCGCCCGGCCAAACGAGCACGCTTGAAATCATGGCGGCTCCGGCCGGAACTTCCCAGGCCCTCCCAAGCCGGCCTTTGCCTGCTGGCTGTGCATCCGCGATCAAGACGCTCAGGTCCGGCCAGAATTGCTCAGGGTCTGCGGCACCGGCAGCCAAGTCCGTATTTGTGGAGCCTGCCGAGGCAACCACCTCGACACGGCCAAAGTCACCTTGTGGATGCATCAACGCAGCCTTGAGGCGGGCAGGATCGAGGGGCGCTGTTGGCAGACGCTCTGTTGGCAGGGCCATAGTTGGCTGGGGCGCGACTTTCAGGGGTTGAGCCTGGATATTTTGGGGTTCGGTCTGACCGTGCTGGTCGGATGAAGTTGTAGAGCCGGTCATGCCTCCAATCCTATCCGGCGCAGGGGACACTGGATCCGCCTCAGGGCTGAGATCTGTTGCCGCTTGGTTCCTCCCCAGGGGTGGTTGGGGGTGTGGTTGTTCCCAACTGGTCAGGGGTGTCTGGAGGAATGTCAGACCCTTGCTTTAGAATGTATGTATGAGAGAAACGGTGCAGGAGCCGGATATTTCTGGCTCCGATTCAGGGGATGTGCGGGTTGGTGATCTTGTTCACCAGCTCCTGAATCTTGCCGCGGCCCTGAACCCCGACACCCCTGAAACTTCTCTGCCCTCTGATTCCATCAACCATTCTGAAGCACGGTCTGGCCCGGCGTCTGGTGTGGGGTTGCCGTTGCCTGTGGCTGACTACTCTGATGCCCGGTGTGTAGTTGTGGCGCAGGATGTGGAGGCCCTGTTACGGGTTGCCCAAGGAATCTCGGTGCAAGTCGCTGGTGATTTGGCCCAGCGGGTGGCTGCGGGGCGTTTCGCTGAGACGGGTGCCAAGGGTGCGGTGTCGTTGCTGGTGCAGTCCCTGCGACTAAGTGCCCGGGAGGCGAGCAAGCGGATCCATGTTGCCGCCCAGGTGCTGCCGGTGGTCGATGGGATGACCGGCCAGGCCGCCCCTGCCGCGCACCCGGGGGTGGGGCAGACGTTCTTTGAGGGTGCGATCTCCCAGGAACAAGCCGGCATGGTGTTGGGTTTCGTCGCGGACGCGGACCGGTTGGCCCATGACGGGCGGATCACCCAGGAGGTGTGCGCCGCGGTCGAGCAGGACCTCCTCGACGCGGCCAGGGACCACGACCCGGACTTCGTGCGGCAGCTCGGGAACCGGATCATGAGCGTGATTGATCCGGACGGGAACAAGCCCTCCGCCTCGGATCTGCGGGCCAAGCAGGGCTTGTTCTTCCGTCGGGCCCGGCGCGGGCTGGTCACCATCTATGGTGCGTGCACGATCGAGCAATACGAGCAGATCATGGCCGCGATCGCCAGTGACACCAACCCCAACAAACACAAAGACATCAACAGCATTAATAACGACGGCTGCGAGGGTGGCGACAGCTCCGCTGGTGCCGATGATCGCGCAGGTGATGATGCCGGTGAGGACGGGCAGGAATCGTTGCTGGATCACCTCGAAGACCTGGCCACCTTCTTCAACACCACCGCCCCGGAGAACAACACTGATGGTGACGACAACGGCAACGGGCGTGACGACAGCGGCAATGAGGACAGTGGCGACGAGCGTGGTGACGAGCGTGGCAACGGGCGTGGCGACGGTGCCGATGATGGCCGCTACCAACAGTCAGGCAACGGCATTGGCAATGGCAATGGTGATGGTGATGGTGATGTGATCCCTGAGGGTGATGACGATGACCACATTCCGGGCAGTGATGAGGGTGGGCGTTTCGCGGATCCGGTGGCAAGCCCCCACGGTTCCCGCAGTCCCGGGGCCTGGGGCGCGGCGCAGCCAGGTCCGCAACCACTCGGTCAGCCACAACTACCTGACCGGCTGCAGCCACCGCAACCCGCTGCGTGGCCGGAACCACCGGAACCACCGCATCCACCGGATCCACCGGTGCGGCCTGAGTCGGGGCCGGATGATGCGCTGGAATCCTCGCGAGGGATCCCGGGGTGGAGTGAGACCTGGTACGCCGGGGCCGACGCTGGGTGGGGTCGCCGGTTAGAGGATTGGGAGATCCCGCCACGCCCACCGGAAGCACCCGAGAACGCTGTGCCGCCGGTCTATGAGGGTGATGACTGGTTCTGGTTCGGACCTCAACCCACCACCACAGGCCTGTGGACACCCTCCACCACCGGCGACTTCAACATTTGGGAAGAAACCCCGCCACCACCACCACCGCCGCCATCACCCTGGATGCGGGGACCATCCAGAACCGCCACTACCAATGCACCAGCAGCAGTGCCAACAGCAGCTGGCGGGGCAAACGGCACAGCGCCTCCGAACAACGGGGCATCAGCGGATCACGGGCCGGCACCGGATGATGGGCCGGCACGGGATGAGGGGTTTGGGCCGGGATGGGACGGTGGCCGGCTCGGCGAGCCCCGGCACGACGACGCTGCGGAAGAGGCATCAATGCCGTGGCCGCGGCTGATCGACGGGGCCTGGGTGCCGGCCCCGGGCAGTGAGCAGGACATGCCCGGGCTGGATTCCACCGACCCCGACAGCACCGACCCGGCCACCAGGGACACGCGCACGCACGGGCAGAAGGTTCTTGACGGGTTGATTGCCTGCGTGAAACTCGCCGCTCGCACCGGGACCCTGCCGATGAACGGTGGCCTACGCACCCAGCTGATCATCAGCTGCAGCGAGGAAGACCTGCATCGCACCGACGGGTGCGGGACCGCGTACACCACCCACAGCGGGCCTATGCCGCTGGGCCTGTTCGCCGACTCCTTGTGTGATGCCGAAACCACCCGCTTCGTCTACGGCGACGGGCAGAACATCATCAATGCAGGCCGCACCCAACGCCTCTTCACCCTGGCCCAACGCAAACTCCTCTACGCCCGCGACCTGGGTTGTTCCTTCCCCGACTGCCGGGACCCGGCCACCCGGTGCGAGGGCCACCACATACAGCCCTGGCAACTCGGTGGGAAAACAGATCTGAACAACGCAGTGTTGCTCTGCAGCCGCCACCACACCCTGCTCCACCAAAGCGACTGGAGCGTCAAACTCATCGACGGCACTCCCTGGTACACCCCGCCCTATGTCATGGACCGCAGCCAAAAACCACGCCGCAACAATTACCACCACGGCCTCAGTAAAAACAACCGCTGACACAAAACCCGGCCACTGGGCTAAAACGCGAGATTCTTTTCAGGCGACTTTGTAGGGTTCCTACACATGCAGGGGCAGATATCGTCATTAGACTGTCAGTAGTGATTGCCCTTTTGTGCGTTTCCTATGAAGGGTTGAAAATTTCCACACTATCGAGCCGGAGTATCAATGAGCCACGATCTATCGACAACAGCAGGCAAAATTGCCGATTTCCGTGACCGGATGGCTCAGGCTGAAAAGCCGTCCGGCGAGGCCGCCATTGAAAAGCAGCACGCCAAGGGCCGCAACACGGCCCGCGAGCGCATCGACCTCCTCGTCGATCCGGACTCCTTTGTAGAGTTTGACGCCCTTGCCGTGCACCGCTCACACGCCTTCGGCATGGAAAAGAAGAAGCCTCTGGGAGACGGTGTCGTTTCCGGCTATGGCACAGTGGATGGCCGTCTTGTCGCCATCTACAGCCAGGACTTCAGCGTCTATGGCGGTTCATTGAGCCAGGTCAACGGCGAGAAGATCGTCAAGGTCCAGGAATTCGCCCTGCGCAACGGCTGCCCCGTGGTCGGCATCAACGACGGCGGCGGCGCCCGCATCCAAGAAGGCGTGGCCTCACTGGCCATGTTCGCGGACATCTTCCGCAACAACGTGCACGCATCCGGCGTCATCCCGCAGATCTCCCTCATCATGGGGCCCTGCGCCGGCGGCGCCGCGTACTCCCCCGCACTGACTGACTACGTCGTCATGGTGGACAAGTCCAGCCACATGTTCATCACCGGACCCGACGTCATCAAGACAGTCACCGGCGAAGACGTGGACATGGAGACCCTGGGCGGTGCCCGCCAACACAACACCACCACGGGAACCTCCACCTACCTGGCCACAGACGAAACCGACGCCATCGAGTTTGTCCGCGAGCTCCTGGATTTCCTCCCCTCGAACAACCTGGCCGAGCCACCGGTCAACGAGCACGAGCAGGAGCTGGAACTCGAGCCCGGCGACCTGGACCTCGACACCTTGATCCCCGATTCGGCCAACCACCCCTACAACATGCGCGCCGTCATCGAGCAGATTCTTGATGATGAGCACTTCCTGGAAATGCAGGCGCTGTACGCACCCAACGTCATGATCGGCTATGGCCGCATCGAGGGACACACGGTCGGCATCGTCGCCAACCAGCCCATGCAGTTCGCCGGCACCCTCGACATCAACGCCTCCGAAAAAGCTGCCCGCTTCGTCCGCAACTGCGACGCCTTCAACATCCCCATCATCACCTTGGTGGACGTCCCAGGCTTCCTGCCCGGCAAGGACCAGGAATTCCAGGGCATCATCCGCCGCGGCGCCAAGCTGCTCTACGCCTACGCCGAAGCCACAGTGCCCAAGCTGACGGTCATCACCCGCAAGGCCTACGGTGGCGCGTACATCGTCATGGGCTCCAAGAAGCTCGGTGCCGACCTGAACCTGGCCTGGCCCACTGCCCAGATCGGCGTCATGGGCGCCCAGGGTGCCGTGAACATCCTGTACCGCCGCGACTTGGCAGCCGTGGAGGCGGAAGGCGGCGACGTTGAGGCCCGCCGTTCAGAAATCGTCCGCGACTACGAAGACGAGCTCCTGAACCCTTACCAGGCTGCCGAACTCGGCTACGTCGACGCTGTCATCGCGCCGTCCGACACCCGCATCCAGCTCATCAAGGGCCTGCGTGCACTGCGCGACAAGCGCGCCAGCCTGCCCGCCAAGAAGCATGGGAACATCCCACTGTGATCCCCCATGACCCCCTAATCTCGCAGGCCCCTGGCGCGACCCCTGCCGCTGAGACTGCCGCGGAGCCGTTGCTCAACGTGACCCGCGGAAATCCCAGCGCCGAGGAACTTGCCGCCGTGACCGCCGTCGTACTTGCCCTGCAGTCGGGAGATGATGGCGGCACCACCAGGGCCCCCACCCAGCACTGGGCCCGGCGTGCCCGGTTGAATTTGCCGCCGAAGCCCGGGGCAGGTTCCTGGCGGCGTTCGGCGCGGTAGGCGAGTAGGCTCGTTGGCATGACTTCGCCAGCGCCGGCCCGTGCCGCCACCGCCATCGACCGGATTGCCAACGACTACGCCCAGACGCTGCTTGCGCTGGATCCCGGATTTGCCACGCAGTTGGGGCGGCCCGGGCACGAAAGTGAGTACCGGGACCACTCCCCCGCCGGCCTGGCCGCATTGGCGGACGCCGCGCGGGAAACCCTCGCCGCCTTGGCCCAGGCCCAGCCAATTGACGACGTCGATGCCGTCACCGCGCATGCCATGACGGAGCGGCTGGGCCTTGACGTCGAGCTCCACGACAGTGGCTGGCCGCTCGCCGAACTGAACAACATTGCCTCACCGGCCCAGGAAATTCGGGCCATTTTCGATCTCATGCCCACCGCAACCGTCACGGACTGGCAGCACATCGCGGACCGGCTGGCCAATGTCCCTGCTGCGGTGGACGGTTACATCGCCTCCCTGCGGGCCGGGGCCGAGCGCGGTTTGGTGGCTGCGGCGCGGCAGGTGAAAATCGTCGTCGAGCAGTGCGAACGGCATGCCGGAGCCAACGGTTTCTTCGTCACGCTGGCACAGTCCGCGGCGCTGGCTCCCTCCCCTGAAACGGACGACGGCGGCACGGGCCTCCCTGCCGACCTCACCGCCGCGCTGCTCGCCAATGCGGAATTGGCTCGGGGCGGCTATGGCGCCTTGGTCACCTTCCTGCGCGAGGAACTCCTGCTGGTGGCGCCGCAGGAGGATGCAGTGGGCCGGGAACGCTACCAGCTCGCCTCCCGCTCGTTCCTAGGCGCAACCATCGATCTGGAGGAAAGCTACGCCTGGGGCGTGGCCGAGCTCGACCGAATCATCGCCGAGCAGGAAATTGTGGCTGAGGCCATCAAGCCGGGCGCCTCGATTGACGAGGCGAAGGTCCTGCTCAATGCGGATCCGGAACGACAATTGCACGGCACGAAGGCGTTGACGGAGTGGATGCAACAGCTCTCGGACACGGCCCTGGCCGAACTGGCCGGCACCCAGTTCGACATCCCTGAGATCATGCGCACCCTGGAATGCCGTATCGCACCCACTCAGGACGGCGGCATCTACTACACGGGCCCGTCGGAAGACTTTTCCCGGCCGGGGCGCATGTGGTGGTCGGTTCCTGAGGGCGAGGACTCCTTCACCACGTGGGCGGAAACCACCACGGTGTACCACGAGGGCGTTCCCGGCCACCATTTGCAGGTGGCCACGGCGACGTACCAATCGGCCTTGTTGAACGAGTGGCGGCGCAACGTCTGCTGGGTTTCCGGCCATGGCGAAGGCTGGGCGCTGTACGCAGAACGACTCATGGACGACCTTGGCTACCTCGCCGACCCTGGCGACAAGATGGGCATGCTCGACGGCCAGCGGATGCGCGCGGCCCGGGTGGTTTTTGACATCGGTGTGCACCTGAAACTGGCCATCCCCGCCCGCTGGGGTACCGGGACATGGACCGCTAAAACGGGATTTGACTTCCTCAAGGCCAATATAGACATCTCCGCGGGCCAGCTGGACTTTGAATTCAACCGGTATCTGGGCTGGCCGGGCCAGGCCCCGTCCTACAAGCTGGGGCAACGGCTGTGGGAGGACACCCGGGACGCCCGTGCTGCCCGTGACGGCGATGCTTTTTCGCTGCGGGACTTCCACACCCAGGCACTGAACCTTGGCTCGGTGGGTCTGGACACCCTCAAGATGGCGTTGCTGGACTGAGCTTTTGGCACGTCATGGCTTTTGACACGTCATTGCTTTTGGCACGTCAGGCAAAAAGAGACGGTGTTTGCGCAATTAGTGGGTTTTCACACGACCCGCTTTGACGCAGGCACCGTCCTTTTTCACTGTGGAGTCACTGCAGTCGCCAAATAGTCGCGTAACAATTGCATTTGCGATCCGTAACAAGGGGAAACACTAATTTCAGCGTGCTATGTTCCGCCGCTTACCGTTGATTCATGACTTCCACAGCAAGCGCTCCCAAAGTGTCGAAGCTGCCCAAATGGGCAAGCTCCTTCGGCGTACAAATCATTGCCGGCCTGGTTCTCGGCCTCGTCCTGGGTCTGGTCGCCCGCCAGATCGCCGTCGATCCCGAGACCGAAAGCAATGGCCTCATCACCACGCTGGGCCTCATCGGTTCCAGCTACGTCTCAATCTTGAAGGCGGCCGTTGTGCCGCTGATCTTCACGGCAGTAGTTTCCTCCATCGCCAACCTGCGCCAAGTCACCAACGCGGCCCGCTTGGCGTGGAACACCCTGCTCTGGTTCGCCATCACCGCCCTCATCGCCGTGATCATTGGCATTGCACTGGGCACTATCTTCCAGCCCGGCGCCGGTACTGGCACCGCAACACCCAAGGACTATTCGGGCAAGACGGGCGACTGGTGGGCCTTCCTTATCGGCCTGTTCCCGTCCAACTTCTTGGGCTTGGGCGCTTCCACCAAGGCCACCGACTCCGGCGACCTGGTCACTAGTGTTAATTTCAATGTCCTGCAGATCCTGGTCATTGCCATTGTCATCGGCATTGCCGCACTGAAGGTCGGCAAGGCTGCCGATCCGTTCCTGAAGCTCAACGGCTCCGCACTTGCCGTCATCCAGAAGGTGTTGTGGTGGATCATCCGTCTGGCCCCGATCGGCACCGTCGGCCTCATCGGCAACGCCGTGGCCAGCTACGGCTGGACCACCATCGGCTCACTGGGCAAGTTCACTGTGGCCATCTATGTTGGTCTGGCACTGGTCCTGTTCGTGGTTTACCCGGTCCTGATCAAGACCCATGGCCTGTCCGTCAAGCAGTACTTCTCAGGTGTTTGGCCTGCCGTTCAGCTGGGCTTCGTGTCCCGTTCCTCGATCGGTACCCTGCCGCTGACCCAGCGTGTGACCGAACGCAACCTGGGCGTGCCCCGCGCCTACGCATCCTTCGCCGTGCCGTTGGGTGCCACCACCAAGATGGACGGTTGCGCCGCGATCTACCCGGCGATTGCAGCCATTTTCGTGGCACAGTTCTTCGGCATCCAGCTTGATCTGGGCCAGTACCTGCTCATCGTGCTCGTCTCCGTCTTGGGTTCTGCCGCCACGGCAGGGACAACCGGCGCCGTCGTGATGCTCACGCTGACGCTGTCAACGCTGGGACTTCCGCTGGCCGGCGTCGGACTTCTGCTGGCAGTTGACCCGATCCTGGACATGGGCCGGACCGCGGTCAACGTGGCAGGCCAGGCGCTGGTTCCCACCATCGTCTCCAAGCGCCAAGGCATCCTGGATGAGGAACTGTACAACGCTCCCCGCAACGGCAACCCCTTCGCGGACGACGCCGATGATCTGTTGGCAGACCTGAACAGCGCAAGCGGCGTTGAGGACAACGCCCCGAAGCGCGAAACCGCCAACGCCTAAGCGCGGACGCTAACGCATCACCGCCAAGCACAGGGCAGTCGCCCGACTGTGAAAGCTCATGACAAGTCCCGTCCCGGGACGGCCGCACAGGCCGGCCCTGGGGCGGGATTTTGTGCATGTGGGCGGGTCAGTGAACCCGGGGAAACCGGCAGCCACCGGCAACGGCCGGCTCTCACACCAGATGGCGCACTGGAAGCCACCCGCCATGCGCCCAACAGGCACATGGCGACCACCCGGCAGGCACCACAACCGCACTCGCATCGCCCTTAGCATACCCGTCTTGCAATTTGCACGGAGTGCAAACTTGCACTTAGTGTAGAAGGGTGAGTACTCCTCCCCTTCCCCCGGCAGCGACCGGCGCAGCAACCAACGCAGTGACCGCTACCCCTTCCAGTGCAGCGTCCAGCGTCGATGACGGTGTCGATGACCGTGCGGGTGCCGGTGCCCCTCAGCCCTCCCGCCGTGAGTTGAACAAGGCCGCCACCCGCGAGGCCATCGCCGCTGCAGCCCTGAATTTCCTGCGCAACCGCGACTTGACGGCCTTCACGGTCGACGACGTTGCTGCCGCCGCCGGGGTGTCCCGCCGCACCTTTTTCAACTACTTTTCCTCGGTGGAGGCGGCCGTGGCCAGCTATACCGAGGACTTCCTGGATCAGGTCATTGCTGAGCTCGAGGCGCGGCCATTGGATGAACCGCTGCTCCAGTCAGCCCGGGCCGCCCTGTCCAACGGCGACCATGCCGACGCCCTGGCCATCCTGGCCGAAACGGTGGGATTGACCCAGGACCCCCAACTGGGACGCTTCCAGCTGCAGGCGTGGGAGGACTGCAGCCAAAAAATTACCGAAGTGGCCAGGCACCGCCTCCCCGCAGGGACGGATGAGCTGTACGTCTGCATCCTTGTCGGCGCCATCGTTGGCAGTTGCCGGGCCGCCTTCATGGTCTGGTTCCAGCGCCACGGAACCAACATCACCGCCGATACGTTGGCCGATTTGCGCGGCCTTTTGGATGAAACCATCGCGCAGCTTCGCCACGGCTTCAAAAACTAGTCTTTCCCCGGCGGCGCCCGCCCGCGCCGCCATCGACATAAACGTTCGACACCTACGCTGCACAACACAGAATGGACACGATCATGGCCCTTTGGCTCTATCGACTGGGGCGGTTCTCCGCCCACCGCGCATGGCTGGTTATTGCCGCCTGGGCCGTCATCATGGGCATGGTTGGCGGTGCCGCCGCACTGTTCATGGGCCCCATGTCCAACAACTTCGAGATTCCCGGCACCGAGACCCAGCAGATGGCCGACAAGCTGGCGGCTGAGCTGCCGGAGGCATCGGGCGGTTCCGGCACCGTGGTGTTCACGAGCACCGACGGCAAGGCGTTTACCCCGGGCCAGGAAAAGGCCATCACGGCCGCCCTGGAAACCGTCACCACCGTCCCCACCGTCAAGGGCGTCATTGATCCTTTCCTGACCACGGCGCAGAAGACTGCGGGCCAGGCCCAGCTGGCGGAGGGCGCCAAGGCGCTGGCTGCCGGTGAGGCGCAGGTGCAGGCGGAACAGCCGAAGCTGGATGCTGCCGCCCAGGAGCTAGCTGCCACGAAGGCCCAGCTAGACGCCGGACAGGCGCAGCTTGACGCCCAAAAGGCCCAGCTGGCAGCACTGCCGGCAGGCTCTCCGGAGGCCGAAGCAGGCGCCGCGCAGCTCGCAGCCGCACAGACCCAACTGGATGCCGGGCGGGCGCAGTGGCAGGCAGGGCAGGATCAGTACACTGCCGGCAAGGCCCAGTTCGACGCCGCCCAGGCCACCCTGGCGGAGAAGAAGGCCGAGCTCACTGCGGGTCAGCGCACCGCTGATGCCGCAGCCGGTGTGCTGTTTGTGTCCGAAAACAACAAGGCCGCCATTGGGCAAATCCAGTTCACCGAGTCAATGAACGGCGTGACCCCGGCAAACCGGCAGCTGGTCCAGGACAAACTGAACACCCTGAACGTGGACGGCGTCACGGTTTCCTACAGCAAGGAAATTGTTGAGGACGTCTCCGCCCTGTTCGGCGCGTCCGAGATCGTTGGCGTGGCAGTGGCCGTCGTGGTTCTGCTGATCATGCTGGGCACCTTTTGGGCCGCCGGACTGCCGCTGGTCATGGCGCTCGTGGGAGTCGGCGTCGGCGTGGGCGGCACCATGGCGTTGACCACCGTGATTGAAATGTCCTCCATCTCCCCGATGCTGGCGCTCATGCTGGGCCTGGCCGTGGGCATCGACTACTCGCTGTTCATCGTCAACCGGCACCGCCAGCAGATCCGCACCGGCATGGATATGCGCGAATCCATTGCAAAGGCCACAGGGACGTCCGGCAATGCCGTGACCTTCGCCGGCCTGACTGTGGTCATTGCACTGGCCGCCCTGTCCGTGACCGGCTTGCCGTTCCTGGCCATCCTGGGCCTGGCCGCAGCAGCCACGGTTGCCGTCTCGGTCATCATTGCACTGACCTTGACCCCGGCGATCCTGTCACTGCTGGGCCGCCGCGTCATTTCCAAGCGGGGCTGGGCAAAGAATGCGGTCGCGACGGAGAAGCACGACGCCGAGACAACAGGCTTGTCCACTGCGGAACGTGCCGCTGCGGATGAGTCAAAGGAAGTGGCTGCCAGCGCCAAGGGCTGGGGCGGACTGGTCACCAAGCACCCGGTCATCTCCCTGATCACTGCCGTGCTGGCGCTATGCGTCATCGCCATCCCGGCCACCGGGCTGCGCCTTGCCCTGCCCGACGGCGGGTCCGAACCTGTCGATTCGAGCGCTTACCAGGCTTACTCCATCACCGGGCAGAACTTCGGCGAAGGCATGAACGGGCCCATCATTGTGGTTGGCTCACTGCCCGCTGGCCTGGACGAGGCAGCCGCAACGACCCTGAACCTCGACGTTGCCGACCAGCTCCGCCACGTCAAGAACGTCAAGGCGGCCGTTCCGGTCACGCTGAGCGGGGACCTGCGCACGGCCATTTACCAGGTCATCCCGACCGAGGGCCCTGCCAGCGAAAGCACCGTCCAGGTGGTCCACGACCTGCGCGCGGAGGGTGCCACCATCAAGTCGACCCTGGACGTCTCCATCGGCCTGACCGGACAAACGGCCGCCAACGTCGATGTCTCGGAAAAGCTGGGAGCGGCGCTGCCCCCATACCTGGCCATCGTCGTCGGACTTTCATTGCTGCTGCTGATCCTCGTTTTCCGCTCCATCCTGGTGCCGCTGCTGGCGACCGCGGGCTTCCTGCTGTCGCTCGTTGCGGCGTTTGGCGGCGTGGTGGCCGTGTACCAGTGGGGCTGGCTGGGTGGCATTTTCGATGTGGCCAATCCGGCCGCCGTGCTCAGCTTCCTGCCCATCATCCTGATCGGCGTACTGTTTGGGCTGGCCATGGACTACCAGGTGTTCATTGCTTCTGGCATGCGCGAGGCCTACGCTCACGGGCAGGACGCCAAGCAGGCCGTGCGCACCGGTTTCAAGCATGCCGCACCCGTTGTCACGGCCGCGGCGATCATCATGATCAGCGTGTTCTCCGGCTTCATCTTCAGCCACCTCACCATGGTGCGCCCGCTTGGTTTCGCGCTGGCATTCGGCGTGCTGATCGACGCATTCGTGGTGCGCATGACCATCGTCCCGGCGGCCATGCACCTGATGGGCTCCTCGGCCTGGTGGATCCCGAAGTGGCTGGATAAGATCCTGCCGGATGTGGATGTTGAGGGTGCCAAGTTGGTTGCGGCCGATGTGCCGGCCGACGCCTCGTCGCTGGCCGACACAGCGGATTCCCCGCGCTAAGGCACCAACACCGCTAAGGCACCAACGCTCCTAAGGTACCAACGCTCCTGCACATAAGGGGGTGTTTTCACCACCGCTCCTGCACACTGGGCGCCGCGGCCGTCGTTTCATGGTCCACCATCCCCATGGTGGGCCATGACGCACCGGCCGCGGCGCCTTTTGCGTGGACTAAGATGGTGAGCCACGGCACAAGCCGACAATGCCTTCCACCCACACAGTCCTGGAGAGTTCATGTCCCCGACGCATCCCCTCCTGGCCGGGTTCCCCGCCCTGCGGCCACTGGTGCGCGAATCCTGGCAGCGCTCCCTGCAGGCACTGGCCACGCCGGACGGACTGGCCACCGCGGAGCGACTGGCTCCGCCGGTGGTGTGGGAGAGCCGGGAGCTTGCAGAATTCCGCCGCGACCATCCGCTGGCCGCGATCATGCCCGTCATCACCAAACTTCTAGTGGAGCCCAGCCACGACACCGGACTGCTCGTTGCCGTGGGCGATGAACACGGGAGGCTGCTGTGGGTTGAGGGCGATTCCGCCGCCCGGCGCAATGGGGAACAAATCAACTTTGCCACAGGGGCCGACTGGTCGGAGACCGTTGTCGGAACCAGCGCCCCGGGCACCGCACTGGTCCTGGGCAAGAGCGTGCAAATCATGGGCGAGGAACACTTCAACCCGGCCGTCCATTCATGGAGTTGCACCGCGGTGCCGCTGCATGACCCCGACTCCGGCTCCATCCTGGGCATTGTGGACATCACGGGCGGCCCCGAAGCCGTGGGCGCCAACACGCTCTCCTTGGTGCAGGCGTCGGTGGCCGCGGCCGAGGCCCAGCTGCGCATCCAGCGCCTGGAACTCCGGGCGGAGGAGAGCCGCCGGCGCACCTCGCACTCCGCCCGCACCGCTGCACCGAACAAGCCGCTGTACCGGGACAGCCTGCAGATTCTGGGCCGGGACCAGGGGCTGCTGCACGTGGCCGGCGAAGCCGTGACACTGAGCGAACGGCACACCGAAATAATGGCCATGCTCGCCTTGCACCCCGACGGCCTCACCGCCGAGGAGCTGACGGACAAGGTTTACCCCGAGGGCACGTCGCTGACCAGCATCAGGGCGGAGATGGTGCGCCTGCGCAAGCTTTTGCAAGCCGCCGCACCCACGCTCCTGCCGGAGTCGAGGCCCTACCGGCTCCCTCGTGCCCTGGTGGTTGACGCCGAGCAGGTCCGGAACTATTTGGACCGCGGCGCCCACCGGCTGGCCCTGAACATTTACCGCGGCGAGGTCATGCCCCGCTCGCTCGCCTCCGCCATCGTAACCATCCGCAACCGTGTGGCCATTCAGCTGCGCGAGGCCATCCTCAACGACGCCAGCCCGGACGTGCTACTTGCCTACCTACGGCTTCCCGAGGCCGCGGACGACGTCGAAGCCTGGCGCACGGCCCTGCACCTCCTGCCGCCGCGCTCACCCAGGCGATCCGCAGTCGTGGCCCATGTGGAGGCGCTGGAAAGCTGATCCGGGGCATTCACCCCGGCGAGATCAGGATTTCTCGTCCCTGAAGCCGCGTTGGCCGGCAGCGCGTTCCTCGGCTGCCCGGCTCCGCGCCCTCAACTCACGGACGCGGCGCACTTGGCGGACACGGACCACAATGAGCACGATCACGATTGCCAGCGGAACCAGGAGGAGCCATAAGAAGTACATGCCCCTAGTCTATGGGCGCGTGCTTCACGTGGCGGATTCGCGCACAGCCGTCCCCGGTCGCGTCGGACCCGGGCACAGCTGCCTCAGGTCCCGTCGGCGCGGCGCTGCGGGTGCTCGTGTGTGCCAGCTGCGGTTTCATGCGTGGCATTGCCTGCGTCCTTGACCTTCAAGAGTTCGACAAGACCGCGGGCCATCCGCGCCGCAGCCTCACTGCCTTCCGCTTCGGGTGAGCCAGGCACCGGGGCGGCATCCGGCATAGGGCCCGGGAATGTCGCGCCCCGGCCTGGGAGTGCAGCCGATTTCCCAGAGGTCGATTGAAAGGTGGTGGCATGGCCGTACAACTGCGCGGTGCGTGCGGCCTGCCGCGCCCGCCCCCGTTTCGCCATTATGAGGGCCACCAAGGCAACCGCGAGCAGCAAAACAGCAACGTCAATGAGTACATCCATGTGGAAAGCCTAACGGACGTGCCGCCGCCCCCACAGTGTGATCCGGCTCATGCAACGTGGTTGCAACGTTGTTCCCCGTACGCTTCTGGGCAAGGACGCTGATGTCCCCCACTGCGAAGGAGTTTGAACAATGGCTGTTTATGCACAACCCGGCACCGAGGGCTCCAAGGTCACCTTCAAGGACCGCTATGAGAACTGGATCGGCGGGGAATGGGTGGCCCCCGTCAAGGGCGAATACTTTGAGAACATCACGCCCGTCACCGGCAAGGTTTTCTGCGAGGTTGCCCGCGGTACGGCCGAAGACATTGAGCTCGCCCTGGATGCAGCGCACAAGGTGGCACCAAGCTGGGGACAAACTTCCGCCACCGAACGCGCAGCCATCCTGAACAAGGTCGCCGACAGGATCGACGAGAACGTGGAACTGCTCGCCGTCGCAGAGACCTGGGACAACGGCAAGGCCGTCCGCGAAACCCTCAACGCCGACATTCCGCTCGCCGCAGACCACTTCCGCTACTTCGCCTCCGTGGTCCGCGCCCAGGAGGGCAGCCTGACCCAGATCGACGAGAACACCACCGCCTACCACTATCACGAGCCGCTCGGCGTGGTCGGACAGATCATCCCCTGGAACTTCCCCATCCTGATGGCCGTGTGGAAGCTGGCGCCGGCACTCGCTGCGGGAAACGCCGTCGTACTTAAACCAGCCGAACAGACGCCGGCCTCCATCCTGGTCCTCATGGAACTCCTCGCGGACATCCTGCCGGCCGGGGTCATCAACGTGGTGAACGGCTTCGGCGTCGAGGCCGGCAAGCCGCTCGCCTCCTCCAAGCGGATCCGCAAGATCGCGTTCACCGGCGAGACCACCACGGGCCGTTTGATCAGCCAGTACGCGTCCCAGAACCTTATCCCGGTCACGCTGGAGCTCGGCGGCAAGAGCCCCAACATCTTCTTCGACGACGTCATGGACAAGAACGACTCCTTCTACGACAAGGCGCTCGAGGGCTTCACGCTCTACGCCTTCAACCAGGGCGAGGTCTGCACCTGCCCGTCGCGTGCGCTCGTCCAGGAATCGATGTACGAAAAGTTCATGGCCGACGCCGTCGCCCGCACCGAGGCGATCATCCAGGGCAACCCGCTCGACACCGACACCCAGATCGGCGCCCAAGCCTCCAACGACCAGATGGAGAAAATCCTGTCCTACATGGACATCGGCAAGCAGGAAGGCGCCACGCTGCTCACGGGCGGCGAGCGCAACATCCTCCCCGGGGATCTGGCCGGCGGTTACTACGTCAAGCCCACCATCTTCGAGGGCACCAATGACATGCGCATCTTCCAGGAGGAGATCTTCGGCCCCGTCCTCGCGGTGACGAAGTTTGACGACTACGCTGACGCGCTCCACATCGCCAACGACACCCTTTACGGCCTCGGCGCAGGCGTCTGGTCCCGCAACGGCAACGTCGCCTACCGGGCGGGCCGCGAGATCCAGGCCGGCCGCGTCTGGGTCAACAACTACCACGCCTACCCCGCGGGAGCGGCGTTCGGCGGCTACAAGTCCTCGGGCATCGGCCGTGAGAACCACGCCATGATGCTGGACCACTACCAGCAAACCAAGAACCTGCTGGTCAGCTACAGCGAAGACAAGCTCGGCTTCTTCTAATCCCCACGCCCTCCCAAATAAAGCCGCTGGCGCGGATTCATTTGGGGCCCTCGGGCGAGTGGGTCCAAGTTCGACGCCGGGCACTCACCTTGGGTGCCCGGCGCACCATACACAGTCAATCCGTTCAAAGGAGATCTTCATGTCAACGATGCAAGCAGCAGTAGTAAAGGAATTCGGCACCGCCCTCACTGTCGAGGAATACCCCCTCCCCACCCCCGGACCGGGCCAGGCCCTGGTCAAGCTGATCTCCAGCGGCGTCTGCCACACCGACCTCCACGCAGCCGAGGGTGACTGGCCCGTCCAGCCTTCCCCGCCGTTCGTGCCAGGCCACGAGGGCGTCGGCGACGTTGTTGCCCTCGGCGAAGGCGTCACCTCCCTCGCCGTGGGCGACCGGGTGGGCAACGCCTGGCTGTGGACGGCATGCGGAGATTGCGAATATTGCCGCACGGGCTGGGAGACGTTGTGCGAGTCCCAGGAAAACGGCGGCTACAGTGTGGACGGCTCCTTTGGCGAGTACATGCTCGTGGATGCCGAGTTTGCACCACGCATCCCCGACGGCCTGGATCCGGTGGAGATCGCACCCGTCCTTTGCGCCGGCGTCACCGTCTACAAGGGCTTGAAGATGACCGAGGCGCGCCCCGGCCAGTGGGTCGTCATTTCCGGCATCGGCGGGCTGGGCCACATCGCGGTCCAGTACGCCGTGGCCATGGGACTGCGCGTGGCCGCCGTCGACATCGCGGACGACAAGCTGGCCTTGGCCCGCAAGCATGGCGCGGAAATCACCGTCAACGCCATGAACGAGGATCCAGTGGAGGCCATTCAGCGCGAAACCGGCGGCGTTCACGGCGTACTCGTCACCGCCGTGCACCCGACAGCATTCGGCCAGGCCATCGGCATGACCCGCCGCGGCGGCACCATCGTGTTCAACGGCCTGCCCCCGGGCGACTTCCCGGCCCCGATCTTCGAGGTGGTACTCAAGGGCCTGACCATCCGCGGATCCATTGTGGGCACCCGCCAGGACATGGAGGAGGCAATCGACTTTTATGCCCGTGGCCTGATCCACCCCACGGTCGCCACCCGCGGCCTGGGCGAAATCAACGAAGTGCTCGACGAGATGCGCGCAGGCAAGATCGACGGCCGCGTCGTCATCAAGTACTAAACACTCCCCGGATCCGGGCCGTCCTCCCTTTCGGCCCGGATCCGGGATCCACCCCTATATAAGGAGCAGTTCCATGGACGCCATTGCCGAAACCCTGGATGCCGCCATCACCATTCCGGGCGAGACCGCGTCACGCGTGGCGCTATCCGGCACGGCCGTGGAACTGCTGCAGAAATTGTGGAAAGTGCACGGGGCGTTGATGTTCCACCAGTCAGGCGGCTGCTGCGACGGCTCCTCGCCCATGTGTTACCCGGCCGGCGAGTTCATTACGGCGGAGGCCGACATCTTGTTGGGGCTCTTTGAATTACCCGGCTGCGGCCCACTGGAGTTTTGGATGTCCAGGGAACAGTTCAACTATTGGTCGCACACCCACCTCACAGTCGACGTGGTGGAGGGGCGGGGCAGTGGATTTTCGGTCGAGGCGCCCGAGGGCAAACGCTTCCTGATCCGCTCCCGGCTGGTCGAAGGCTTTGCCCGCGGCTCTGCGTGAGGTTGGGTACAGCCAGCATCGAAAAAGTGTATGGCCGTGAGCCGGACTATTTATGGACGTCCCGTCGTTGCCCGATCTTGATGACGAGCATCAGGAGTCTGCCGTCATCAACAGAATAAATGATATGAAAGTCCCTGACCCGGATCCTGAACTGTCCCGGTCTGCCTGAGAGGTTGCTTGCTGCCGGAGGTCGTGGCATTTCCGCCAGCATTCCAAGGGAACCGAGAATGAGCTCCCGTGTTCGCCCGTCCAACTTCTGCAGTTGCTTTCGCGCAGCAGACGTCAACTCGACCTCATACTTCTCAGACATGTAGTGCAATGCCGAGCTCTGCAGCGACTTCAGCCAGCGTATATGTTGGGCCGCCATTGGCCACATCTGCCAGGGCTGCAGCTGCGTCGGCCAGGTCCTCCAGCTCCTCGAGGGCATCGAGGGCACGTTGGGCAAGGTCCGGATCCATAACCACCGCGATAGTGCGAC
This sequence comes from Arthrobacter sp. PAMC 25486, assembly GCF_000785535.1. Lineage (NCBI taxonomy): Bacteria > Bacillati > Actinomycetota > Actinomycetes > Micrococcales > Micrococcaceae > Arthrobacter > Arthrobacter sp. PAMC 25486. The sequence goes on along the minus strand of NZ_CP007595.1, from coordinate 4,275,262 downwards.
CATGGCTCGTAATGCTCACCGGCTCGCGGCGTGCGGCGTCGAGCGTTTCGGCCCAGCGCTGACGGGCAATGGTTGCAGAGACCTTGTTCACAAATTCGTCGCACCGCTAAAACGTACATTTTAGCGGTTTACAGGATTTGGCCCGTCATCAACGCAGCCCCGACTCTACTTTCGTCGGTTCCGCGCCTGCTGCCGCTTCTGCACAATGACCGCAACTACTGCGACAACGATCGCTCCTGCCATGGCAATCTCCATGTCTCCCACTTTCTTTGAATCCAACTTTGGGCCAGCCCCCAGCATAGGCGAGACGGTCCGGCGTCGCGCTTGGCGCCAGGGCGTCTAGGCTTGATTCATGACCCAGCACCTCATCCTCGCCTCCGCCTCCCCCTCCCGCGCCAAGCTGCTCACGGACGCCGGCATCACCCATACCGTCAAGGTGTCTGACGCCGACGAGGACGCGCTCACCGCCGCCGCCGGCCCCATCTCCCCCGCCGAGACGGCCCTGCTGCTGGCCCGCGCCAAGGCCGAATCCGTCGCCGCCGGTGAATCCGGCACCCTGGTAATCGGCTGTGATTCGGTCTTCGAGCTCGACGGCGTCCCCTACGGCAAACCCTGGGAACCTGCGGTTGCGCGGGAGCGCTGGCAGCTGATGCGCGGCCGATCCGGTGTGCTGCATACCGGCCATTGGCTCATTTCCACAGCCATTTCCACGCTCGACGGCGGATCCCCCCTTGGGCACGGAGAGGTCACCAGTGCGCGGGTCACCTTTGAGGACGTCTCGGATGCGGAAATTGACGCCTACGTTGCCACGGGCGAGCCCCTGCAGGTGGCCGGAGCGTTCACGATCGACGGGCTCGCAGGAGCCTTCATCACCGGCGTCGAGGGCGACCCGCACACGGTGGTGGGACTGTCCATCTCCACACTGCGCCGGCTCTTGGCCGAGCATGGGGTCGCAATCACCGACTTGTGGGCCTGACGCCCGGCCCATGCTCCCGCACCTCCACCTGCAGCTGCACACGGTTCCGCCCAAATGCTGGGCAACTCCAACAGTTGCGCACCGCCTGACGTGAACCACGCGCAGGAGCAGTGCCGGCGTGAGACTGAGAATAAATGAAAGTACTTGACGGAACGGAAAGTACTTTCGTATAGTTGAGTCATTAGGAAGCATGACACAACCGAAAGGCCCTCCATGAGCCAGCACAACAGCTCCCCATCTGCAGAAGAAGCCCGCGAGCTCCTCGCCCGGGCCGAAGGCATCGGCACCTCAGCCACCAGCGCCGCCGGATGGCCAACCGCCATGGTGTTCAACTCGCTGGCCATCATCGGCTCGATGATGATGATCGGCTTCCACATTGTGGCGCACACTGGTTACGGTGCACCGCTGATGGCCATGTCGATTGGTGCCTGGGCCATGATCACGGCCTTTACCTGGACGTTCATGCACCACACCACCAAGGCCGGCTTCTCCAAGAGATTCACCACGTCCCTCATCGCCTACTTCGTGCTTTACGGTGCGGCCATCGCCACGGGAGTACTGGGGTTCCCCAACGGAAGCCTCCCCTACTACATCAGTGCCGCAGTCGTCATCGCCGCAGCCGGCCTCATCGCCGCATTCAGGGAGCTGCGCGCATGAGCAAGCAGCCAGCCCAAGAAGAGCACCCAGCCCCGAAGCACCAAGCAGACAGTGAAATCCAGCAGGAACCAGAAGCAAAAGTGCACCAGCACCCGCGCCACGAACTCAGCGAGGTGCTGCACCAGCCCGTCAGGTTCTCCATTGCCGCAGCCCTGGCCAAGACCGAGACCATGGACTTCAAGGACCTGCGCAACACCATCCAGGTCAGCGACTCGGTACTCAGCAAGCAGCTCTCAACGCTCGAAAAGGCCGGATTCATAGAGGTGAAAAAGGCCTTCGTGGGCAAGTTTCCGCGCACCTCGGTGAGGTTGACCGCCGTCGGACATCAGGCCTGGGAACACCACATGGCAACCTTGCGCCTCATCGCTGGACAGTAGCGGGCCAGTAAGACACGGGAATGTTGTAGGAACCCCACAAAAGAATCGTCGCGTACACGCATAAACAGCATCATGTGTGAGGAAAATCCACATATTCACGCTAGGCTCTCTTGAGAATAGAAGGAGTCCGTCAGTGAGCATTTCACCATCTGCCCCGGCACAAAAGCTGAGCAAAGTACTGATCGCCAACCGCGGCGAAATTGCCGTCCGCATCATCCGGGCCGCACGCGACGAAGGCATCCGATCTGTCGCCGTCTACGCCGAGCCGGACCGCGAGGCCCTCCATGTGCGCATGGCCGACGAGGCCTTTGCCCTGGGCGGCACCACGGCAGCGGACTCCTACCTGGTCATGGAGAAAATCATCGACGCCGCCCGCCAGTCGGGCGCCGACGCCGTGCACCCCGGCTACGGCTTCCTGGCCGAAAACGCGGAGTTTGCCCAGCAGGTCATCGACGCCGGCCTGATCTGGATCGGCCCCTCCCCCGCAGCCATCGCCGCATTGGGCGACAAGGTCCAGGCCCGCCACATCGCCGAAAAGGTGGGCGCACCCCTGGTCCCCGGCACCAAGAACCCGGTGGAATCCACCCAGGAGGTCATCGACTTCGCCGACGAGTTCGGCCTGCCCCTGGCCATCAAGGCAGCTTACGGCGGCGGCGGCCGCGGCATCAAGGTGGTCCGCACCCGCGAGGAAATCCCCGAACTGTACGAGTCCGCAGTGCGCGAAGCCGTCGCAGCCTTCGGCCGCGGCGAATGCTTCGTGGAACGCTTCCTCGACGCACCCCGCCACGTGGAAACCCAATGCCTGGCAGATGCGGCGGGCAACGTCGTCGTCGTCTCCACGCGCGACTGCTCCCTCCAACGCCGCAACCAAAAGCTGGTCGAGGAAGCCCCCGCCCCGTTCCTGACCGATGACCAGAACAAGCGCCTTTACGAGGCCTCCAAGGCCATCATGAAGGAAGCCAACTACGTCGGCGCCGGCACCTGCGAATTCCTCGTGGGCACCGACGGCACCATCTCCTTCCTCGAGGTCAACACCCGCCTGCAGGTGGAGCACACCATCTCCGAAGAAGTCACCGGGATCGACCTGGTCCGCGAGCAGTTCCGCATCGCCCGCGGCGAGGAACTCGGCTACGGCGACCCCGAGGTCCGCGGCCACTCCTTCGAATTCCGCATCAACGGCGAGGACCCGGGCCGCGGCTTCATGCCCGCCCCGGGCACCGTCACCACCATGACCCTGCCCTCCGGCCCCGGCGTCCGCGTCGATTCCGGCATCACCGCGGGCGAGGTCATCGGCGGCAACTTCGACTCCATGCTGGCCAAGCTCATCGTCACCGGCGCCACCCGCGAGCAGGCGCTCCAGCGCTCCAGCCGTGCACTGGAGGAAATGCAGATCGACGGTCTACCCACCGTGCTGCCGTTCCACCGCGCAGTGGTCGTGGATCCCGCCTTCGCACCGGCCAACGGTGCCGCGTTCACCACGCACACCCGCTGGATCGAAACCGAGTTCAACAACACCATCCCCGCCTTCGACCTCGCCTCCGCAGGGAGCGCCGCGGACGACGCCGGATCCCGCCAAAGCGTCACCGTCGAGGTGGGCGGCAAACGGCTTGAGGTGACGCTGCCGTCGTCGTTCTCGGTTGGCAACGGCGCCGGCAACGGCACGGCGAAGAAGGCCAAGAAGGCCGGCCGCAACCGCAATGCAGGCCCCGCCGCCGCCAACGGCAACGCACTGACCTCCCCCATGCAGGGCACCATCGTGAAGGTTGCCGTGGCCGACGGCGATGTCGTGGCCGAGGGCGACCTCATCGTGGTCCTGGAGGCCATGAAGATGGAACAGCCGCTGACCGCGCACCGGGCAGGAACCGTCACGGGCCTGAGCGCCGCAGCCGGCGACACCGTCTCCGCAGGCGCAGTGCTGGCCACGATCGAGGACTAACCCACCCCGAACGCTGAGCCGCGGTCGTTGACTAAACGCTCGCTCACATACGGGGCATTTTTCCCCAACGCTCGCTCACATACGGGGCACAAACGCCAAACGCTCGCTCACCAACATCCGTTGGTGAGCGAGCGTTTGGCGTTAACCCCCGAAAGGAGCGTTGGCAGGGCTGGAACTAGCTGACGTTGGAGGTGTACTCCAGGTCGCGGGTTTCCTTCATGATGACCAGGGCGATCAGCGTCAGGACCGCCATGGCGGAAAGATACACACCGACCAGCACAGGGCTGCCGTCGGCCGTCTGCCACAGTGCAACGGCGATGAACGGGGCAACGGCTGCGCCAAGGATGCTGGACATGTTGTAACTGATGGCCGAGCCCGTGTAACGCACGTTGGTGGGGAACAGCTCCGGCAGTAGCGCGCCCATGGGCCCGAACGTCAAGCCCATCAGCGTGAAGCCGAGGATCAGCAGGGTCATGACCCCGGCTAGCCCGGCACCGAATAGCGGCACGAAGGTCAGGCCGAAGACCAGGATTCCGCTGGTGACCCAGAGGAGAGTCTTGCGGCGGCCGAACTTCTCGGCCAGAGGTCCGGAGACAAGTGTGAAGATGCCGAAGAACACCACGCCGATGATGAGCATGATCAGGAATTCGTTGCGCGTGTAGCCCAGGCCGGGGACCCAGGAGGCAATGGCGTCGGCGGTCATCGGCTTGCCGCCGGCTTCCGCCTTGGCCTTGGCTGCCTCGATCGTGGCCGGAGTTGTGCCGTAGGACAGCGTGAACGTCGTCATGAGGTAGAACAGCACGTAGGTGGCGAGCATGACGAAGGTGCCCAGGATCAGCGGGCGCCAGCTCGTCTTGAAGACACGGCCCACAGGCAGCTTGGACACCTCGCCCTGGTCGATGACCTTCTGGAAGGCGGGGGTTTCCACCAGCTTCAGGCGGACGTACAGGCCGACGATGACCATGACGGCGCTGAGCAGGAACGGGATGCGCCAGCCCCAGGCCTGGAACTGCTCGGTGGAGAGCCCAAAGCTGAGCCACAGGAAGATGCCGTTGGCGAGGATAAAGCCAATGGGTGCACCCAACTGCGGGAAGGTTCCCCAGATGGCGCGCTTGCCGGCAGGTGCGTTCTCGGTGGCCAGAAGGGCTGCACCGCTCCACTCCCCGCCCAGGGCCAGGCCCTGCAGGAAGCGCATGACGACCAGGAGGGCCGGGGCCCAGAACACCCAACCGGGCACGAGCGCCGTCGGCAGGCAGCCGATCAGGAACGTGGCAACACCCATGGTGAGCAGCGAGGCCACCAGGGTTCCCTTGCGGCCCACCTTGTCACCGAAGTGGCCGAAGACGATGGATCCGAGCGGGCGGGCCACGAAGGCAACACCGAAGATGGCGAAGGAGCTCAGCAACGCCGTTGCCGCGTCGGCATTCGGGAAGAACAGGGCCGGAAACACCAGCACAGCTGCGGTGGCGTAAACGTAAAAATCATAGAACTCGATGGTGGTGCCAATGAGGCTTGCGACGATGACGCGGCCCCTGCTGTTCACCTGTGGGCTTTCCACCTGGTTCGTTTTTTGAGATGAGCTCATGGTTCGGCTTTCACTTGGAAGCCGCGTCCCCCACACGGCGGAGAACGCGGCGAAATCTGGCAATTCAGTGGTCTTCACGATAACGCCTTGTCCACCTAGTGGACAACCGGAACCGTCATGTGGACATTGAAGTTCGCGAAGCAGCGCCTGGACGGTGCGGACCATCCGACAGGGGCAGTCGTGGCCGGGGCTGCTCAACGGTGGCCAACATTTCCGCCGCAACACGCGCGGGAACCGACTGCGACAGCTGCGCCGAGGAGTTGCAGGAACTGATCGAGGCGCATTTCGCCGTGGCCCCCGGTTAAGAACTGCGTTATGGAGCATGAACTCGCAGTTGATGTCCTCCCAAAGCACTGGGACGACATCAACTGCGAGTTCGTGAAGGCTGCCCGGGGACTACAGCTCGTGCGGCATTTCTTCAGGTGTGGGAAGCTCGTCCTCATCTTCCGGGTGGCGGGCCAGGTTCCACATGGCCAGGCCCAGCCCGCCCCAAATGGTTACCATGGCAATGATCATCATGGTGATGGCTACCGGTGTCATGCCTTCACATCCTCACGGTTGTTGTCTACGTCGCCGTCGAGTTCCTCGGCGGCGTTGTACTCGTCGTATTCGGCGTCCTTGAGCCTGGATTTGTCACTCCAGGGAATCAGGGAGAGCAGCACGGCACCGACAATCAGCGCACCGGCCATCCCCCAGCCAAAGACCCCGTTGAACCAGGCTGGATAGCCCGAATATTGTTCGGTGCTCTTCGTCTGGATTTCGTTGATGAGCATGTAGCCCAAGGCCACCGGCACGATACCGCCGACCAGGATGCGCCAACCTGCACCCATCTTGACCGTGGAGGTCCGGTTCAGGTGCTTCTGCAGGCGCGGCAGGCTGCCGAGCCCGGCCGAGACCACAATGACCGTGACGAGTGCACAGGCCAGGATGCCGAACTGGTTCACGAACGCGTCCGAGGTGTCCAGCAGGTGGATGCCCGTGGTGGTCGGGAACAGGATCAGCGAGATGAGGGCAATCGGGATGGTGACGACCAGGGTGGCGGCCTTGCGGCTCCATCCCAGCTTGTCTTGGAAGGCCGCCACGATGACTTCCAAGATGGAGATCAACGAGGTCAGGCCGGCAAAGACCAGCGAACCAAAGAACAGGACGCCGAGCACCGCACCAAACGGCGCCTCGGAGACGATGGTCGGGAAGGCCACGAAGGCCAGCCCGATCCCGCCGGAGGCGACCTCGTCCACGGCTTGTCCGGACGCCACGGACATGAAGCCGAGGGCTGCGAAGACGCCGATGCCAGCGAGGATTTCGAAGCCTGAGTTGGCGAAGGCGACGACCATGCCGGAACCGGTCAGGTCGGTCTTGCGCTTGAGGTAGGAGGAGTAGGTGACCATGATGCCGAAGGCCACGGAGAGTGAGAAGAAGATGTGGCCGAAGGCTGCGGCCCACACTCCGGGGTTCTGCAGGGAGTCCCAGTTCGGGGTGAAGAAGGCGTTCAGGCCCTCCATGGCACCTTCCAGGAACAGCGACTGCACCACGAGGATCACAAACATGACCACTAGCAGCGGCAGGATCACGGCGTTGGCACGCGAGATGCCCTTGTTCACGCCGGCCACCATGATCACAATGGTAACGATCCACACCGCGAGCATCGGGAAGAAGACACTGGAGACGAAGTCGAACGACAGTCCGGCTTGGTCGGCGCTGTGTAGGTAGTTGTTGAAGAAGAAGCCTTCGGCGTCATCGCCCCAGGCCTTCGTAATCGAGAACCACGCATACATGGCCGCCCAGGCGATGATCGCGGCGTAGTAGACGGCGATGATGAAACAGATCAGCACCTGCCACCAGCCAATCGGCTCGGCCGCGCGGTGCAGGCGGCGGTAGGACAACGGGGCCGAGCCGCGGAAGCGGTGGCCGATCGAGTAGTCAAGGAACAATAACGGGATACCGGCGCACAGCAGTGCCACGAGATATGGAATCAGGAAGGCGCCGCCGCCGTTTTCGTAGGCGACATACGGGAATCGCCAAATATTGCCCAATCCAACGGCGGAACCAATGGCTGAGAGGATGAAGAGTCTTCGCGAGGAGAATGTCTCTCGACGGGCCGGGGCAGCTGTTCCGCCAGGGCCTGCGGGTGATGTGGTCATACAGCCAACGCTAACCTACTTGTGATACGCATCTCTTCATTTGATGTCCAAGTACGACGGCGGGACCCCACCGTGCGCTGAACGGCACCGCTGGTTGATCCTGCCGAGATTTGAGATCACGCCCTGTCCCACCCCACACCGCACCATTCTCCCGCCCCTGCGTCGGACCGTGCCACCGTCGAGAGTTGCGGGGCCAGCGCCGGAGCGTTTCCTTGGCCGTGCAAGGCGTGACCGGCCCCCGACAGCATGGTTCTGATATGCGGCGCACCCCCGGGTGAGTTGTGCACAGGTTGACCAACGCCGGAACGAACAATCTGTGAACCGCACCAAGGATCCTTGATTCCCGGGTTCAGGATCACAAAATCTCGAGCGGCAGTGCCCAGGGGGCATGTTGGTGCGCACGCCCCACCCTGTAGCCTGGCATCCGAAAAGAACTGACGCCGTCAATGTTTGTATCCGCCCACATATGGGCGATCACAAAGATCAGCACTGCAGGAGCGTCGGCAAAAACACCCCCGGAGGTGAGCGAGCGTCGGTGGAAATTGCCCCGGAACTGCAGGAGCGTCTGAGGCAGGAGCGGCTGGGGGTCACATATGGACGTGCAGGCGGCGCGCGGCCTCGGAGATGGAGCCGGAGAGCGAGGGGTACACGGTGAACGTGTTGGCGACGTCGTCCACGTGCAGCTTCTGCGTCACGGCCAGCGCGATCGGGAAGATCAGCTCGCAGGCACCGGCACCCACAACCACTCCGCCAATGACGGTTCCGGAGCCCTTGCGCGCGATGATCTTGATGAAGCCGTCGTTGACGTTTCGCATCTTGGCGCGGGCGTTGGTCTGCAGCGAGAGCTTGATGACGTCGCCCTGGTACTTGCCGGACGCCAGGTCCGCCTCGGAAACGCCCACGGAGGCAATTTCCGGGGAGGTGAAGATGTTGGAAGAGACATGGTTCAGCTTCAGCGGGCGCACGCCGTCGCCGCCCAGGTGAGCCACGGCGATGCGACCCTGCATCGCGGACACCGAGGCCAGGGCAAACACGCCGGTGCAGTCACCCGCGGCGTAAACGTTGGGCGCACTGGTGCGGGAGACGCCGTCGACCTTGATATGGCCACTGGGGGTGACCTCAACGCCGGCCGCTTCCAGACCAATGTCGGTGGTGTTCGGGATGGACCCCACACAGACCAGGCAATGCGTGCCGGTGACCTTGGACCCGTCGCCCAGGGTGACGATGACGCCGTCGGCCGTACGCTCCACGGCCTCGGCGCGCGACTGGGACAGCACGCGCAGGCCGCGGCGGGCGAAGACGTCCTCGAGCACGGCGGCGGCGTCGGAGTCCTCGCCGGGCAGCACCTGGTCGCGGCTGGAAATCAGGGTGACCTTGGAGCCGAGGCCGTTGAAAGCCGAGGCAAATTCTGCACCGGTGACGCCGGAGCCCACCACGATGAGCTCCTCTGGGAGCTCCTCGAGGTCGTAGATCTGGGTCCAATTCAGGATGCGTTCACCATCGGGCTGCGCCGTGGCCAGCTCCCGGGGGTGTGCACCGACGGCGACCAGGATGGCGTCTGCCTTCACGATTTCCTTGGACTCGCCGCGGTCAACTTCGATGGTGCGGTTGTCCAGCAGGCGGCCGGTGCCGATGATGATCTTCACGCCCAAGGCTTCAAGCCCGCGCCGGATGTCGGTGGACTGCTCGCGGGCCAGTCGCAGCACGCGCTCGTTGATGAGCTTCAGGTCGGCCTGCATGACCGTCTTGGGGTTGCCTTCGGCGGCGTTGAAGCTGACGCCCAGCTCAGTGGAGTCGACGCTGCGGTTCATGGCCTCGGCCACAGCAATGAGCGACTTGGAGGGGACCACATCGGTCAGGACGGCGGCACCACCCATGCCGGCCCGTTCCACGATGGTCACCTTGGACCCCATCGACGCTGCCACCATGGCGGCTTCATAACCACCGGGGCCGCCACCGAGGATGGCAAGGCTGGGAAGGGCAAAGGGCTTGAAGACATCCTGATCGCTGCTCACAGTTGTTCATTCTCGCGCATCCATGCCAAGGCACCAACTTTGCCCCGCCAGCGTGGTGCAGGGCACAGTGCCCGGCACCGGGTTCCGGTCCGGCTGGGCTCCGCCGGAACCCGTCCGTCACCACCCGGAACCCGGCAGAACCCGGCCTGCCAAGCTAACACCCGGCGGTTTTGCACGCCGCACACCCCGCCGTGCCGCTATGTTTGATCCATGAACCCATCACAGACGTCCGACGGCGGCACTCCCGCACTCCTGGCTGCCGAGGCGGCCGCACACATCGCCCAGGCGACGGGCGTCCCCCGCCACGACGTAGCCGTGGTCCTCGGCTCCGGCTGGGGCGGCGCGGCAGGCCTCATCGGTGAGGTGACCGCCGTCGTGCCTGCAGCGGAGGTTCCCGGCTTCAGCGCGCCGTCAGTCCCGGGGCATGTGGCGACGCTGAGCTCCATCCGCACCCCCGACGGCAAAAACGTGCTGGTGCTCGGCGCCCGCACACACTTTTATGAGGGCAAGGGTGTGCGAGCAGTGGTCCACGGCATCCGCACGGCCGCAGCCGCCGGCGCCAAGACCGTGGTGCTGACCAACGGCTGCGGGGGCCTCCGGGAAGAGTGGACACCGGGCACGCCTGTGCTCATCAGCGACCACATCAACCTCACGGCCGCCTCCCCGCTGGAGGGCGCCACGTTCGTTGACCTGACGGATCTCTATTCGGGGAGGCTGCGAGCGCTGGCCCGCGAGGTGGACCCGTCCCTGGCGGAGGGCGTGTACGCGCAATTCACCGGCCCCCACTACGAGACGCCGGCCGAGGTGCAGTACGCCAAGCGCATCGGTGCCGACCTGGTGGGCATGTCCACGGCCCTTGAGGCGATCGCGGCAAGGGCCGCCGGCATGGAGGTGTTCGGCATATCGCTGGTGACCAACCTGGCCGCCGGCATCAGCCCCGAACCGCTCTCACACGAGGAAGTCCTCGCCGCAGGGACCGCCGCCGGACCCCGAATTTCGGCGCTGCTGGCAGAGATCATCGCCAAACTCTAGGGCAATCGCGCGGGTACGGTTACATTGGGGTTGTGAGACACGCACACGAGAACCGCACCGAATCATCTGCAGCCCTCGAACTGGCAGCGCTGCAGTCCGCCGCCCGGCAATGGGCCGCGCACGATCCCGACACCGCCACGGCCGCGCGCCTGCGGGCCCTGGTCGCCGATCCCGACCGCGCCGCCGAGCTCTCCGACAGCTTTGACGGCAACCTCCAGTTCGGCACGGCCGGGCTGCGTGCGGCCATGGGCCCGGGCCCCAACCGGATGAACAAGGTGGTGGTGCGCCGCGCCGCCGCCGGTGTTGCCGCGCACCTGCTCGCCCTCGCCGATTCTCCCGGGACGGACGACGCCGGCCCCTCCTCCGCGGGCACCCCGGCCTCCCAGCAGCGAGAGACATACCGGCCCCGGGCGGTGGTGGGATTCGACGCCCGCCACAATTCAGCGGACTTCGCCCGGGACACTGCGGCGATCTTTGCCGCGGCAGGCATCGAGACGTTCCTGCTGCCGGCCCCGCTACCGACCCCCGTCCTGGCCTATGCCGTGCGCGCCCTCTCCTGCGAGGCTGGCATCATGGTGACGGCCAGCCACAACCCTGCACAGGACAACGGCTACAAGGTTTATCTTGGCGGGCGTGCCGTTGCCCCGGAAGCCCGGGGCGTGCAGATCGTGGCACCGCACGATTCCCTTATTGCGGCCCAGATCGACACGGTCGCCAACACCGCCGAGTTCGGTGACACCTCCGGCATTGCCATGGCGGAGGACGGCTGGAGCGTGCTCGGCGACGATCTTGTGGGCGACTACCGGCAGGCAGTGGCGTCGCTTGCCGACTCAACAGCGTTTCCGGCCCGCGGGCTGCGCATTGTGCACACCTCCATGCACGGCGTGGGGCACGAAACGGCGCTGGCTGTCTTCCACTCCGCAGGCTTCACCGACATCCATGGTGTCCCCGAGCAAGCCACCCCCGATCCGGAATTCCCCACCGTGCCGTTCCCCAACCCCGAGGAGCTGGGGGCCATGGACATGGCCTTCGCCCTGGCCCAGGAGGTGGGTGCCGACATTGTCCTGGCCAACGACCCCGACGCCGACAGGGCAGCCGTCGGCATCTTTGACCCATCGGCCGGGCAATGGCACCAGCTCCATGGCGACCAGGTGGGGGCACTTTTGGGTGCACACCTGGTGGCCCGCGGCGGACGCGCAGGCTCCATGGCAGGCGCGACCACTAGCGCAGGCATCGGCGGCGATGCACCGCATGCCACGCCCGTCTTCGCCAATTCCATTGTTTCCTCCCGGCTGCTGGCAAAGATCGCCGCCGCCGCAGGCTACGGGCATGTGCGGACGTTGACGGGTTTCAAGTGGATTTCACGTGTGCCGGGACTGAGCTACGGCTATGAAGAGGCACTGGGCTACTGTGTTGCCCCGGAGCTTGTCAGGGACAAGGACGGCATCTCGGCGGCGCTGCTGATGGCCGAAATGGCTGCCGGGCTCAAGGCCGCGGGCCTGACGCTGCTGGATGTACTGGACGACCTCGCCCTAGCCCATGGGCTGCACGCCAGCACCCAGATCAGCATCCGGGTGGAGGACCCGGCAGGCATCAAGGACATGATGGCCAGGCTGCGGGAACAGCCGCCGGCCGCCCTCAACGGATCCAAGGTCACCGAACTGACGGACCTCTCGGAAGGATCGGACGAGCTGCCTGCCACGGACGGCCTGGCCTACCTGACGGAGGACGGCACGCGCGTCATCGTGCGACCCAGCGGCACGGAGCCCAAACTGAAGTGCTATCTCGAGGTGATCGTCCCCGTCGCCGGACCCGACCACCTCCAGCCGGCCCGGGATGAAGCGCAAGGTACGCTGGCCGCCGTCGTACAAGATGTCAAGAAGGCACTGGGGCTGGACGACCACTGACGGGCAGGTCTGAGGGTTGTTCTGCCCACAGGGGCAGGCAGGCGTTGACCCGGCGGGTATCGGAGCATAAGTTTTAAGTGCCAGGTAGGCCGATCGTTTGGAGGGTGGGCGCCGTGAATCACGGGAAGCAGCAGCAGTTCCATGACCATGCCCTGGAGGCTGCCCGGTACCGTGATGCCAAGGATGCGGCGGAAACGCCCGTCCCGACCGATGACTATGCTCTGGCCGCTGGCCGGTCATTTAGCTCCGAGGGCTCCGGGCAGGAGACGGAACCGCGGCGGCTCCATGAATCCGATGAGGTCTGGGAGGTGGCCAACAGCGCCATCGATGCCGCCGTGGCCCGCGGGGATTTCGACAACCTGGCGTACGCCGGCAAGCCCATTCCGGGCTTGGGCGGCACCGATGATCCCGACTGGTGGATCAAGGGCCTGCTTGAGCGCGAACAGGTCAGCGGGCTCGGCCCTCCGGCGCTGATGCTGCGCAAGGAAGACGCGGAGCTTGAGGCCACCATGGATGCGACAGCATCCCAAGCAAGGGTGCGGGAACTCCTCACCGACTTCAACGCCCGCATCATCGAGGCCCGTCGGCAGCTATTGGGCGGCCCGCCGGTCATCACGCAGTTGCGGGACATCGACGCCGAAGTGGCGAAGTGGCGCGGCCGGGCCGCGGCCCGCCAGGTCGCGGCCCGACAGGAAGCTGTTCCACAGGCGGCCGTCCCGCGGTCGGCAATCTCCGGCGGCGCCACCCGGCGCCGCGGTTTCCTGGCCAGGCTGCTCCGACGCCACTGATGCATCAGGGCCGGCAAAGCGTATTTTTTCCGCAGTTCCGGCCCCAACCATCACTCATGCACTGGCATAGCGCTGGCGTGCGCCGCCTCGCCCCAGGAATCCTCCAAGTCCGAGAGCCGGCAGACCGGGAACCACCGGGCCGCTGACCGGACAGGACCCAAGGTCGAAGCGGCCGCAACAGCGGGTGCGCCGGCAAAGCGGGCAACGGCTGGTCCGGCGACAAGGGTGGCAACGGGCATTTCCATAACGGTTTCCATGACGAGTTCCTTTGTTTGCAGTGGACCGGCAACGTGGTTCAGACACTACGCAACCCACGTTTCCCGCAGCCGCCCGGCATATGACAGGCATATGACAGGCAGGTAAATGCCGTATCACCGCCACCGTGCCGTTCCCGGATAGGCGGACCTTAACTGTCCGTTACGCGGGCGACACGCCTGCGCAATGCCGCTTTCCTAGGAAGAGAGGACGCGCTGGTGCGGGCACCCGGCCAACCCAGGGAAAAGCCACAGCCATGAAACAGCAGGGCGCCATCAGGGAAAACAGCACAGGGATCCGCAGGGTCGTGGTGCTGGGCGGCCCCGCCGCCCACCGCTTCACGGAAGCCATGCACGCCCGCGGGCTGGCAGGCTGGCACATCACCGTCCTCACCGACGAGGCCCACGCACCCTACGACAGGGTGGCGTTGAGCCGGGCACTTACCGAGGTGGACGCCGACCTCACCTTGGGCGATCCGGTCCTGTGGGCGCACGCCGCCGTCGAGCTGGTCCGCGACGCGGAGGTGGCCGTCATCGACCCGGCCAGCCGCACCGTCCAGACCATGGCCGACGGCGAATCGGCCCACTACCCCTTTGACGAACTGGTGCTGGCCACCGGGTCCAACGCCGTCCGGCTGGGTCTTCCGGGCGCCGAGCACCTCCACGTCTACCGCACCCTCGAGGACGTGCGCGCCCTGAACGCCCAGGTGGCGCTGCTGGGCAACAGGCTGGGCCGCACCGTCACCACGGCCGTCATCGGCGGCGGCCTGCACGTGGTGCGGCTCAAGGGCGGGGACCCGTTTGTGTTTGGCCGCGGCGGGGAGGAAATGGCGGCCGCTGTGGCCGCCGGCATCCCCGTCACAGTTGTTCCCGGGGTTTCCAGTGCGACGGCGGTGCTCGGGGCCGCGGGCATCTCGGTCACGCACCCCGGCACCTGGTGGGTCTGGGCGGCACCATCGTGGTACTCATGGGTGTGGGCACCCTGCCGTCGCTGGTGGCGGGGCTGCTCCGGGCCGGGCTGTCGAATGTTACGCCGTGGCCGTCGTCGAACGCGGTTTTAGTCATGCACAGCGCACTGTTTCCGCTTCCCTCGGTACCATTGTGAACGCATCCGCCACGTGCCGGAACCCCGCCGTCATCGTGATCGGGGGCGTAGTGGATCTGGCCCCCAACCTCGCCGCCAGCCTCGACACGGTGGGCATGGGCACAGCAGTCCCGGCCACGGCAGGTCCGGATTTCCTCCCGGATACCAGTTTGCAATCAGCTTGAAGGAGCCCATGAGCGACACAGCAGAAACCCTCCCCGCCCAGCCCCTGCGCGGATTCCGGATCGGAGTAACAGCCCACCGCCGCGCCGGCGACCTCATTGAGGCGTTGGAACGCCGCGGCGCCAAGGTGCTGCACGCGCCGGCGCTGAAAATCGCGCCCATGGAGGACGAGCACGCCCTGCATGCCGAAACGGCGGCCGTCATTGCCGCCGCCCCAGACATTGTCATGGTCACCACCGCCTACGGGATGCGCCGCTGGTGCGAGGGCGCCGATGCGGCCGGGCAGGGCGAGTCACTGCACGCAGCACTGGCGAACGCCTCCATCTACGTGCGCGGCCCCAAGGCCCGCGGCGCCGTCCGGGCCGCCGGCCTGAACGATGTGGGCATCAGCGCCGACGAGACCACCGCAACGCTGACTGATCTGGTGATTGCCGACGGCGTCCGCGGCAAGACCGTGGCAGTCCAGGTCCACGGGTATACGGATGGTGCCGCGTTGCAGCGGCTGCGCGATGCCGGCGCCAAGGTGCTGACGGTGACCCCCTACCGCTGGGTCAATGCTGAGGAAGGCGACAGGCTGCCGCAACTGATCGACGACGTCATCAACTGCAAACTCGACGTCCTCACGTTCACCAGCGCCCCCGCCGTGGACGCCGTGCTCAGCACGGCCGCGCAACTGGGCCGGGGGGATGAGTTTCTGGCGGCCCTGCGCGGGGAGGGCCCGGGCACCGTGGTGAGTGCCGCCGTCGGACCTGTCACGGCGGCACCGCTCATCCAGGCCGGCATTCTCCCGCTGGTGCCGGAAAGGTTCCGCATGGGCGCCCTGATCAGGCTTGTCTGCGAGCATCTGGAGGACACGGGCGTGCTGCGGTTTGAGAGCGGAGGTGCGGTGCTGGAGGTGCGCGGGCAGTCGCTGAGCGTCGACGGGCTCCCCGTCCAGCTGGCGCCGGCACCGCTGCAGTTACTGAAGCTGCTGATGGGCGCGGGCGGCGGCGTGCTTTCGCCCAGCGAATTGGCGGCCGGCACGGGTGCGCCGGACGCAGACCACGCCCTGCACATGGCCATCAGCCGGCTGCGGGCTGCCCTGCCGGATCCGGCGGTGGTGGAAACTGTTGTCAAGCGCGGCTACCGGCTGCGGGGACGATTCCTGTGACACGATAGGAGGAACATATCCAGACGTGGGAAGGTACGCATCATGACGACTAACAACCCCTTCACGGCACCCCAGGGCGATGACCTGGCACGCTACATTGACCACACCCTACTAGCCCCCGAAGCGAGCCGCGCGGACATCCTGCGCCTGTGCAAGGAAGCCGCCGAACACCACTTCAAGTCCGTCTGCGTCAATCCCGTCTGGGTGGAAACCGCCAAGAAGGCGCTGCTCGGCACGGGCGTGCTGACCTGCACCGTCGTCGGCTTCCCGCTGGGCACACACAACACGGATGTGAAGGTTTTTGAGGCACGCGGCGCCACCATGGACGGCGCCGACGAGGTCGACATGGTCATCAATATCGCGTCGGCCCGGGCATTGGACCGTGAGGCGCTCGTGTCAGACATTTCTGCCGTGGCCGAGGTCGTCCACGAGGCGGATTCGCTGTTGAAGGTCATCATCGAGACCGCACTGCTCAGTGATGATGAGAAGATCCTGGCCTGCCAGGGCGCCGTTGAGGCCGGGGCCGATTTCGTGAAGACCTCCACCGGGTTCAACGGGGGCGGGGCCACCACCTCGGACGTGTCCTTGATGCGGGAAACCGTGGGCCCGGACATCGGAGTCAAGGCCTCGGGCGGGGTGCGGACCCGGGAAAAGGCGCTGGAAATGATTGCCGCCGGCGCCACCCGGATCGGGACCAGCTCAGGTATTGCCATCGTCACCGGCGGCGCGGGCACGACTTCCTACTAATCCGTACTAAGATCGTGGGTAGATCAACGCGCCGGCCCTTCCGGTGTATCCACTCAGCTCCCCACTAAGGGGAAAGGAGAACCCGTGTCCAACAACGCTTACCGCGGCGAAAACAGCCTGGTGCAGTCCGTCGTCCTGTTCGTCATTTTCTTCGCCTTGTTCCTTGGCGGAATCTTTGCCTTCTCATACTGGAGCCTCGAGAGCTTCGCGCACGCCTTCGTGCCGGCCAGCCTCGGCATCGGCCTGTGCTCACTGGCCATCTTCGTCCCCGTGACGATCATGGGCCGCTCGGACTCCGCAGGCGAGTAGTCTTTTCCAGCTGACCCGCAGAAAACGGCGAAAATATACGTTTTGGACGTGATTTTCGCCGTTGTCTGCGGGTCAGTTTTTTAATGCGCGGATGAACGACGGCGGGACGCCGGCCTTCGTTGTCGGCCCGGATATTACACCAATCAAGCCGCATGCGCCGCCACAATTTGCGTCAACTTTCGACACTATTTGCGACCGGAAGAAGCCACTGCGACGCATAAGTTGCATGGGCCATGCTAGATTCCCTTCGGCTTCCCATCGGAAACCGAAAATCTCAATCCCACTGGGGGGACTACATGACTGAATTTATGCACCATGATCAAGTGGCAACACCGCGCAGCCGCCGCGCAATAGTAAAAGGCGCGGCATGGTCAATACCGGTTATCGCAGCGGCTGTAGCAGCCCCGGCCGCCTCGGCATCTACCACCGCATTTACGCTGACGCTCTCCGAAGACGCAGTGACAGGTGCCTCCTGCGATGTTTTGAGTGGCTTGACCGCCACCTTGCAGAACAACGGCCAGCCAGCCGCCGGCGAATCGGTGGCCATTACCTTGCCGCCGAATTTCGCGTGGAGCGACGGGTCCAAGGATGTCCGCTCTTTCATCACCGACAGTGCCGGGCAGATCACGCTCGATGCCATCAAGGTTGGCGGCGCAGCAGGAAATGCCAACATTGTGGCCACCCACAGCAGCAGCGCCACCGACATCACTGCGGTCACGGTCATGACATTGTCGGATGCCCTTACCAAGAACGGCACACTCTACGAGGAATACCCGATGATTCCGGCCGGCTCCACCACGGTGGGTCCCGGATCATTTATCACTCCTGCAGGTGAACTGTACATCCGCGGAACCCTCATGGCATCCGGCGTCACGAGCGCAGTGGGCGACCACAAGAGTTTCGATCATTTCTCCGTCTCATGGGTGGACGCTGCGGGGGCCCACACCTATGAATCCGGCGCAACCCAGAACCTGACAGCTCCCCCGGCTACCGCCACGGCGGTAGGCGTGCATTTGTTCCTGGGCCCGGGCAATGCGCTCTTCGAGGGAGACAACGTGCTGGACACGAACGTGACCAGCGCTCATGCCGCCCGCAATGAAACAGACCACAACGTCAAGACGTGGATGACCTCCGATGACGGTGCGTGGATGAAGATCGGCCAGAACGCGGCGGTCAAACTGGCCAACCACCCGCCCCGCATCCAGGTCGTTGGCCCCCGCACCTTCTTCGATCCGGCCAATGGCACCATTTCGCTTGTTGCTGCCAACGGGACGATCACACAGATTGAGTCCGGAGCGCGCGACGTTCGCTCGGAATTCAACATCAACGGCCAGGTAGTCATTACTTGGATTGATGCCGCCGGCAATCTCGCATTCCGCACGGGAGCCGCAAACGATGGCGGAACCATCATCAGGACCAGCGGCTTCCCGCGCACGGCAACAAGCAAGGTTGTCGGCCCCGGCGTCTGCTTGGAGGCCAATGGGGACTTGTACAACATGGACGGACTGATCGCCACCAACGTGACCAGCTCCTACGCCGTGCGTGACAGCCAAGACAAGCTGAGCACCACGTACATCCGCAACGGAAACGTCTGCACCTTCTAGAAACCCGTCGGTCCCGGCCGATACTTCATGTATTTTCTGCTGGGCGGAGCACTGCAGTGCAGGTGCCCGCCCAGCAGCATTTGGTCCGACGGTCCCTACTACGGTGCCGCCATCGTCTCCGGGGTCACCTCGAAGATCGCCTCAAGCACGCCCTGCGCCCACTTGAGCACCTCGGCGTCGGCCAGGTCCCGGCCGCCAATACGCGCAGTCTTCGGCTTGGGAATCAGCACCGCATTCAGCGCCGGCTTCACCATAGCTCCCGGGTACATGCGCGTCAGGCGCATGACCTTTGATTCGGGCAGCTCAGCCGGAGCGAACTTGATGAAGTTCCCCTGCAGTGCAACATCATGGAGCCCGGCAGCACGGGCCAGCACCTTGAAGTGCGCCACAGCCAGCAGGTTCACGGCGGCCGGCGGCAGCTCACCGTACCGGTCGATGAGCTCGTCCTCAACTTCGGCGATGGCCTCAACCGTGACAGCGGCGGCCAGCTTGCGGTAGGCCTCCAGGCGCAGCCGCTCCCCCGGCACATAATCGTGCGGCAGGTGGGCGTTGACGGGCAGCTCGATCTTCATCTCCGCCACCCGTTCCTCGCCCTCACCACGGAACTCGGCCACAGCCTCGCCCACCAAACGGATATACAGGTCAAAGCCAACACCCTGGATGTGGCCCGATTGTTCCCCGCCCAGCAGGTTGCCGGCACCACGGATCTCAAGGTCCTTCATGGCCAGGGCCATGCCCGCACCCAGCTCGTTGTGCGCGGCAACGGCCTTCAGCCGCTCCAGGGCAACTTCGCCCAGCGGCTTGTCGGCCGGGTACAGGAAGTACGCGTAGGCGCGTTCACGCCCACGGCCCACACGCCCGCGCAACTGGTGGAGCTGCGACAGCCCGTAGTTGTTGGCCTGCTCCACAATCAGCGTGTTGGCGTTGGAGATGTCCAGTCCGGTCTCAATGATGGTGGTGCACACCAGCACGTCAAAGCGCTTTTCCCAGAAGTCAACAATGATCTGCTCCAGCCGGGACTCGGACATCTGCCCGTGCGCCACCGCCACCCGCGCGTCCGGCACCAGCTGCTGGATGTGCGCCGCCGTCCGTTCAATCGATTTAACCCGGTTGTGCACATAAAACACCTGCCCCTCGCGCATCAGCTCGCGGCGGATCGCGGCCCCCACCTGCTTGTCGCTGTGCGCACCAACATAGGTCAGCACCGGGTGGCGTTCCTCCGGCGGGGTGGCCAGGGTTGAGGTTTCGCGGATGCCCGTCATGGACATCTCCAGGGTGCGCGGAATGGGTGTGGCACTCATGGCCAGCACGTCCACGTTGGTGCGCATCTTCTTCAGCGCCTCCTTGTGCTCCACACCGAAGCGCTGCTCCTCGTCAACAATCACCAAGCCCAGGTCCTTGAACGCAAAGTCCTTGGACAGCAGCCGGTGCGTGCCGATGACAACGTCGACGGACCCCGTTCGGACACCCTCGATGATCTCCTTGGACTCCTTCGTCGTCTGGAACCTGGACAGCGGCGCCACCCGCACAGGGAAGCCGGAAAAGCGCTCGTTGAACGTCTCGTAATGCTGCTGTGCCAGCAACGTAGTGGGCACCAGAATGGCCACCTGTTTGCCGTCCTGGACCGCCTTGAACGCGGCCCGGACAGCAATTTCGGTCTTGCCGTAGCCCACGTCGCCGGAGATCAGCCGGTCCATGGGGACTTCCTTCTCCATGTCGGCCTTGACCTCGTTGATGGCCACCAGCTGGTCGGGCGTCTCCACATACGGGAACGCCTCCTCCAGCTCGGCCTGCCAGGGCGTATCCGGCCCAAACGCGTGCCCGCGGCTGGCCATGCGCGCCGAGTACAGCCGGATCAGCTCCCCGGCAATCTCCTTGACCGCCTTGCGCGCCTTGCCCTTCGTGGCAGCCCAATCCGAGCCGCCCATCTTCGACAGCGCCGGCGCATCCCCGCCCACATACGCCGTCACCTGGTCCAGCTGGTCGGTGGGCACAAACAGCCTGTCCCCCGGCGCCCCGCGCTTGGACGGCGCATATTCCAGCACCAGGTATTCGCGCAGCCCGGCCGCACCGCCCACACCCGCCCCGGGCACCTTGCGCTGAATCAGCTCCACAAACTTGCCCACACCGTGCTGCTCGTGGACCACATAGTCCCCTGCCTCCAGCTGGAGGGGGTCGACGGCGTTCCTGCGCTTGGAGGGCATCTTGCGCATGTCCCGGGTTGAGACGGCGGACGCGCGGCCCAGCAGATCTGCTTCGGTCAGCAGCCCCAGCTTCAGCGAATCGAGCACAAAGCCGCGCCCGGTGTCGGCCGTGGTCACCTCGATGATGCCCGGCTGTGGGGGGGCATCCAGGGATTCCACGCGCGACGCCGGGATGTTGGCTTCGTGGAACAGCTCGGCCAGGCGCTGGGCCGGGCCGGGCCCCTGGGTGGCAACCACCACGCGCCACTGGTCCTTGACGCGGGCGCCGATGAATTCCATCATCTCCGCCACATCGCCGCGGTAGCCGCGCGGTTCGCGGGCGTGCAGGTTCACCACGTCGGTGGCCGGTTCAAGTTCCTCGTCCTGGGCCAGCGCGCTCATGGTCCACCAGCTCAGCCCGTGCTCCAGCGCACCCTCACGGGTTTCGGCCAGGGATTTGAATCCTGCCGAGGCAAGGTCGACTCCGGCCCCTCCCCCGCTGGCCTGCGACAGGTCCAGCGGGGCACTGCCGCCGTCGGACGCCGTGGACCAGGCCGCCTCAAGAAATTCTTCGTTGGTGGATTCCAGGTCGTGGGCGCGGGCGCTGACCTTTTCCGGATCCAGCACCACGGCGATGGAACCGGCGGGCAGCAGCGAGGACAGCGGTACCATGCCGTCCACCAGTGCCGGCGCGAGGGATTCCATGCCCTCAACGGCGATGCCGCCGGCGATCTTTTCAAGCATTCCTGCGGCGCCGGGCATCAGGTCCTTGAGCTTCGCGGCCCGGCTCATGACGGTGGGGGTGATCAGGATTTCCCGGCACGGGGGCGCATACAACTCAACCGGGTGGGAGATGTTGCCCTTGACGCTGGTGAGTGTGCGTTGGTCGGCGATGCTGAACCAGCGCATCGATTCCACCTCGTCGCCAAAGAACTCGACGCGGACGGGGTGGTTGTCAGTGGGCGGGAAGACGTCGAGGATGCCTCCGCGGACGGCAAACTCGCCTCGGTGCGTGACCATGTCAACACGGGCGTAGGCGGCATCGGAGAGGCGCTTGATCAATTCACCGAACGGAATGTCCTCGCCGACGCGCACCCGCACCGGAACCAGCTCACCCAAGCCGGCCACCAGCGGCTGGACGACCGCACGAATAGGTGCCACAACAACACGAAGCCGGGCTCCGGCGTCGTGCTCGGGATGGGCCAGGCGGCGCAGCACGGAGAGACGGCGGCCCACGGTGTCGGAGCGGGGGGAAAGCCGTTCGTGCGGGAGGGTTTCCCAGCTGGGAAACTCGGCGATTGCGGCGTCGGGAAGGTAGGAGCGCAAGGCGGCCACAGTGTCCTCGGCCTCGCGGCCGGTGGCAGTGACGGCGAGGACCACGCCGGGGGCGGCGGCAGATCTGTCGCTCAGGCCGTCGGCCACTTCCGCCAGCAGCACGGCGCGCATGCCGGCGGGGGCACTGAAGGCGACGTCGGTGCTGCGGGTGGCGGGGTCGGCGGCCGCGAAGCCGCGGACCCGGGCGAACAGTGGATCTTCGGCAAGTGCGCTCCGCAACCCTGCAAGACTCATGGGTGGTTTTCTCCTTGGTGCAGGACGAGGACCGCCACTGACATACGCGTTTTTTCGTGCCGGGACAGCACGAAGGCCCGGAATTTCTGGTGGGCTCCGGGACGTCTCCAGCTTACTCGCCGCGGGCCTTGCTATCCTAGGAGCTGCCCAAAAACCCACATCCTGGAGGAACCATGGCGCTTGCCGCCTCAACCACGCTGGCCGCAACGGCTCAGAACGTGACAGACGTCTTTACCAACGAAGCCTTCATCAAGCATGTCAGCGAAACTGTGGGGGGCGAGCTGAAATCCTTTACGATCAGCGGGCCCACCACGGCGGCGTTCACCACCCAAACGGTGCGCACCCTGCCCACCACGCGCATGCCCGACATCGCCAAGAAGGTGCTCGGCGCAACCCTGACGGTGACGCAGGATGAGTCCTGGAGCGCTCCTGCCGCCGACGGTTCACGCACCAACACCATCAAGCTCACGGTGGCCAAGGCGCCCGTGGATGTCGCGGCCGTGCAGAAGCTGGTTGTCTCCGGTGATTCCACCGTGGTGGAGCTGAGTGGCGAGGTCAAGTCGAGTGTGCCGTTCCTGGGCGCCAAGATCGCCTCGGCGGCAGAGCCGGTCATTGGCCGCGCCCTGAACCTGCAGGCCACGCTGGCGCAGGAATGGCTGACCACGCACAGCTAACGAGTGATTCCCATATGGATAAGGTGGCGGCGGGTTGTTAGACCCTCCGCCACCTTATTCGTTGGCCGGAACCGTCAGGACGGAGGGCAGCTCAGACGGAAATCGGCGCGCGCACGTTCACATCACCGGATCCGGTCAGGATGGTGTGTGCCGTGGCATCCAGTCGAACCCGCAACGGCCGGGCAAGGTCGCCGTTGGCGCTTGAAGATAATTGTGCCCACACAACCTCGAGGGGAAACGTCCCACCGGCAGGGATCGCCACGGGAATGATTGTGCGGCTGAGGAACCTTTTCTCGGCAACCGACAACACCTTTGCTCCTTGATACGTCACACTGTCATAAACAACTTCGAAGCCATACGAGGACATCGGGAACTTGTAAAGGTCCACCTCCAGGAGGACATTGCCTACGTAGTCCTGGTTGTTTCCGTTATAGAGCACCACCTGCTCGGTGCCCGTGCTGGTGTCGGCGACCGGGGTGACCGTGAAGGTCAGCAACGGCGGACGAACCGCCGTCCCTCCAGTGGCCGGTACGGCGTTGGCTGAGATTCGCGGATCCGTGGTGAAGACCTCCAGATTCCTCGCGTCATTGCTGGTACCCACGCTGAGGAAGGGGTAACCATGCCAGTCAAGCACAACCTCCACGGCCGCCCCGGTTGGCGGTACGGTTGCGGCCACAGGACCATACAGAACGCGCTGCACACCATCAACGGTTACCAGTTCACCGACAGTCCCGTTGAGGGAGAATCCGGCCGCTGTGAGCGGTGCGTCCCAGATTTCACCGAGAAACCACAAAGTGCCGCTGAATGCACCGGTCCCCATATTGGTGATTGTGACGGCGTTGGTCCCCTCCCACGCCGTGTTGACCTCAGAAATCGAGTAGGAGAGGGCGGACTGAAGGTCAGGTTCTCCGGAGGCTGCAGCGCTCGGTGCGGCAATGGCGGCGGCGATGACGGGGACCGTCCAAGCACCGGCAAGAAGAACCTTTCGTCGGCCTGTATTGACAGGCGCATTGGTCACGGAAAGGGGCATTGGTGAGTTCCTTAGGTTGGATTAATTCCCCAACCTAACACTTAGCGACTCAGCAATCACCACCTTGGTGCATTGTGTCCACAGCCCTCCGCTCTATGGCTTACCCCTTGCTCTAACGCCAAATAGCGGCTACCCGAACCGAGGCCCAGCCAGGCAATTATTTGACCACTATCTGCAAGGTGGGGACATTACTTGAACGCACCAAGAAGCTTGGCACTGATCCGCCCAGAAGATTCTGGGGTTGCCCTACGTTCGTGTCTGTTTCCCTTGATAAGGAAGCAAACATCTGGGTGTCCGCGGCGGAAGCAAGCATGTCAGCGAAACTGTGGGGGGCGAGCTGAAATCCTTTACGATCAGCGGGCCCACCACGGCGGCGTTCACCACCCAAACGGTGCGCACCCTGCCCACCACGCGCATGCCCGACATCGCCAAGAAGGTGCTCGGCGCAACCCTGACGGTGACGCAGGATGAGTCCTGGAGCGCTCCTGCCGCCGACGGTTCACGCACCAACACCATCAAGCTCACGGTGGCCAAGGCGCCCGTGGATGTCGCGGCCGTGCAGAAGCTGGTTGTCTCCGGTGATTCCACCGTGGTGGAGCTGAGTGGCGAGGTCAAGTCGAGTGTGCCGTTCCTGGGCGCCAAGATCGCCTCGGCGGCAGAGCCGGTCATTGGCCGCGCCCTGAACCTGCAGGCCACGCTGGCGCAGGAATGGCTGACCACGCACAGCTAGTTTTTCCAGGCACGACGGCGCCCGGCCAACCTTAGGTGCCCTGCCGCCAATGGCCGCATGACCGGAATTCGCCTCTGGTTGCGCGGCCATTGGCATATCCGGGCCGTAACATTCCCTCGACGATTCCCCGCACATATTACCGGTCGGTATGATTAATAAGCCGATCGGCTAACCGGTTGGGTAGCCTCCCAAGATGCAACGGAGAGTGAGAGACATGACTGTCGCGCCTGCACCAAAACGTCGAGCAATCCTCAAGGGAGCTGCCTGGAGCACACCGGTTATTGCCGCAGCCATCGGCGCCCCGGCAGCATCCGCCAGCGGAAGCGTCGACGTAGCAATACCGAATGACCAGGCGAACTTCTACTGGGTTCCCTCAGCAGGGGCCGACTTCAGCACCCTCGCAGCCCACTCCGGGGATAAGCAAGTGGAGTACAGCACCCAGATTTCTTATACCGACTTCGGCGCTTGGCCCGCCCCACCGCTGAGGGGACATTTTCAGCTCAGGATCACGTTCGACGCGCCGGTCACCCTGCAGTCGATTCCCAGATCCTGGACTCTCATGGCACCCTCATCCGGAATGGGTCCAGCCAACACATTCATGTTTCATGCCTCGCCATCTTCAGGCGGCCACAACTTGAGTGCCAAGTTCGTCCCCTTGACTGCCGGCCAAGTCACGGCCCTTTCCTCAATGTCACTTATCGATGGCGGCGCCACAACGTGGGCACAAGAGTCCGCTGTGGCAACCGCAGATTTTTCCCCCTAATCTGCCCATAACATGTGCATTCAATGTGTGGCGGCGGGTCGCATAGACCCCCGGCCCTCATAAGTCACTGCAGTTGGCAGCTGAGTTTCTTAGTGGGCAGCAAAATTCCTAGAATGCCCTTGCTCGTTGCGTTGATAGTGGTGAAAGCAATCGGTTCTGAAACCCACCCATGCTCATACAGCGCCGATACCTCGAAGGTGATCTTGAGGTTGTAATTAATGCCCAGCAATGCACCCAAAAGTCCCGCCAAGAGGTTGCCCAACAAGCCGTTGTCAGCCATCTGATCGAGTGTCAGCTGCCGTACAGAGGACGGGACGATGTCGGAACTGATTTCCGATGCCGTCGGGGGGCCCCCATCAGGAGCCTGCACATATGCGCGCACGACATAGCCAGTCAGTTGGAGCGGGCCTCTTGCGGGCTCAGCCCATGTAACATCAACTTTAGTGGCCCTGCCCATCCCAGATGTCGGGCTGGCGCACTTCAGCCCACTGGGCTTTTTCGTCTGCATTGCAGCCATGTTGGACCCCGCCGCGGCATTCGCGGCCCACGCAGCCTGCGTGGGCTCAACCTTCGCCGCTGCCCCAAGCGGAACGGCAACGGCAATAACCGCAGCCATCGCACCGATTCCCAGCCAGGTCCTACGCCGGGGCCCCGACTTCCCAGCCCCGTCACCGGACCCAGCACGGGGCTTCCGGGTAGCACCCGGCCCTGGTCGAAAGAACGCTGCATATATAAGGTACGCGCAGAGCAAAGCGCCCAGCACGACAATCCACGGTGCGGCCAGCCAGCTGACCACGTAACCCAAGCCCGGGAGACTGAACAAAACCCTGTCGACGGTGACACCGGTGTAGGGCAGCAGATCGGCGACGGCATTCGCGTCGCCCTTGAGCACCAACCCCGCCGCTGGATCGGTGGACACCACCCTATGCGTGATCCGGGTTCCGTCCGATGCAACAACGGACACCACTTCCCCCGGCGAAACTTCAGCAGCGGCGACGGGAACAGCAAGTGCCAGAGAGCCAGTGGGGAGTGCAGGCGCCATGGATCCGGAAGCAAAGATCAAGGGCTTCAGCCCGAATACAAGTGCCATAGCAGCAAGCAGCAGACACAGCGATCCCAGTACGGCGCCAAAGTTGAAAAGCCATCGCTCCACGGCAGCCCTGCCTGCAGCAGACCGCGAACGGCGATCCATCAGAGCCATGTCAGGACACCCCCACCGTTGCCGTGAACGTCAACGTAATGGTGGTCGAGCTGCCCTGCAGCGAGCTGGGCGCGGTGGTCGGCAACGAATACTGCACGCACAATGGCTGCGCTGCACCGGCTTTCAGCTGATGTGGCAACGACGGGGCAGGGAAACCACTGCCGGCAGCCTTCGTCAACACGACCTCGCCATTACACGTGCCGTCGGCTGCAGTGGGACCGCCCGTCACCTTAACATTCAGGCCCGCACCCAGCTTTCCAACACCCGCCTCAGTGACAGAACCGGACACTGAGTAAGCAGCGTCCAGCGTTCCCGTGTTCTTGATGGTCACCGCGACCGCCCGGTTCAGGCCTGGGTACCAGTTCGCTCCGTCGATGGGCATGGGGTAGCTGGCTTGCACCGAACCATCCGAATCAACAACACCAATCGCAACAGTACCGGCACCAATCTCCGACGTTGCCCTCGCTCCCCCGGTCCAGGCCGCCAGCGTGGACACGGCACCAATTCCGGCCAGGAGGCCAAGCGAGAGCAGCGCCTTGAGCTGCATTCCACGGCGCGCACCAGACACGGGGCGACGGGCAAAAGCGCGTTTTCGAGTATCCATCACAGCTTCCTGCTCCGCTTCCGCGATCCAAGGTACGCTCCGGCCCCGCCCAGCAGCGCTGCCACAGATAACGGCCAGATACCGCCGGTCGCCCCAGTATCGCCCAGCTCACCAGAGACAGCAGGCGCTGCCTCTCTGGCGTTTACTTGCAATCGAATAGGCAAAGAACTGGCCTGACTCGAGTTGTCGGCCGACTCCGGCAACCACATCCGCACCTTCAGCGGGGCTGCAGCCCCCGGTTCAAGGGTGACAACGGGCGACGGCGTCAACCCCGCATGTGCTGCCTCCCCCGCACCAGGCGGTGCCATGGCAGCGACGGAGACATTGACCGCCATGGCGTTGTCATTGCGCACCCACAGCTTTTCCTCAACATCTTCGCCCGGCACCAGCTTCGCAGACGTGGCAAACAGCTCGGGAACGGAGTCAGAGTACGCAACCCCGTCGGCACTGTACGCAAACGACGCATCGGGGTAGCCCTCGGCGACCACTACGGAAGGCGCGGATTGTGCCATGACCGGGGCCGCCGTCGTACTTAAGGCAGCGGCAACAACGGCCACAGCAGCAAATCCGGTCCGGCGTCCCGGAAGCCCAAGGGCGGGCGAAGGAGAACGCGTCACGGTTTCTTGGTCCTTTCAAGTCTGTCGCGCAGGGCACTTATGGCCATGAACGCGGAGTAGCCGAGCAGTCCGGTCACGGCGGCGAAGGTGAGCCACTGCCGTTGCGGCCCTGTGAGGACGGAGTTGACATGGCCGAGCCAGGGCAGCTGATACCAGAGGCTGCCGCGGATTTGTTCGGACCGCACGGGCAGATCGTTGGCGGTGTTGGCGTCTCCACGGGCGGTGAAGCGCAGTTCGCCGTCGAGGGTCGAACCCACGCCCACCACTCTGTGCGTGACAACAGCCGGCGCACCGGATTTCAGTTGGTAGGTGATGACGTCGCCCGTGCGCAGGGTTGCGGGGTCTACAGGGCGCACCACGGCAAGGCTGCCGGGTGGCATGCCGGGCGCCATGGAACCGGTCAGGACCGTGTACGCGGTGGCTCCGCCGACTCTCGGAATCACGATCATGACGGCCGCGATCGCCAGGACGGTTAGCAGCAGCAACCATGAGAAGATTTGACCGGCCCACCACAGCATGCCGGTTTTCTCTTCATTTTTGGAAGTTCGACGGCGGCCCCGGGCAGGTGCCGCCGCGGCCGTTGCGCCGTTCACAGCTGATCACCGCTCCAGGAAAGCACCAGTTGCAGCTTTCCTCCGGCGGCCTCCTGCGGCGCCTCGGTCGGCAGAGCCACCTGGATGCACAGCGTTTCGCTGGCGGCAGGTTCGAGACTCCTGCCGGCGCTTGCGACGGTGCCGTTCAGTGGTCCCACGTACAAAATCTCAC
The DNA here is from genome assembly GCF_000785535.1 of Arthrobacter sp. PAMC 25486. Lineage (NCBI taxonomy): Bacteria > Bacillati > Actinomycetota > Actinomycetes > Micrococcales > Micrococcaceae > Arthrobacter > Arthrobacter sp. PAMC 25486. The sequence continues at coordinate 4,246,381 of NZ_CP007595.1, read as the reverse complement.
CGGTACTGGGCAGGTTTTCCCCGCACGCGGCCGAATCATGGGTGACGTGCACTGAAAGTTCGACGGCGTCAATAAGCTCCGTATCGGCGACACCTGGCGCCGTGGTTGCGGAGGTGGCCCCGGCCAAGGAGTAGCCCAGGGCGGTGGTGCCGGTGTTGCTGATGGTCAGAGGCGCCTGGACGAATCCTCCCGGCGCTAAAGTCGAGGTGTTCAGATCCTCGAAGGCAAAATCCTCGGACGTGGATGTCCCGTCACCCACTGCCAGCGAAAGCGATCCGGTGGTGATACTGCCCGGTTTCAGCGTCCCCTCGGCGCGCCAAAGTGCGGCTGTGCCTTGGGCGCTTGCAAAAAGCACCGCGAGCACGGCCGCAGCCATGGCCGCCAAGAGGATTTTGCGCATCTGAGCTTTGAGGACCGGTGTTAGCGGACCTGTTCGAGGGTCAGGGCCAAGGAACCGACGTTGATGGCGTGATTCATTGTTGCTTCCGCAGCCTCCGGGAAGACGATCGTGATGCTGACAGGAACCGCATATGTGCCCGGGCCGTCAAAAGAATAAGCACCCTCAGTCAACGTCACGCCCGCCGGAGGCACTACGGTCAAGTTGACCGTCGTGTCTTCTGGCAGGTTGGCGAGATCCTCACTCAGCTCCGGCACAGTGAGTTTGCCTTTAAGGTTCTTACCGTCGGCTTCGATGGTCACTGTCTGGTTGAATGTCAAGGTGTCGCCCGGAACGATGTGGTCAGTAATCGGGTCGAATACGGCGTTTGCCGCATCGGTCCACTTGCCAGTGTCCGATGTCATCTTCAGATGACCGGTGGTGATGGTTCCTGCATCAACCGTTTTGGAATCGTTCCACAGCGCCAACGAGCCAGCGCCTCCGAGCATCAAAGCGGCTGCTGCACCGGCTGCTACGGCAGCCTTCGTTACCTTCTTCATGAAATTGTCCTTAGCTCTACGTTTCATGCCCCCAAATAGGCAGCCCTTCAAGTTAAGCCCACCTATAGCAAACCATTCGGCTGCCAACCGGCTAATTCTGCGCTCACTCGGCCATACATTTCGCCCTAAGGTCTATAGTTATGCACCCAGGCGACTAAAATTTTCGTGGGCCTTCGTCACCGCCGTGCCGTGTAAACTGGAGTGCAGGTGCGCCGGGAAGTCTGGTCGGCAATGTCATTGCTGAACCCAAAAGCCCGTACGCAACATGTCGGGGCTTCACACCACCGAAAGGGCGTACCTGCCCATGAGTTCCACTTCAAGGCCCCGCATTTTTAGCCGCGGCAGCTACGCCGAACATCTTCGCATCAGCAACATCCTGCGCTCCGAAACCGTAGGGGGTGCACTGTTGCTGGCGGCCACGGTGATTGCCTTGGTCTGGGCCAACTCCCCCATCGCCGACAGCTACTTCAACCTCCGCGATTTCCGGATCGGCCCCGAGTCACTCCATCTGAACCTGAGCCTGGGCGGCTGGGCGTCCGACGGCCTGCTGGCCATCTTCTTCTTCGTTGCCGGGCTGGAGCTCAAACGCGAATTCGTTGCCGGCGATCTCCGCAACCCGGCACGTGCCATCGTCCCGATTGCGGCAGCCGTGGGCGGAGTAATCGTCCCCGCGCTGTTCTTCGTGGCCGTGAACTGGACCGCAGGCCCGGAAGTACTGAAGGGCTGGGCCATCCCCACCGCCACGGACATCGCCTTTGCCTTGGCCGTGCTGGCAGTCATCAGCACGCACCTGCCCAGCGCACTGCGTACGTTCCTGCTGACGCTCGCCGTAGTGGACGATCTCATTGCCATCGCCATCATTGCCGTCTTCTACCCGGGTGAGATGAACTTCGGATTCCTGGCGCTGGCCATCCTGCCGTTGCTCGTATTCACCTGGTTGGTGCAAAAGCGGATCAGCTCCTGGTACCTCCTGATCCCGCTCGCGGCCGCCACGTGGGCACTCGTCCACGCGTCCGGCGTTCACGCCACAGTTGCCGGCGTGCTGCTTGGTTTCGCGGTCCCAGTGATCCGATCCGCCAAGAACGGTGGCCCCGAGGCCGGTCCGGGAATGGCCGAGCACCTTGAACATCTCATGCGCCCCATTTCTGCTGGCCTGGCAGTGCCTCTCTTTGCCTTCTTCTCTGCGGGCGTGGCGCTGGGCGGGGTGGCCGGGCTGAAGTCTGCGTTTACCGACTCCGTCGCCATCGGTATTATCGGGGCACTGATTGTGGGCAAGTTCTTGGGCGTCTTTGGCGCCACCTGGCTCGTCACCAAGACCACCAAGGCCACACTCGACGACGGCCTGGCCTGGATCGATGTTGTCGGCCTTGCGCTTCTGGCAGGGGTCGGCTTCACCGTCTCCCTGCTGATCAGTGAGCTCAGCTTCGGCGACGACAGCCCCCATTACAGCCACGCAAAGGTCGCCATCCTTGCAGGGTCACTGGCCGCTGCACTGCTGGCCACGGTAGTGCTGAGGATTCGAAACAAGCACTACCGAAATCTGGCCGAACTCGAAAGCCGCGACGACGACGGCGATGGCATCCCCGACGTGTACCAACAGGGCTAACCTCATATGGCCAAGCCACTGCGCAGATTACTCCTTTCCGTAGCTGTGGCGTACCTTTTTGCAGTAGCTGTGATCGTTTTCTGGCCTTCCCCAGTCGACCGCCCGGCTGCTGGGACACTCAACGGGTTGCTTTCGTGGCTATATCTGCACGGCATGCCCAAGTTCATCAACTACAACTTCGTCGAGTTCTCAGCCAACGTCGTCATGTTCGTTCCCATGGGTCTGTTCGCGTCTGCCTACTTCAAGAAGGCCAGGGTGGGAATCTTTGTTGGCACATTGGGTTCCTGCCTGATTGAACTGGCCCAGGCACTGCTGCTGCCGGAACGGTTCGCCTCAGGCCTGGACGTTCTTGCCAACACCATGGGTGCCGCCCTCGGGGCCTTGATCTACGTCCTGATGGTGCGACGCTCGGCCCGAATGCTGCCAGTGTTTTTGAGCGCCGCCCCTGACTCCCCACTGCCAAGTCGCGCAGTCCACTCGACCTCAAAAGTAGCCAAATAGCCGTCAGGCTTATCGGTTAGCCGTTCAGCTTTCCTGTTTTTCCTCCCCCAGATGCAGGGTCATATCTCCGCTACTCTTCTGATGAGCCGTATGGCACCGCTCAAACAAGATATGGCTCACCCAGCACTTGTCATCGCCCAAGTTCTTTAGTTTCTGCGCGCGTGACCAGTGTTGAGATAGACCGTCTAAACATGGGGGAAAGACATAGAGGTCCAGGTTGAGCTTGCCGGCTCACATACAGTCAAGACTCAGCGCCGCGCTGCGGAGTCCTCTCAGGCACCTTCAGACTGGCGTGGTCGTTACATTAGAAATCTGAGATGGGTTGATGCGGGCATCATTGCCGCAGCCCTCATCGCCGCCCAGGTTGTGCGTTTTGGCTTCGATAAGACGGACCTGATGATCGGGCCAATTACCGTCTCCTATTGGGTGTGCGGACTGATTCTCGGTGCCATCTGGTACGTGATGCTCGGTGCTTGGGACAGCCGAAAGATCAGGGTTGTAGGCGCCGGCACTGACGAGTACAAACTCATACTCACAGCCACCTCCTGGCTTTTTGGCACGCTGGCAATCGTGTCCTACGCATTCAGTTTGGACACCGCACGTGGCTACGTGCTGCTGGCCCTGCCCCTCGGGATTTGCGGTATCGTGCTCTCCCGCTGGGTGCAGCGTAAGGTGCTCCACCGTCAGCGCGCGCGGGGCGAATCCACCGCCAAAGTTCTGGTTGTCGCGGGCTCCGCTGCCGCCGCCCACTTGGTGAGATCTCTTTCCCGCCAGCCCTCTGCCGGATTCGAACCGGTTGCAGTTCATGTTCCCGGTGGCACCATGGAAGACCCCCTGATGCACGCAGTTGGCGTGCCAATTGCCGGAACAGAACTTACAGTTGCGTCAGTCATGGCTTCCATCACGAGGCATGGCGCGGACACCGTCGCCATGTCATCTGGAAACACGCTCTCCCCAAATGAAATCCGCGACCTCGGCTGGGCGCTGGCAGATCGTCGAATCAGACTCATCATGGCACCTGCACTGACCGACATCGCAGGTCCTCGTTTGCATGTGCAACCCGTGTCAGGTCTGCCGCTGGTCCATGTCTCGACGCCTCAATTCAGTTCCGGCGCACACTTCGCCAAGCGGGTGTTCGACATCGTCACCTCGGGGCTGTTGATCGCAGTTCTTTCCCCGTTGTTTCTCCTCCTCGCCGCCATCGTCAGAGGTGATGGCGGTCCGGTCATTTTCAAACAACAAAGAGTTGGACTCACGGGCGAGAAGTTCCACATGTTCAAATTCCGTTCCATGGTCGTCAATGCAGAAGATCTGATCCCGGAATTGGCAGAACAGACCGATGGTAATGGCGTCATGTTCAAGATGAAGAACGATCCGCGCGTCACACCTGCCGGACGATGGATGCGTCGTTACAGCCTCGATGAGCTTCCCCAATTATTCAACGTTCTCCTCGGCGATATGAGCCTTGTGGGCCCCCGGCCCCCGTTGGAGAGCGAGGCTGCCGAATATGAACGCCATGTCCACCGCCGGTTCCTGGTCAAGCCCGGCATCACTGGACTGTGGCAGGTCAGCGGACGCTCCAATCTCTCTTGGAAGGACACCGTCCGGCTAGACCTCTACTACGTGGAAAACTGGTCCTTCGCCGGCGACATCGTCATCCTCCTCAAAACGCTCAAGGCAGTCATTAAAGTCGACGGGGCCTACTAGGTTGCTCAATCTAACCTACCGAGACATCTGACATATCTGACACATCTCGATTATTAAGCCCCAAGTTTTAGATACGCAAGTGCAGGACGACCTGCTGCACTTTACTCATTGAGAATGGATATTTGTTGAAAATACTTCACGTCACGCAATGCTATGACGGCGGCGTAAGCAGGGCAATGGACAACATCTCCAAGCTACTGCCGGACATCAATCATTATGTGATCTACTCCGGGTCAGAAGATCCCACCGAATCCGGAGGCTACTCCGGAATCAAGAAATTCAGCAGTAATCCCTTCAAGCGTATACGGGAAGTTCGAGTCTTTGCGAAGGAGCTGGGTGCGGAAGTCATCCACGCCCATTCCAGCTGGGCCGGGCTCTATACTCGTCTGTTGCGGCTGCCGGTACCCGTGGTCTACGAACCGCATTGCTTCGTATTTGACGACCCCGAACGGCATCCCCTCCTGAGAACGGCCTACAGGAGAATCGAGAGCTTTCTGAGCAAGCGGACATCGATTACTGTTGCACTCACCGAGCATGAGCGGGAGTTGGCGAACAGCATCGATGAGAACGCGAAGGTTCGCATTCTCCCCAACATTCCCACCATCCCCACTGTTCTGGACCGCCAGCCAATCGTGCAGGAATTCCCCGAGATCACGATGATCGGGCGAATTGCACCGCAAAAGGACCCCGCATTCTTCCGCGACGTGGCCCGGCTCAGCCGCGATCAAGGGCTGCCCTTCAAATTTGTATGGATTGGGGCAGGCTCAGAAGAAGCAACCAACTCTTTGCTGGATGCCGGTGTTGAAGTCACTGGTTGGCTCTCGCCTTCAGAAATATCAGCACGTCTAGCCACGACCTGGATGTACTTCCATTCGGCACTGTATGAGGGCTTCCCACTCAGCGTGCTCGATGCGGCAGCGGCCGGGGTCCCGATTATCGTCCGGGATCTGCCATGTTTCAATGAGACTCGGCTGGCCAAGATCGATGGTCCGTCAGAAGCAATTTCCGCTCTCGCCATGGCATACTTCGATGCCGACTTCCTTGAATCAACGAAGTCAGGCGGTCAACAATTGCTGCTAACCATGAACGAAGAGACACACACCGACGTGCTCAGATCGGTTTACCACGAAGCGCGATTCGAGACCATTGCCCCGGAGCCTGCGGAGTTGAGAGTGTAGCCTCGGCATGACTCCACTTGCATGGCACCCGCAAAATAATTCGGTAGAAATCTTCGCTGAAAAAGTATAGTTCAGGTGTTATTTTCATCTAAACGAGAAAAAGAGTAACAATGATTCTGGTTAACGGAAGATTCCTAACACAAGAAACTACCGGAGTGCAGAGGTTTGCTCGGCAGGTATGTATTGCAATGGTTGAGGGCGGCGAACAACTTCATTTCTTGGTCCCATGTGGAAGGCTCGATCTCTCTGGACTTGAGAATCAAAAAATTTCTGTTGTAGGGCATCAGCAAGGACATCTTTGGGAACAGATTGAACTACCACTCCGAGTGACCAGAATGCGTGGTCAAGTCCTATTGAACCTTTGCAGCACTGCACCTATTTGGCTGAGAAATCAGATTACAAGCCATCATGACATCACATACATTCGCCACAAGGAAAGCTTTTCCTGGAAGTTTCGATGGACCTATCGAACACTGGCCCCTTTATTTCTGCGTCGCAGCAAAGGGATAATCACGGTAAGTGAGTTTTCGAAACACGAAATATCTTCGATCTATAATATTCCGCTGGAAAAATTTACGATTGTCCCAAATGCCGTTGATTCACGTTTCGTTGAAACACCCGAACAGAATGAAGATTCATACTTTCTCGCGGTTGCATCGCCCAATGTGCACAAGAATTTTGGGCGGCTGGTCAAGGCTTATGAGGAATACTGCGCAAACGGCGGTACTACCCGTCTGGTGATCGCCGGATCGCAACCGAGCCACTTCACCCAAGACAACTCACTTAGCAGCCAGGTTGAGTACCTGGGCCGTGTTACAGATGATGAACTGATTGACCTGTATGCCAGGGCCCGCGCGTTCCTGTTTCCCTCCCTCTATGAGGGATTTGGGATTCCGCCCCTCGAAGCCCAAGCGGCCGGGACACCCGTGGCAGCCGCGAGCGTAGCGGCCATGCCGGAAGTCCTCCAAGATTCTGTTATGTGGTTTGATCCACACAACACTTCGGAAATGACCAGAACCATGATGCAGATCGACGAAGATCCTGCCCTACGCGAGAACTTCCGCAGCCTAGGGTTGACCAATGTTGCTCGTTTTAGCTGGAAGAAATCGGCGTCTATAATAGTGGAATTACTAAGAACGAATTAATCAGCATTCCGCCGCCAATGTAACTTGCGGAATGGGTACCTGGGAAGATATCTCGGAAGCCCCTTGCCGCTCCCCATGGATCAGGGCAAGGAGAAGTCGAGGGCGAATCCGAGGTGTTATTCGCGCCAAGCGGGGAACCCTCTCGAAAGTCGTCGCATACGAGCGACCACGGCGTTCTGCGTCGTTCCACCAGCTCGATGGTCGGAGTCTAAGGCTGCATCGGGTTGTGGCCAGACCAAACGCCATAGCGCTCCGGCTCGTCGGTTTAGCGGCACGGAGCGAAGCGCCACAAAATAGGCGCGCATTGCATCGGGCTGCTGGCGCCATAGCCAGTTGAGTGGAATCCGGTCCGCAACTTTGAATTCAACGCCTGGAAACGTCGATTGGATGACAGACGCCAGTACCGTGGTGCCATCAATTTTCTCGAGAAAAGCAACCGATGCGATGCCGGCGGTCTGAAGAACGGCCTTGGCTTCGGTGCCTTTCGACACTGACAGTGGGTGCCCAATCTCTGGTCTGCAAAAATGCAATGCGGCGATCCCAGCCTGAGCGGCGATATTCGGTATCGGCACCGAAACACCAGCAAAATCTAGTTGCGAGCAGTAGTCCAGAAGCACAGTGAAGGCCAGGTCGTCGTCGACTCCGACACCAGGAAACTGGCGATGCAGATCTATTTCACAACCCCATACATCGGGACGAAGAGTAACAGAGTGGTTTATCAAACCAGGTGACCAAGGTTCCGGCGCAGCGCTCCATCCCCATGGGTCAAGTGCGTCCGCTAATCTTTGGATTTGACGGGCTCCAACCCATACGTCGACATCTCCAGAATGTTGTCTCGTACGCAGACCTTGCCGATGCATAGCCGGGCCCTTAATGAAAACCGTGTCTATTGACTCCTGTTCTGCAACTCGGGCAACCAAAGCATAGACGAGCTCGTGCATCGGTGACTCCAGCCATGCCGGCGCAAGCTCATGGGTACGAGCAGGATGATCAGAGTTTCTGGATGCGATACCGAAATCAGAGAACTCACTAACAAGCGCCAGCTCTTCAGGTGTCAGATCTTCCTCAGGAATGGGGCCTGAAACGAGCTGTCTCCAGAGCTGGGCCGGCCCACCGGCGAGACCTATTGGGTCAGCTGGAAGCGTAGACAAGACCAGCAGCTCAGCATTCGCCCAATCGGAGCTGGCATCCTTTACATCGAGAGCTCCGAAGCTCACCGCCACCCAGCTAGCCACGAACAGTTCCTTTCATTGGAGGACAGATCATTAACCGTCCGATATGTCGCGGGATTGTGACGGCAGAGAATACCGGCTGGGGAGCGATGAATTTTCAAAGGTAAAGATGGCCCATTTGTCGGGATCCCTGGACGCGCCCGACCCGACGGGCGATCCTCTCAAGCCCAATACGGCGGCTGACAGGTGACGGTGATAGAAGTTTGAAAGCGCTCAAGACTACAGTCGCCAGAGGATGCCACCAGGGGTCGCGCGGCATCCCCTCGTGTGCAAGTTTGCGGTGGAGCGCAACTGATCCGCGCCCATAAGAGACATGTTGTTTCCAGATATTGACTATCCCGTCGCGCTGCACATAACGAACCCTGGCTTGTGGGACGCTGCGCGGGCGGAAACCGAGAAGAGAGGCGCGGTAGAAGAAGTCAATCTCGTCACTTCCGCCGAGAAATGACTCGTCGAATCCTCCGACGGCCAAAAACAGCGTCGAGGTGAAGCCACAGTTTGCTCCAGTCGCTGTGGATATATATTGCCCTCTGCCTGGCCAGAAGTATGAGTAGACACCCCGAGACATTTCAATTCTGTTGCCTGCCTCGTCGACACGCTCCATTTGACCGCCCACCGCCGGCGCCCCGGCGTCGAGTGCATCTGCCAGCGCCGCGAGCCATCCACTTTCGACGACGTCGTCCACATCGCACAGAATAATATGCTCGTTCCGGGCTGCACGGACGCCGATGTTTCGCGCATGATTAATGCCCTGGACGGCAGAGGCATCGACAACGCGAATTTCTGCAGGGTTCAATTCTTGCGCAAGTTTTCTGACCACGTCAGCGCTGCCATCGACGGATCGATTGTCTGCCACAACAATTTCGTCGCCCGGGAATAGTTGCCCGGCCAATGCGTGTATCTGATTGCCGATTACCATTGCCCCGTTGTAACAGGGGATGACTATGGAGACATTCGCTCGCGGCTGGCCGCCTAGAGTATTCTGGATATCCATAGTCATTATGATAGCGCGAAACGCTAATCGAAATTCAAACGTCACTGTACATGGGCGATAAGGGAGCAGAATTACATGGATCGGTCCACGGTCGAGCGGTACGTCGGCGCCATGCGCGAAAAAGTATATGCAAAGCTGGACATAATTCACACTGGTGTGTCAAATATCACCGTTGTCGATTTCCCTGACCACAACAATGTCGGTGACAACGCAATATATTTGGGAGAACTCGCGTACTGGAGAGACCGTGGGCATGAAATAGATGCCGTCTACTCCCAGCATGGATACAACCCCGCCCTCGACACCGGTATGAGCACGCTGGCAATTCATGGCGGCGGGAATTTTGGTGGTCTTTACCCAACACACTCGGACTTTCGGTATGCTCTTTCGCAGTCCGCACGCAGCAAACGCACCATTATTCAAATGCCTCAGTCCGTAGAGTTCGTCGATGACACAGACCGCATGCGATTTTGTGAAACCCTAGGTGCCCGTCCAGCAACGCGAATCGGCGTCCGAGACGAGACCTCCCTGAAAGACCTTGGAGGGCAGACGGCAGAGGTCACTCTGGTCCCTGATGCCTTCCATGCGGCAGGTTTCATAGACTCCGAGGAGCCTACTACTGACGTGGTGTACTTGCTGCGTGAGGACAAGGAGAGCGCACTGGATGAGGGATACGGCCAAGGAGTGGACTGGACTCGCCTTGGTCTTCTTGAACGAGCGGGGCAGCGGCTGAGGCGCCAAGGGATAGGCCCTCTGCCTGCTAGTCGTTTCAATCGGATGCCTGAGGCGTGGGCCGCGCAGGCGGACCGCCGTTTTCGTGGTGGGGTCAACCTCCTGGCTCCAGGTGAGGTAGTGGTCACGGATCGACTCCACGCGATGCTCATAGCCTTGCAGATGGGACGGCGCGTTATCGCCGTCGATAATAATGTCCACAAATTGAGCCGCTACATCGACACCTGGTTCGCAGATTTAACCGTGCCACTCGAACTGGTGGACTCTATGGCCGAGGCTACGCGACTTGCGCGGCGGAATCGTGTCTGATGTAAAGGTCAGTAAACTTCGGGCTCTAACGTTTAGTCAGCGTTGCGTCTTGTCTGCCGTTGCGCTGAGCCCTTTCCAGTGGGCACTCACCGTCAATGTCGGTTTCCCACTAAAGCTGAGTGAGATCCTGCTTATGATCGGGATTGCCTCATACTTCCTTTTCCCTCGAGTGGTCCAACCCCGTTCACTCCCCGGAAAAATTGTCACGTGGATGGGCGTCCTACTCGTGGTATCCACAATTGCAGCGTCGTTTTTTCCGAGTCCACCTGGACCGTTGCGCGGGTTCACCAGGTCTCTGGGAGTGGATCTGTGGATGTATTGCGGTTACGGACTGCTCATTCTGCTCGCATGGTTCCCTCTGCGGTCACTACCGCGAGACGTCTTCGGGAAAGCGCTAGTCGTGACGGCGTGGATCACAGGAATCGCAAGTTTGTTCCAATTGGTGATGGTGGAGTTGGGTCAGAATGCTTTACTTCACGCCGTCAATTTCGCCACCGAGGGGACAGGAAACAGTCTCTTCAGTGGTGATGCCGGCACACGATCGGGCCCATTCCTGGAAGGCCAACATCTGGGCTTCTTTGCCGGCGCACTTGCCATCGTGTGTCTTGGACGTAAGGCATGGTTCGGCATGGTCTGGTGCCTATGGGCCAGTTTGTACTCCCAGTCAACAACAGCACTAATCGGCCTCGTTGTGGCGGCTGGCATTGCTATCGTCTTCCGGCTCAGTTTCCGGGCAATCATGGCCACGGGTGTCGGTACCATCGCGGCTGCCTTTGCAGTGCAGGTTTTTCCTGCCGCCCGTGAGTTCACTACATTCCAGCTCGCCAAGTTGGGACTCTTTGGCTTTGACAACAACTACGACTTCGCGACGCTGTCCATGGACCTACGTGACGTCAAGACCACCATTGCATTTCAAATGATGGGGGACTATCCGGCAACTGGAGTGGGTCCAGGACGCTTTGGAGCATACTTTTTTGATTACCCATTGAGCAATGAACTGCCTAATTACTACTACACTTCAGACCACCGTGCCATCGCCGAGAACGCTTACGCCCAGGTGGCTGCGGAAAGTGGCGTCATCATGCTGGGACTTCTTGTCATCCTGCTTGCGGTCTTGTTCTGGCGAAACCAAACAGCCCATGTATCAGTCTTCGCGCTTGTTGGCTATATCGGAGTCGGAATTCTGACACAGTCATCTTGGACATTCATTCCGATCTGGGTATTGATTGCCTACGCGTCAACAGCCTCCACTCCCCGAGCCAGGCTCAAGACAGCAGCAAGGTCAGATGTTGCGGCTGGTACGGGGCACCCCCTCCTATGATCAAAAATATATTGACCACCTATGGTGCCCGTTTTGCGGCCCTGGTCGCGACAGTAGTGCTTCTACCCGTGGTTGTTGGCGCAGTCGGTACCGAAGCTTACGGCGTATATGCGATAGCTGTCTCCCTGGGGCTCCTCTTCCAGCAGGACCTTGGAATGGGGGCCGCCACTACGCGCTTCATTGCCGAAGCACGGACAAAGTCGGACTGGACACGACTGAGACAGGTGACGGCAGCCAGCGCTACCTTCTACCTGGTTGTATCACTCGTCGCCGCGCTTGCCGCCGCGGCAGGCTTGCATGCAGGACTGCAAACGCATTTGCAGAATCCTGCCTTGGCGCCTCTGATAGTCCCGCTGGTCATTCTTGGCGCAGGTGGTGTTGGAGGGGCGCTCCTAATGACCTCACAACGACAGATGTTGGCCGGTCTCGGACTTCTCGATCAAGCCAATACCGTCATGTTTACCCAGGCACTATTCAGAATTTTTGCCACTGTCATTGCCGTTATGGTGTTTCACCAAGATGTGCGCACAGTGGCCGCCATTGATACCGCAGCCGTGCTCCTGGCGGGTTTGGCCATGTACATAATTCGTCGGTTGCGATCCCCGGAGTCACGTGCCTCTCTCAAGATGGCAAGCTGGCCTGTATTCCGCTCGATCTTTGCTCTCAGCCTGGACCTCTTAGTGCTTGGCGTCGCCTCGGCCATCATCATGCAAGCAGGAACCATTTTGACTGGTCTCCGGTTGCCGATCGCAGAGGCGGCCGTTTTCGCAGCAGCCCAACGGGCAATGACCATTGTTAAGGAACTCACCAATTCGCTCTCCGGGGCGGTTCTGCCAGCAGCTACAAGTCGATACGTACAGCATGGCACTAGCGGCGTGCGGCCGTTGTACCTAAGAGGGACACGCTATGCCAACATGCTGCTTGTTTTGGTACTGGGCCCCTTGGTCGGCTGTGCACCATTCTTGCTCCAGTGGTGGGTAGGTGACGAGTTTTCGGCGGCTGCCCTGCCCGCCCAGATCCTTATGCTGTCAGTATTGATCAACAACAACCACCTGCTGGCGTTGCCCATACTCACGGCAAAAGGGCGTGTCCGACACTACGCTGTGCTCCATGTGAGCTGGGCGCTCGGTGGCGCTGGACTAGCTTGGTTCCTTGCTCCGGTATGGGGTGTTGCTGGAGTTGCTGCGGGCATTGTTGCTCCACTCATAGTTCTTGAGCCTTTGTACATACACCTTGCCCTTAAGGCAATTGACGCACGTTGGAAAGACTTCTGGCTCCAGTGCCTTGTCGGTCCTTTTGCAATTCCAATACCCACCGGCGCAGCCCTGTGGTGGCTACTTTCAGCAGCCAACGCAGGGACAGTCACTTCGATGTTGGCATGGGCTGCGTGGATGTTACTGGTGGGGATTTGGTATTGGACAGTGATCTTGACATGCGATGAACGAGCACCGGTGGCTGGAAGGCTGGCTAGGTCCCGCCGATAAATAGGCATGTGTCTTCTTACTGGCAATCGATTTCATTAGAATATGACAGGGATAGTAACCCTGCCATCCACATTGTGGTGGGGACCGTTGCCGGAGTCATTCTTCCGCTGGTCTTCTTTGGCCTGACAACGCGGCTCCGTTTGCCGTGGTCGTCCAACGCGCCACGGTCAATCACCAAGGGCGCTGGCCTCAGCGGCAGCAGCACTCAGAAGACATCTTCATACTGACGGTGGATCACTGATTGGCAATATCTCTTGGCACGACGGACCAGAGTTGGCCGCAGCCTAACGAACTCAACTTTTCACAGCTTCGATGACGGACTCCATCAATCCAGTAACGGCATCAGGTCCCACCGCGGGCCCGGCACCGATCTGCCCATTGGTGCCCAACAGGAGTGCGCTGGGGACACCCGGGATGCCCAGAATGGTTGCTCCCATGGAAGAGCCGTCATGCAGTGCGGATTTGCCCTCGGAAGGATATGCTGCGGCCAAATCCGAGTGGCTGTGTGTGGTCACCACCCTGACTTCAACTGTTGGGCCCAACTCTTTCCGCCAGATGGGCAGGGAGGCCATGATGGGCCCGCAAGTTTCGCAGCCTGGGCGTGCGAAAAGCAGCAGTTGCGCCCTTTCTCTTGGAAGATCCGGCAATTTAACTACTTGTTGCTCCGAGTCCCGGAACTCGAGCTCTGGAATCCCCTGCCCGGACAAATCAATAACGAGGGAATCCGGGAGCATGGCTTCTTGGGAACCCCCTGCCTCCTCGTTGTGAGACAACCATCGGGCCGCGGTCCGCCAACTCACTAGTGTGGCAACGCCCAGCAGCCAAACGTAGTCGCCGGTTGAAAAAGTCAAGAGTGCGTCCAGAGCGCCCAATGAACCGTCAAGCCCCAGTGTTAGCATCAGCGCCGCCGTGCTCAGGAGCAGGTTACGAACCAACATGGGCCACCGGATGGGCTCTGCGCTCATTGAACCGAAGCAGCTACAGCTGACGATCTCCTCGCGCCAAAGGACGCTCGCGACAAACACTGTGAAGAGCACAAACAATGCTGCAGCAAGCGCTCCTATGACCTTCAGCAGCCAGCCTGATGCGATAAGTAGACCCACCCCCAGAATAATTTCGATGGCGGGCAGCGCGTAGGTCATCCAACGCGCTTGGAACAGTACGGGCAAGCGGAAAGCACGAATGGCATCGAGCGTCGCACCGGGTGACTTCACTTTGAGCACACCGCTGACAACCAGCACCAGCCCCAGAATAACAGGGAGAAGGAACTGTAGAGGTAACACCATGATCAACTTTCAACTGAGTGCGGCAGTACGTGCACCATTCGGATGGGGCTGTGAATTTTGGGGAAGGTTTCCAGGTTTGGTCACGGGACGTCAGTCCTGCCCTCATGTCCAGCAAGAATCATCGTTCCAGCCAGTTCGGGGGAGAGTTCAATCAACGCGATGGGCCGCATTGCAGATATCGCAATGCGGCCCATGGCGGACAGTTTGCCAATCCGTTAGGCTTTGACGTGATTCTTCGTCAAAACTAAAGACCGCTGCCAACCCGAATTGATTAGCTGGTTGTGCAAATGGTGACGAGTCCGAGCAGCCCCAAGACCAAGCTCATGGTCTTCGAGCTTCCGCCGGCCACGACAGTGCCTGTGTATGAGCCGAGCAGTGACAGGAGCTGGGCATTGGATTTCAGAGTGACTGACTGTCCGTCGATCATTGCTGGAACTGTGAATGTCCAGGTGCTTCCACTCAATACGTCAATGGTGATTCCGCCGACGGCGGTCCAAGCATTCTGCAATCCAGCGTTTACAACTTTGGAGCTGGTGATAGTGAAGGAGGTGGCCGCTGTGTCCCCTCCGGTAGCAGTCAGTACAAATTCGGGATTGCTAGCAATTTCGACGCCATTGCAGTTGCCGGTCGATACGATGAGGCTTCCCGTAGGAGCGTCAGAGGCGCTGGCTGCCGGAGCAGCAATGGCCGCAGCGATGACCGGCACGGACCAGGCAGCACCCTTGACTACTGCGCGACGGTTGCGCGGCTTGGTTGCAAAGTTCTGCTGTTCGATTTCAGACACAAATTCCCCCTAGGAAATTGACGTATTGAGGCAATCCCCCAGTGGGCGCCTGATATCAAGTCAATCCTGTCGACGTCAACATTTCGCCCGAAAGTCAAGACACTGTCGCAAAAGATGACATATGACGTCGCGAAAGAACTATTGTGTCGTCGGGTCCGTTCGAGCCAAACGACTTGGCTGCTTGATTCTGCGCTGCTGTCCGGCCGATGCCCGGATCTCCGTAGGGTTGCCGGCTTGGGCTTCACGGAGGGCCCGACGTAGATGAACCGTTGACGTAAACCCAGAATGCTCAGCAATGTTCTCCAGCGGCAGCACCTCCAGCTTGGGATCTTTGAGCAGTCGCACCGCAAGGTCTATCCGGCGCTGCAGGATGACTGCGGCAATGCTGGTGTCGTTGCGCTTGAACTCGCGCTGCAGCTGACGCAGAGACAACGAGAGTTCGTCAGCCAGGGTGGCCGGCGTCAATGAGCTGTCGCCCGCCGTGGCCGCGATGTAGTCCATGGCCTGGTCAAAAAACCCCTTCCGGGATGAGGATGTGAATCTCGCTCCACGGTTCTCCAGCATGATGCCGCCAACCATTTCATGCACCAACTTCTCCATGAAATACGCCGCCACTGACGGCACTTCGACGTCCTGCACCGCAATTTCCCGCAGGAACCCCAACGCGGGTGACAACAGCGTGGAGTTCGGATCCAGAGCCGTCAAGTTATGAACCTCGTCGATGCCAAATTCCTGCAGTACCTGCACCGGCAAAGTCACGGCAACCAGTTGCGCCTCCGCAGTGACAGCCAGGTCAAAACAAGACGCCCTGCTAAAGGTCCATATGTCGCCACGCTCGGCACGCACCGGCCTATCCGAGGATCCGCTCACAAGGTCCAGTTCACCGTCGACAATAAACACCAGCGAAAAACTGTCTGCCAGTTCGTTCAGACCGGCAATGCGGGTCTCCCCCTTCGACAAGTGCATGGCAAAAACAGCTGTCTCGCCGAAGTCGATTCCTGCAACATTGCAGCGCTGGTCCCGCCCTAAGCGCAAGTTGAGGCCATAGCTGGGCGTAAGTTTCGGCAGTTGCCCGGACCCTGCTTTTGCACCCTGACCGTAATGTGAGGCTGCCCTGAAACGAGTTGCAACCACTACTGTCCCCCAAGGATCTTCACAAGGGCGCACACGCTGCGCCCACCATAGTTCAATCTACGACACCGAATGGACTATTTGCGACATTTCGCCACAACCCGGCAATGAACTGACATGCCTCTAGATTTGGCTCCGGTGAGCACCATCAGACATAAGATCGCCGTCTTTCTTGCAGCAGTCGATTTTGCCGCCTTGGCCGGCATCCTGTTTTGGCCGTCCCCGGTGGACAAGCCCGTCGGCGGCGAGCTGACGCAATTCATCAAGTGGCTTCACAACCTTGGGGTCCCCCGATGGACCGTTGGCTATATGCAAATCGAGTTCACTGCGAACATCCTCTTATTCGTCCCATTCGGGATCATCGTGACGCTGCGACTGCACCGGAAAAGATGGTGGCTTGCGGTTCCTGTTGCAGCGGCAATCTCTGGTGCCGTTGAGCTGGCCCAGACACTTTTCCTGCCACAGCGTTTTCCAGCATGGAGCGATATCGTCGCCAACACCTCGGGCGCGTTCATTGGCGCGCTGCTCGTGCTGTTCGTGTGGTCGCGGCGCCGGCGCCGGGAACTTCGAAGCGCCCGACAGCGCAGCCGCGTCACATAGCACGTCCTCGTCCGCCACCAGTTTCCCGCGCGAACGCATCACGTCGCGGAAACTGTCCACCAACGACTGCACCTCCGCCCGGCCCAGCCCCACCACCATGTCGCTGAGGATGGAGGCCAACGCCATCGAAATGGAGCACCCGTCCCCGCCCAGTGAATGCCGGATACCTTCCCGCCCGCTGTCCCAACGCGCAGCGGGATCTCATCGCCGCACACAGGATTGAGCTGATGGCACTGCCCCACATTGGCAGGGAGGCGCGCCCCATCCAGCTGATCGTCGCGCAGGTCCCTCCAAGAATTAGCAACTGGTCCTAGACTTGGCCTTTGTGAGCACAACTAGCCATAAGTTAGCGGTCATTCTTGCAGCAGTCTATTTTGCCGCTCTGGCCGTCATCCTGTTTTGGCCGTTCCCAGTGGACAGGCCCATCGACAGTGCCCTGATGCAGGTCATCACGTGGCTGCACAACCACGGACTCCCCCAATGGTTCATTGGGTACCGCAAGGTTGAGTTTGCCGCCAACATCTTGTTATTCATTCCGTTCGGAATCATCGTGGCCCTCCGCCTGCACCGCAGGTTGTGGTGGCTTTCCATAGTCATCGCCGCGGCAGTTTCGGGCGCGGTTGAACTCGCGCAGGCCATCTTCCTGCCGCAGCGAGTCCCCGCGTGGAGCGACATCGTCGCCAACACATCGGGCGCATTCCTTGGGGCGCTGCTCGTGCTGTTCGTGTGGTCGCTGCGGCGTCATCGTGCCCTGCGCGCCTCGCGCAACATGGTTTAGCACCACTGTTTGATTTTGCCCCGGCAGGGGTGGCTACGGCAGATACTTGGATGTTACAAACCCATTAACGAGTACATCCGGCTCTAGAGCAGGCGCGGCCGCTGGTCTAGGCTGAGAGCATGTGGCGGCACGGCTGTCTTTGATGGTCGCCAGTATGACTGTGGGCATGGACTAATCAGACTCGAGGCAGCGATGAAACCGCGTATTTTGGTGATTGCCGGGCTATCCCTGGCAGTAGTCATCATTGCTGTGGCAGTGGTACTGAACCTCATGACAGGTCAACCTGCCACCAGTCCCCTCGCCGACTCCACACCCACCGTCAGTTCTTCTCCCACGTCACCGGCGGCCTCGTCTGCCACACCGTCAGGTGAAAAGCCGGCACCGACCACTGCCACACCGTCTGCCGGACAGCCAGAACCATCCGTGACAACGTCCGCCGCGGAACCAGACGAATCTGCCTCGCCCGCCAGCAATCCGCCAGAGGCTGCCCCCGCCAATCCGAAGGCTCCGGCTGCAACGCCGGACCCGAGCCGGCCCCTGGAAGTCATGGCACCTGCCCAACAGGCCACTGCCCCGGTTCTGCCCAAGTCACGGACGGACGGGCCGTTGATCAAGGCTCCGCTGCCAGACGAAGCAAGCGCCAATGGTGAGGTAGTTGCCGGCTTCCCGTCCACCGTCATTCCGACCGAACCATCGTCAGCGGTGAAGATCAGTTCGGTCAGCCCACAAGACAGCATTCTTCAAGTCAGTCTCGTCGCCCACAGCAACCTTGAATCCTTGGCAGTCATGCAGTTTTACCAAAAACAGTTCGCCTCATTGGGACTTGGTGCGGCCGAAGCCCCAGCCAGCGCGGGGTCGTCCGCCATGTGGTTCACTCGCGGCACGGACAAGATCACCGTCACGGCCACTCCCCACCCGGGTGGCGGAACCGAATACAGCATCTTTGGCGTATTGCATGCGGCAAGCTAAGGAAACCAACTAAATGTATCTGTCATTTTCCGATCGTCGTGGAGGCAAAGACGACGAGAAAGTGCGCACAGTCACGCCGTTCAAAGTCTCCCCCATCATTATTTCCTTGGGCTTGGTCAGCCTTTTCACCGATATCTCATCAGAGTCCGTAAGTGCCATTCTTCCGCTGTATATTACCGGCGTCCTTGGCCTGTCCATGGTGGCGTACGGGTTTCTGGACGGCATATACCAAGGAATCAGTGCAGTGGTCCGCATCGGGGCAGGATGGACAGCCGACCGCTCCGACCACCACAAGCTGGTGGCATTTCTGGGTTATGGCTTGTCAGCCATCTCCCGTGCCGCACTGCTGGTGGCGACGGGATTTGGGGCCATCACCTCCATCATTGCAATCGACAGGATTGGCAAAGGGATCAGGACCGGTCCGCGGGACGCGATGATCACCGATGCAGCACAGCCCGAGCACTTGGCGAGATCCTTTGGCGTGCACAGGATGCTGGACACCGTCGGCGCGACGATAGGGCCATTGCTGGCGTTCGTGGTGCTATTTGTGATCCCCAACGGTTACCACGCGGTGTTCGTGGCGTCGCTGGCCTGCGGCATCATTGGACTGGCGATCCTGGGGATCATTGTTCCAGCACGCAGGCAGCGTGCCGCGATGACCCAGGGAATGGCAGCCGCCGAGTCCGACTCGACGACAAGAGAACACCGCAGCCGCCTGCCGTTCCGCTGGGCAGACTTGAACAATCCGGGAATGCGGCGGTTGCTGTTGGTGGCAGCCGTCTTCGGCGTCGTGACCATTGGGGACGGGTTCATTTATCTGGTCCTGCAAAGCCGCGCCGCATTTGCCACCCAGTGGTTCCCGCTGCTCTATGTAGGTACCAACGTGGCATATCTGGCCCTGGCGATTCCCTTGGGCCGGCTTGCTGACAAGTGGGGCCGAATGAGGCTGTTCATTGTTGGCCATGGGGCCCTACTGGCCGCCTACCTATGTGCGGCGCTGCCATCCACGGGCGCCGCAGCAACATTGACCTGCCTGCTGCTCCTCGGCATCTTCTACGCAGCAACCGATGGCGTCCTGGCCGCACTTGCTGGACAATTTTCGACGCCGGCCAGCCGGGCAAGTGGCATCGCCGCCGCCCAGACAGTTGTAGCCCTGTCAAGGCTGGTGGCGTCCGTCGGGTTCGGGGTGTTGTGGTTTGCGGTAGGTCGCCAGAACGCCATTGTTATGGCCGCCGTTGCTCTTGCCATTGCCATTCCGTGCGCCATTTTGATGGTGCGCAAAATCTCCTCGAACCAGGTTTCCGAGTGACCTCCCGGGCACGATGGGCGTGGCTCCTGGCCATCACTGCGGTGTGCCTGACCCTGGCCGTCGGCTACGGCGTGTGGTCGTTTATCCAATATCAGCAGCGGCAGGCGGCACCAGCCGCCATCGCCGTGGTGGCCGGGTCGATCGATCCAACAGTGCCCCATGTAATTTTCAGAAACACCGCCTCCGGAGCAGGTTACGGCCACGTGGCTGCTGTCCCCCTGACGAGCCCTGACGGGCCCAGACAGGTGACAGGGGCGGTGTGCGACCGTGTCTACTCTGCTGGGGGAACAAACGCCTGTCTGCGGACAAATGCCGGCATCGTGACCACATTCGAGGCGGCGGTTTACACGGCAGATTGGCAGCAGGAACGGTCCTGGCCGTTGCCCGGCATTCCAAGCCGGACGAGAGTTTCTCCCGACGGAACACTGGTGGCGTCCACAGCCTTTGTGACCGGCCATTCCTATGCACCGGCCAGCTTTTCCACCACAACCGTCATAGCGAAAGCTACAGGCGGTGATTTTGGAAATCTCGAAGACTTCACCCTCATCGTGGACGGAGCTCCCATCGCCCCGGTGGACAGGAACCTGTGGGGCGTCACCTTCGCAGCCGACGACAATACCTTTTATGCCACCGCCGCCACCGGCGGAAATACGTGGCTGGTTCGCGGGGACATCACCAAACGAACCTTGACATCCATCCGCCAAACAGTCGAGTGCCCCTCACTCTCACCGGATGGCAGCAGGATTGCGTACAAGAAGAACACTGTCCCGGGACCCAGCCCGCACTGGAACGTCGCCGTCCTGGACGTGGCTACAAACACGGAAACTGTGCTGGCTGAAACCCGCAGCGTGGACGATCAGGTCGAGTGGCTCGACGACGGGACGTTGCTCTATGGCATGCCCCGGATGGGAACGGTTGGCGACAGCGATGTTTGGTCCATCAGCGCCACTGCCGGTTCGGTACCAGCGTTGTTCATAGAACACGCCTGGTCTCCGTCCGTTGTTCGTTAAGGTGCTGCCGGTACCGTGAACACGAGATCGACAAAGTAGTTGGTCGCGTTCCAGCTGTTAACCGGCATGCCACCGCCTGTCCCGTAGACGTACCGGCCGTTGCTGCCCGCTGCCGCGGACAACGGGCCGTGGTTGAACGGCGTCGCAAAGAATGCTGCGGTGGATGGGTAGTGGCCGTTGGGTGCGTAATAGGACACGGTGTAGGCGGTGTTCGCGGTCAGCTGCAACGGGGTTGCCAAGGTTGCGGTCTGCCACCCGGTCACAGTTTCGTTGCTGAACTGCACCGTAGCCAGCCTGACACCGGCGGCATTCCAAATGGATCCTGTATGAGTGCCTGTGTTGCCCGTGCCCTTGAAGAAGCGGATGGCGGTCACCGCACCGGCTACGGACGGTGTGAAATTCACGCCCAGTTCAATGGGCGCGGTTTCACCGGCGTTGGCGGGCGTGTCAGGCACGAACGTGCCAAACATGGAGTAGGTGTTTGTCGTTGCGCTCGCGTCGGCTGTGCCGAACTGCCAGCTCACGTCCGCCAGTGCCGCACCGTCGGTGGACACAAGGTTCCCGAGCACCACCGAGATCGTGGCGCCGGAGGGAAGCGCCGTTGCCGGCGTGAACGTCAGGGTCTTCCCGTCAGTTGATAGCGCCGTGCTTCCGGTGAGAACCGTGGCGTCGTTTTTGACGGTGGCCGTGTAACCCGCCGCCAATGGTTGTGAGAAAGTGGCCTTGACCGCCGCATTCGCTGGCTGGTCGGTCGCACCGGGCACCGGCGCCTGGCTGGTGAGGGCCAGCGCGGCCGCCGCCGGCTGCATAATCACGTCGACAAAGTAGCTGGCTGATGAGCCGTGCACGGGGTAGTTGGAGCCGTAGGAATACACTGCCGACCGTGCGGGGACATGCAGCGGACCAACATTGACGTCGGCACCATAAGCACCCGGCGTCGCCGAATACGTCCCCACCGGGTTGCTGTACGCCGCCGTATACTCCGTCCCGGCAGTGATCGCCACGGGCGTCGCAAACATCACCGTCTGCCACCCCGTGGTGCTCTCCCCCGCAAACACCGCCGACGCCAACACCGTCCCGTCAGCCTTGTACAAGTACCCGGTATGCGTCCCCGTATTTCCCGGACCCTTGTAGAACTTCACCCCGGTCACCGTGCCATTGGAGGTGGCACTGAACTTCACACCCAGGGACAACGGCGTCCCGTCAGCAATCGAGAGCACACTCGGAGCAGCGCTGTCCTGGTACAGGCTGCACGGGCACCCGGTCGAATCCGGCTTCACCGTCATAAACGACCACACCGCACCCGAGGTAATCCCACCACCACCCACACCCGTGGCACTCAGCGTCGCCGTATACGACGTCGACTTCGCCAACGCCGCCCCCGGCGTAAATACCGCCGTCCGCGTGGACGCGTTGTACGCCGTGGCCCCCGCAACAGCAACACCAGCCGCCGTCTTCACCACAATCCCCACACTCCCCGCCGTCACATCCTTCGACAACACCGCACTCACCGGCGTCGCCACAGCAACACTGCCAGCACCAGCAACAGGCACCTGACCCGTCACCACCAACGGCGAGGTGTCTGTGGTTTCAAAGATGGCATCAACGTAGTAGTTGCTGTTTTCATAGCTGTCCGTGGGGAAGCTTGCATCGGTGTTGTAAACGCCTGCCGGTGCCGCGCCGAAACCACCGGCCGCGGTCAGGGGTGCGGCGGTGAGGCCCTTGTAGTCCCAGTATCCGGTGGCGTAGGAATAGTGGCCGTTGGGGGCGTCGTAGGACACCACGTAGGTTTGGCCCGCTGTTACTTTCACCGGTGTGACGAACTTGGCGCTTTGCCACCCGCTGGCGGTTTCGTTGGCGAAAGTGAGTGTTGCCAGCTGTGTTCCGGAGGAGCTCCACACAGTCCCTGTGTGGGTCCCGGTGTTGGCAGCACTTTTGTAGAATCGCACCCCTGAGATGTATCCGTCCTGGGTTGGGGTGAAGCGCAAGCCAAGGACCGTGGCCCCGGCGTCCCCCGAATCAACGGTCTGGGCAACCTCGTTGCCAAAGACGCTGTAGGGGCCGCCAACCAGCAGTTGTCTGGTGGTTGGTGTGGCCGGGTAGTTGGCGCTGTCGTCAATGCCGCGCACCAGGATGTTTTGGGCCCCCACGCCATGTTGGATGTAGCTGTAAGTCCAGTTGTTGGTTCCGGCGGCGGGATGCCAGGTGGTGCCGCCGTTGGTGGAAACCTCGACGCCGGCCACCACGCCGCCGCTGTCCGTGGCCGTCCCGCTCAGGGTCACCTTCGCACCGTTGGCGACTGCCGTGCCGTTTGCCGGGCTGGTCACCACGACAGCCGGCGCCGTGGTGTCCGTGCTGGCGGTGGCTGCGACCAACGCGGGGTCAAGAGTGGCCGGCTGGGCTCCCATGTCTGCCAGAAGGTTCACTTGCGCCTGGCGCATGCGCGGGTCTGCAGGGGCGCCATCGCCGTCGTGGGTCTGGTCCAGCCCCCACGACCATTGCACACTTCCTGCCGAGAAGATCAGGGCCCCGGCGGCATTTTTGTACAGCGTTATGTTGTGCGTGGTGGTGCCCGGGAGAACGGCGTTTCCATAGTCCTGCAGGTACTGCGGCGTACTGCCGACGGTGGTGGAGAGCCGGATCAGGCCCGCCGGCCGAAACCCGTTGTCGAGGTCTTCGTTGGATTCATAGCCCACAGTGTGCGCTGCCAACGCCTGTTTGGTGCCGGCCGCCAGGGACGTCAACGTGGTGTTCCGCCACAGCCGGGTCTTTCCCTCAGCCGCTGACACCGTCACGGGCAGGTCGGTGTAGTTGGACATGTAGATTGTGCCGCTGAGCGCATTCTCCGGCATTCCCGCGCCGTTAGCGGGCGAGGCGAACCTCGGGTCGCGCCACGTTCCCGTCCATTCCGCCGATGGGTCGATCTTGGCGTTCGACCACGTCTCCTTGTAGGAGGTGATGGTGCGGTAGCTGGTGTTGTCGGTGGTGGACGCTTCGTAGCGGGTGTGCCAGTAGTCGTCATTGCCGGACAGGAACTGCAGGTTGACGCCGGCGTTGGCGGCAGCGGTGATGTTGGCCCGCTGCGCGGCAGACCAGTATTCATCGTGTCCCACGGACAGGAACACCTTGTGGTTTGTCAGCAGGCTGCCATGGCGGTCCGTGTCGACGCCGGCGATGTAGGTGGTGTCGTAGCCGTTTTGCTCCAGAAACCGCACCATGGCGTATTCGCTGGCGAAGTAGGCGTCCCGTCCATCGACGTCGCCGCGGGTGACGACGGGGCGGTTGTAGCTGATCTTGAACGCGCGCCCAATGGATGCACCCTGGTAGAAGTCCGCCCCACCGTAGGTGTTGTAGGCCTGCCACGTTGGATCAGAGGTCTGGAACACCACCTTTGCATGGCTGGAATCGTCCCGGACAATGAAGGTGATTTGGCTCTTGTTACCGTTGTCCGGGCGCGTCAACAAGGCAACGTAAACCCCCGACACAGCATTTGCCGGCACCGCCCATGACGCTGACAATCCCCACGTGCCACAGTCATATAGCTGGGTTGAGACATCGGAAAGGCACTGCGGTTGGATCTGCGGCAGTGTGGCCGACGGGGTGACGGACACTATTTTCCGGGCGCCGAGCCCTTGATACCAGCCAGTGCGGTAAATGTCGATGGTGTAGGCGGAGGCATCGGTTTTCACCTTGAAGCCGATGGTTTGCCCCACGTTGACGCTGATGTCGGTGGAGAAACCCTGAATGTCCGAATCACCGGCGCCCGAGATGTCCCAAATGGACGGGTCTGTGCCCGGCTTGCTGTTTTCACAGGAAATCGGGTTGCTGCCCGCACCACATGGGTCAGCGGCGGAGGCACTTGTTACTGGGCCGAGCACAAGCGACACGCTGGCCATTGCCGACACCGCCAGCATGGCCAGCGCCGCGGTGAGTCGCTTGGAACGACGTGAGGCGGCGGTCAGGCGGCCACTGCTGAGACCTGCATTTAGCTGATTCATGGCTTCCTTGAATGCTTCTGCCCAGTGTTCTCCCAGTCCGCCACCGCATCACAACGGCGCCCGCCCACAACGCGTTTGGACTCTCCTAGAGGCTATGCGGGGCATCACAGCACCACAAGGGTTTTCGCTTGAAACAAGTAGTCAGGCAGCAAAAACAAGTACTCGCCCGGCGTCCTTCAAAAGTCCCTACTGTGTCTGGTTCAACGCATCCTCGGCAGCAACCCAGGCCAGCATGGCGCACTTGACCCGGGCAGGAAACTTCGAAACGCCCGACAGCGCAGCCGCATCGCCAAGCACGTCCTCGTCCGCCACCAGTGTCCCGCGAGAACGCATGACCTCACGGAAATTGTCCACCAACGACTGCACCTCCGCGCGGCCCAGCCCCACCACCATGTCACTGAGGATGGAAGCCGACGCCATCGAAATGGAGCACCCATCCCCCGCCCAGTGAATGCCGGAAACCTTCCCGACGTCCGTCTCAATCCGCAGCGTGATCTCATCCCCGCACACCGGGTTGAGCTGGTGACATTGCCCCACATTGGCCGGCAGATGCATCCCGTCCAGCTGATCGTCGGGCAGATCTCCGCCGCGCCGCGTTTTCGACTCTTGCAAAATAATCTGCTGGTACAGCGAATCCAAAGCGCTCATGGCTGCTCCCCTGCCACGCCGAAGTAGCCGCGCACCCCGGCCACGGCGGCCAGGAATGCGTCGACGTCGGCGGTTGTGTTGTAGAGATAGGTGCTCGCGCGGGTGGAGGCGCTCAGGCCAAGGCGCCGATGGAGGGGCTGCGCGCAGTGGTGGCCCACGCGGACGGCGATGCCGGCAGCGTCAAGGAACTGCCCGACGTCGTGCGCGTGCACACCCTTCACTTCAAAGGAGGCCAGGCCTGCCCTGGGGATGCCCGACGCCGGACCCAGGACCCGGATGCCCTCGATGGCTTCCAGCCCGCTCACCAGGCGCTGGCCCAGTTCGGCTTCCCACGCATGGATGCGGTCCATGCCCGTCTCCTGCAGGTAGTTGCAGGCAGCGGCCAGGGCGACCGCCTGGGAGATGGGCTGGGTGCCGGCCTCAAAGCGTTGTGGGGCCGGCAGGTAGGCAGCCTCTGCCATGGTGACGGTGGTGATCATGGAGCCGCCGGTGAGGAACGGGGGCATGGCGTCCAGGAGTTCGGCGCGGCCGTAAACCCCGCCAATTCCTGTGGGGGCCAGCATCTTGTGGCCGGAGAACACGGCAAAGTCCACGTCCAGCGCCTTGACGTCAAGGGGGAGGTGTGGGGCGGACTGGCAGGCGTCGAGCACCACGAGGGCGCCGATGTCATGGGCCATGGCGGTCAGTGCGGCGACGGGGTTGATGACGCCGGTGACGTTGGATACGTGGGTGAACGCCAGGACCTTGGTGCGCTCGTTGATGAGCGTTGCGGCGGCGTCCAGGTCTAGCGTGCCGTCATCGTGGACGGGGATGAAGCGCAGCGTGGCGCCGGTGCGGCGGCACAGCTCCTGCCACGGGATCAGGTTGGCGTGGTGTTCCATCTCGGTGACGAGCACCTCGTCGCCGGGTCCCACAGCGAACTTCTTGGCGTATTCGGAGACGGTGCCGACGCTGGCGTTGCCGAACGAGTAGGCGATCAGGTTCAGCCCGGCGGTGGCGTTTTGGGTCCAGAGTAGCTCGTTGTCGTCGGCACCGATGAACGCTGCGACCGTCGCCCGGGCCTCCTCGAAGACGTCGGTGGCGTGCACGGCCAAGGTGTGTGCGCCGCGGTGCACGGCGGAGTTGCGCTGCTCGTAGAACTCCTGCTCGGCCTCCATGACGCTGAGCGGATTTTGCGAGGTGGCACCCGAATCAAGGTAAACCAGCGGTTGCCCGTTGACGTCCTGCTCAAGAATCGGGAAGTCATTGCGGATGCGCAAAACCTCCGTGTCCGTTAACGGACCGTTGTGGTCGTGGGCGGCGGATCCTGTCACCAAATTAGCGCTCCTGGGTCGATCGTGATGCAGACCGTCACCCGGCCGGCAAGCGACGCTGCAATACGTCACATCAAGCTCACCTAATTGTCGCATTTATTGGCGGCAAGGGCAGCTCAGGCGGGGCTTACCCACCCCGAACAGGTGCCCCCGACGAATCCGTGCCATCAGCTAGGATCGGAAAATCCAGCTCCTTGCGGAACGGCAGCCCAAGGATTCGTCCGTAAAAGTAGTTCCCCGAAAGGAACGCAACATGACAAAAGTACGGGCCGCCGTCGTTGGTGGGGGCATTGTGGGCGTGGCCGTGGCCCGGGAACTGTTGGTGTCCGGCACTGCCGCCGAGGTCACGCTTTATGAGAAGGAACCCCAGCTTGCCAGCCACCAGACAGGGCGCAACAGCGGTGTGGTTCATGCCGGGCTCTACTACGAGCCCGGCGGGCTGAAGGCTGCCCTGTGCCGGCGCGGGGTGGGACTGCTCCAGGAACTCACAGCCCGTCGGCACGTCCCCTACGATGAATGCGGCAAGGTGGTGGTGGCCCGGGACGAGACGGAGCTGGCCCGCCTGCGGGTGATCTTTGACCGGGCGCTGACCAATGGCGTGCCCGGGGTGCGCATGATCGACGCGGCCGAGCTGGCGCGCATCGAACCGCACGCCCGCGGCATCGCAGCCTTGTACTCCCCCACCACGGCCATCACCGACTATGCGGCAGTGACCCGGGCCCTTGCCGAGGATGTCACAGAGGCAGGCGGTCGGGTGCTTCTGGGGCAAGAGGTCACCGGGATGCACGACGACGGCACCCGGGTCTCCGTGGTGAGCGGCTCAGGCGCGGCCACCTTTGACCTCGTAGTCAATTGTGCCGGGTTGCAATCGGACAGGCTGGCCAAGGCCTCCGGCGACTCCGCCAATCCACGCATCGTGCCATTCTTTGGCGCCTACTTTCTGCTGCGCCCGGAACGCCGGAGCCTGGTCAATGGACTCATCTACCCCGTGCCGGATCCGCGCTACCCGTTTCTGGGCGTGCACCTGACCAAACGGATCGACGGCGAAATCATGGTGGGTCCCAACGCGTTTCTGGCCGGCGGGCGCGAGGCGTACAACGCCCTGGCGCTTGTCCCGCGGGACCTGGCGGCCGTGGCCGGTTTTGGCGGCTTTTGGCGCTTCGCCGCAGGAAACATTCCAGCGGCAATCCGTGAAGGGCGGACGGTGCTCAGCCGCAAGGCCTTCATCGAGGCGGCGCGAGCCTACGTGCCGGAACTGGGGGTGGCCGACGTCGTCCCTGGCCGCCGCGGCATCCGCGCCCAGGCCATGAACCCGGACGGCAGTCTGGTTGATGACTTTGTCATCACCGGCTCCAAACGCATCCTGCAGGTTCGCAACGCACCATCGCCCGGGGCGACGTCCTCGATGGCCATCGCCGAGCACATTGTGGGACTCGCCGGACGCAACTAGGCAGTACCCACTACCTGTACCCGGCAGCACCAGTGGAACCCCAGTAGTACCCCGGCGCAGGTCCTGTACCTACGGCAATTTCGGGCTGTTTTGCACTCTAGAGTGCGCCCCTTGCGATCCCTAACGTCTGTTGTAACCGCTCCTCCCGGTCGATCACTTGTGACCACCCGGGCGAAACGACGGTTCGGTCTACAGCAGCTGTGGGGGTTTCAATGTTTAGTCAGGTTCTTGAGTCACGGGTTGGTCGGCCATGAGCGGCTGGCCGGGTTTTTCGCAGTCAGTGCCCACCACTCTAAGTGGTGTTTCCTTTGCCAGTCCGCCGGCCAGTGCGGTGCTTGGCGGGACCAACGTTGACCTGAGGTGGTTCGATGAAGCGGTCCTTGAAATCACGGCCGCTGCCACCCATCCGAAAAGGAATCCACTGGCTGTGGTCTCGGCCAATTTGGACCATGTGATGCACTTCGGCGCCGGCGGCCGGTGGGGCGGCACCTTGGACAGGACTGATTCCATTGAATGGCTGACCCTATTGGATGGTGCGCCCCTGCGTGCCAAAGCCAACCAGCTGACTGGCCAGGAATGGCCGCGCCTGGCCGGCAGCGATCTCATCGACCCGTTGCTGGACGAGGCCCAGAAGAAGGGTTTGCGCGTCGGTTTCTTCGGCGGTGCGGCGGCCACGCACGAGCTGCTCAAGGAACAATTCGTCTTGCACCGTCCGACCTTGAAAGTGTCTGGCTGGTGGGCGCCGGAACGCTCCGAGCTGGCTGACCGCGAGTCGTCGCTGCTGCTGGCCCGCGACGTGGCCCAATCGCGTACGGACATCCTGGTGGTCGGGCTCGGAAAACCACGTCAGGAACTGTGGATTGCCGAGTACGGAACCTTCACAGGTGCGTCGGTCCTGTTGGCCTTCGGTGCGGTGGTTGACTTCCTGGCAGGCCGGATTCAGCGTGCGCCGGAAGCAGTTGCCAATGCTGGCATGGAGTGGGCGTGGCGGCTCGCCTTGGAACCCAAGCGCCTCGCCAAGCGCTACCTGGTGCAGGGCCCGGAGGCCTACTTGCGCATGAACCGGCACAGCAGGGTGGGCAGTTCCCTGCACGCCACAGTGGGCCGGGCTGGTCTACAGTCCTCAGCTGCCGAGCCGGCCGACGAGCCGGATGAGCTGCCCGGTCCTGTCACGGCCCCCCACGGGGTATTTGCCCCCGTCGACAGGCTGGCCGACGTGACAGTGATCTTGGTGACCTACAACAACGCCGATGACATTGAACCGCTGATGGCCGGTCTGCGGACCGAGACGCAGACCCAGTCCCTCAAGGTGGTAGTGGCGGACAACGGGTCAGTTGATGGCACGCTGGAACTCCTCGCCGCCCATCCTGATGTGATCCTGGTAAAAACCGGGGGAAATCTGGGCTACGCCGGGGGTATCAACTCGGCGTTGAGAAATGCGGGCATGCACCACGACGTTCTGATACTCAATCCGGACCTGCGCATTCTTCCCGGAGCCATCAGGACCCTGCGGCGGCGGATGAAGGTCGCTGAAGCAGGGATCGTTGTCCCCAGGCTCCTTGATGACGACGGCACCATCTACACGTCGTTGCGGCGGGAACCCAGCATCGTCAAGGCCCTAGGCGACGCAGTCTTTGGGCAGAGGTTCTCCGGACGGCCTGAGTGGCTCTCCGAGATTGACTACAACGCCGAGAGCTACCAGTTTTCGCACCCCATCGACTGGGCCACCGGTGCTGCCGTATTTATTGCCGGGCACGTTGTGGCTGATGTTGGCGAGTGGGACGAAAGGTACTTCCTGTACTCGGAAGAAACCGACTACTTCCACAGGGTCCGCGAGCACGGACACAGTATCTGGTTCGAACCATCGGCAAGCATGACGCACAGCCGGGGCGGCTCGGGCGCTTCAGCAGACTTGGTGGCGCTCATGGCCGTCAACCGTGTCCGGTATGCCGAGGCCCACCACTCACGGGGCTACACGGCAGTTGTCCGTGCGGTGACCGCCACGGGTGAGCTGGTACGGGCCTACAAGCCAGAAAACCGCAGGGCGTTTCTTTCACTGGCGGGGGTACGTCCCTGGCGGCGCCTCCCCCAGGCTAGGCAGGCCGTTTCACCGGCCACCGCCATCCACTCCATCCCGGAAGGATTCCCTTCCGGCGCAGTGATCATCCCGGCACACAACGAATCCGCCGTTATTGCGCGCACGCTTGAGCCGCTGGCCAAGTTGGCCGCATCGGGGGCCATCGAGGTCATCGTGGCCTGCAATGGCTGCACGGACAACACTGCCGCCATCGCGACCCGGTTTCCGGGGGTGAGGGTCTTGGACCTCAAGGAGCCCTCCAAAACAGTTGCCCTGAACGCAGCCGATGCCGCCAGCACCCGCTGGCCCCGGCTGTATCTGGATGCCGACATTGAGATCACTCCTGCGGCAGTGGCCGATGTGTTCCGGTACCTGTCCACCCCCGGTACATTGGCGGCCCGGCCGGCTTTCCGCTACGAAACCGGAGGTGCAGACAAGCTGGTCCAGGCGTATTACCGGGCCCGCCTGCGCATCCCGTCCATGAGCGAGCATCTGTGGGGCGCCGGGGCCTACGCCGTGAATCACGCGGGCCACGCACGCTTCCCGCAGTTTCCCGACGCCACAGCCGACGATGCCTTTGTTGATTCCTTGTTTGACCCGGCAGAAAGGGCGATACTTCCAACGGCGCCCGTAGTGGTCCGGGTGCCGCTGCACACCAACGAGTTGCGCAAGACACTGCGGCGCATTTATCGCGGCGTCCAGCAAGCAGAAGGCGCAGTGAAGTCGGGCTCCGGCCTGGGAAAATTGGTGCGCAGTGTTACCGGACCAGTCGCTTTTGTCGACGCCGGCGTGTACGGCTCATTGGCTGTGCTGGGCAAGCTTCAAAAGGGAAAATCGCTGGCAAGGAACGGAGGGTGGGACCGGGACGAAAGCAGCCGGCGAGCCCAATTATGACGAGTCCAGGGCGATCGCCAGTGACGTTTATCACATGTTCCCGTGTTACGATTTGACTACATGGGGGAGAATGCCTAGGTCAAATTAACGACGATACGGGACTATCCTATTATGCAAAAAGCATCTGCGTCAGCGCAGCCCCAACGGATTTCACACCGCCTCGGCCGCAGCGGCCGATCCAAGAACATGTTTGCCGCCATTGCGGCCTTGGCTCTTCTAGTGCCCATCCTCGTGACAACCACCACCGTAAATACACCCAGCCAGGCAGCCAGCCTGTCCGTGCTGGAGAACGAGGTTCCCGGCACCCTGATTGATCGAGACACGATGTCCGTGGAACTTGGCGCAAAGTTCACTTCCGCCGAAGACGGATTAATCACGGCCATCCGCTTCTACAAGAGTGCCGCAAATACAGGCCCGCACGTGGCGAACCTGTGGTCGCCCAGCGGAAGGATCTTGGCGACGGCAACGCTGCCCGCGACGGCAGGGACTGCTGCGGGCTGGCAGACCGTTGAACTGCCACAGCCAGTGGCCATCACCCGAAATCACCAATATGTGGCCTCCTATGTGGCCCCCAACGGCCGCTACTCGGCCGACGAACATGGGCTGGACAAGGCCATATCCGGCGGCCCGCTGACCATCCTGGCCGGCGGCGGCGTCTACGCCTACGGCAACGGCGGCACCTATCCCACCAGCAACTGGAAAAACTCAAACTACTACGTAGACGTGGCGTTCACTCCCTCAACAACCACGGGCCCCACCGCACCGCCAACAGCGACGGCGAGCCCCAGCCCAACCGTCACTGCTGAGCCAACACCAACGCAGACAGTGACTCCCAGCCCAACTGTGACTCCTGAGCCCACTCCGACTCCAACCACGACGCCGCCAACGCCTCCCACCGGCACGCTGCCCGCTGGCGTCACAGTTCGAGGGGTTGATGGTGGAGTTGGCTACTACGAAAAGTTCAACAATCCACTACCCAGCTCCGCGGACAACTTTCCGGTTGGAGTCTGGTACGAAAGTCTCCTCAGTGCCAAGGACACGGAACTGGACAAGGCTGCAGGCCTTAACACATACGTTGAACTCACTTCGAATTCGAACGCGACACTGGCCACGCAGGCTGGCATGAATACCATCACCTCTTGGAACGCCCCCGGCCAGTCGGGTACGTTGCTGCCAGATGAGGTGGACATGTGGGCCGGCCCCGGCTCTGGCGCCTGGACAGGCAACTGGCCAGGCCAAGGCGATATTTGCATGCCTGCAAACGCCCAGTGTGGCTACACCATTCAAACCGCTCAAAAGGCTGCCGCAGTAACGGGGAGCATGCTCTATGCCAACTACGGCAAAGGAGTAACTTTTTGGGAATCAGACGCACAAGCGGCAAAGTTCGTCAACGACTACCCTGACCTAGTCTCTGCTGACAACTACTGGTTCACCGATCCAAACATCTGTGGCGTCAGCGAAGGCGGGACCCTTGTTTCTCCCCAGCGTGAGTTAACCCAAGACGAGTGCCGCAAGGCATCCAACTACGGATGGACAATCGACAGGGTCCGCTCGTTGGTCAGTCCCAAGGCCTCAAAACCAGTTTGGGCCTTTGTTGAGGTGGGGCATCCTTTCAGCGAGGACTTTGCGCCAACTATTACGGGGCCGCAAATCAAGGCAGCTGTTTGGAGCAGTCTCATCCACGGTGCCCGTGGCGTCGTTTACTTCAACCACAATTTCGGTGGAACATGCCAGTCACAGCATGTCCTGCGTGACAATTGTGGAGCGCAAGTACGACCCGACGTCGTCGCACTGAATGCACAAATCAAGTCGTTGGCGCCCGTATTGAATTCGCCCTTCCTTGACGGTGCTGCCGCCTCGACCGGTTCACTCGACGTGAGCGTAAAAATCTACGGCGGAAGCTTGTATGCTTTTGCCGGTTCCACCAGAAATGGGAGCCAGCAAGTGGACATCACGCTGCAATGCAGCAACGCCACTTCAGCCACGGTTCTCGGAGAGAATCGAACCGTGCCCGTCAAGAACGGTGTCATTAACGACACCTTTGCTGATGGAAATGCCGTACACCTCTACCAGCTCAACGGCTCCAATGCCTGCGGACTGCGGTAAAAACACTTGAGCCACGCTCGCGATTTTCACACGCACAAACGTGGCTCAAGTAGTTTTCAGCCACCAGTTCAAACACAGACGTCAAAGCCTGGATCTTACTTTTGCCTGGCGTTTTCGATACTCTTCCTTGCGTTGGTTCATTAGTTTTTTAGCATCAGGCTTTTGCAGATCAGGCGAGGATTCCTTCGGATCAGCGGTTGGGGGCAGCTGCTCCGGCAACGCTGTTTGATGCTTTCTCTCGCGGCGGGAGGGCTTCTTGATTTTGGCTGGCTTCTCGCTCAGCTCCCGCTGCCGATCAAGCGCCTGAGCCGCAGAAACCGATGCAAACAAAAGCACCACGCCACCAGCACCAACCATGATCACGGAGCGAAGTCTGCTGGAGAATTGTTCGGTGGCTTCATCCCCGCTGGTGACGGCAAGCGCGGTGAACAAGAACCGTTGGTCAGCCCCATTAATCTCCTGCATGGACTTGAGCTCCAGAACCAAGAACTCACCGAGCGTCTGGACAGTGCCCGTCGCTTGCTCGGGCGTCGAACCGATGGCTGTGAGCTGCACCAAAAGACCGGTGCCAAAACTGCCTGCTCTTTCGACAGTGTATTCGGTGCTAAACCCTTTGATCTCGAGGGCCTTTGCCACCTCTGGCGCATTGAGCCTGGTGGTCAAAACCTGTGCAATAAGGGTGTTGTCACTGGAGCGAAGATATGGATTATTCGAATTAAGCAATCCAAGGGAAGGGTCCTTAAGGATCTGCTGTTCTGTTGGCACCAACGGATTCACCAACGCAAACGTCGAAGTGGCTTGGTAACTTCTGGGGCCAAACGCAAAGAGGTACGCTGCCGCAACCACAGTCAGCAGGACAACTGGGATGAAGATGAACTTGTGGCGCCACAGAGTTTTGACGACTGACAGTGGATTCACGCTATTCCTTTGCTCTTGTGCGGTATCTGGGCAGGTCAGGTGCCTTTAGCTTACCCACATCAGAAAACTGCGAAATTTCAGCGTTGACCATCATCCACACAGCACCCCCAAGCCCCACGATCAGTGGATACAACAAGGCAAACACAGGAAAAGACAAGGAATCAAAAGTTGCCGACGCAGGAGCCGCAACGAGTGCCGCACCCGCCACCGCACCCGCCAGACATCTCAGCGACGGGTCTACTGCGTGACGCGCCGCGTGCAGCGTTGTCAGGCCCGGCAACGAAAAATAGATAAAGACGGCCAGTGCCCCGATAACACCCATCTCCACGGCTGAATGCAGATACTGGTTGTCAAGCAGCTCCAAAGCATTCACAGGCATATACGTCCCCGGCCCCGTGCCACCAATCGGCCGCGACAGGAACATGGCCTCAACGCGTGGATAGTTGTTCAAGCGAGTCGAAATGGACGGATCATCTGCACCAACAGTGGTTGTTCCCAGCAACGTGCCTATTAGGCCGGGAACAGCAACAAACAAGCCGGTCACAGAAACAGGAATAATGACCAGCGCCCACTGCCGCCCAAGTTTCGGGAGAAAAGGAACGGAAACGAGCACGGCCACAGCGGCAGAAATCATCCCTGAGCGCGAAATAGTGGCTGCAATGGCAAACACCAGCGAACCGGTGATGCACCAGTGCATCCACTTCCTTCCGACCTGGTCAAACATGCACCGCCAAACAGACAGCGGCAACACCATCGATGCCACCACGCCCAGCTCTATGGGAGTAAATGTCGTTCCAGCAACTCGCATTAGTCCGCCACGCAATTGAAATGTGGTATTGCCCCCGTTGTCCACAAATCCGATCATGAATGGCTGCCAGGACTCCATGGGATTCGATCGAGTAATGAATTGAACGGCTGCGAGAGCGCAACAGAAAAATGCCCCCCGCAACAGGGAACGGACCAATATCAAGGCGTGTTCAGTGGTCTTGACAGCCTCGGCAGTCATTAAGATTAGTCCCGCTGACGCCGCCATCAGCATTACCCAACGATCAGCGCTGGCACGCCCAGCCACGCTGCTTGGCCCGCTCAACCCTGAATACAACATCACATAAGTGACACATGTTGCCAGGAGCATCACGCCCAGGGCAACCCTGCCCGGATGCCGTGAACTTGCCGAGGTGTGCAGCCCAAATAGAACTGAAACTCCCCAAATCAAGAAGACGCCCAAGGACAAGAGCATGGCAACATGCCCACTCGCCCCGATTGGTTTAATCACCATATTTGCTGGAAAAACGAAGATGGCAAAAGCCGTCAGCCTCAGAAGCCACGACGGTCCAGTCTGACTGGAACTGCTTGGCACAGTCATGTCGCCGGAGCCGAACCGAGGAGAACCGAACCCCAAGGAACCGATGCTCCTACCACCCAAAATCACAGCCGTTCCCAATGAAGTGTTCGGCAGGCGACTCTTCTACTCGCACGTCCAGGCATATTTTCATGATAGGCGACAATTCACCTGATTTGACGTGGGCCTGTCCCTTTTAGCTTTGTTCTTGTCACGTGGACAGCTGCGAATCACGGGGCTGACGCCTGATAGTTTTCCGTTTTCCTCACACTTTGTCACTTCGTCACCCTTCAGCCATGGCTTCCAATCGGGACACGACTTCACGTCTGACAGACAAGTCAGTAGCTGATTTCGCGGAAATCATCGCGGCAATTTTTCCCGAGTCGCATTCGTTAACAAATTGATGGACTTTTTCACCGAACAATGGTATTTCGTCAAAATAATTAACGCACCGCATGTCCTCGGTAACCGGAACCTGTTCCAGTTGCAGGACTTGCTCCGCGTAAACTCCGTAGAGGATCATTTCGGAAAAATGGAGTTGCCTTCCGATTGCAGTCTCCCAGCGGCAGCCATTGACTTTTTCAATGCGAGCCAACATCTCGCGGACGAAAACCGGGCTCCAGGCGCAGGGGCAGCAGATGTAGTCCGGCAACGGGTATTCGGCCAGGGCTGGCAACCCTAAAAGTTGTTGGGCATTCTGCACCCACAAACGATGGCGAGGCAAGGTTTCATCGATGCCATCGGGCCTTCGAAAGAGCGTCACAACATTGTCTGTCAGAAAAATGTCTGCGCTCGTTTTCCGGAGCAAGACCAAATCCGAATCAACAAGAAGGACAACCTTTGCCGATGATCGCCGGGTCGCTTCCAACTTGATGATTTGTTGGGCGATCCAGCCCCTAATCGGAGGCCATGGCCTGCCAGCATTGATCCACATGTTCGCGGAAGGGACCTTGAGCATACTGGCCGGGAGGAATTCCGCCGCATCCCGGATCACTGTGCGTTCCCCTTCCAACACACTAAAGCGTTTCGTATCCTGACTGGGAACTATGATGGTGTGCACAACATCGGAAGCGGTCCATCGCAGTATTGAGGAATTCAGCTCGGCGCAGACGACAAAGTCAGGTGCATAACTCGGGGTGACGATCTCCATCACCAGGCCAGATGAAGGATTGCTCATGTTGGGATCTCCGTTCAAAAGTGGGTGTTCATCGGTCTTGACAGCTGGTCGCACGTCAGTAATTTCCTGACAAGCTGGGCCCGATTCTCCCAGCTGTGGCCAATCGCCTGTCTGGCTTGCGCAGCCCGCTCGGCATCTGTGGGCCAACGGGTGCTCACTTCTGCAACCGCGCGCGCAAAGTCAGCTGCATTTCCGGCAACGTGGACTCTGGCAGCAGCGTCGAACTGCGAAGCTGGCAAGTCGGTGGCAACTACGGGAACTCCCGCAGCCACATATTCAAGCGTTTTCAGAGGGAAGCTCGATCTGTTGAACTGCGTGTCCTTGTAGGGGGTCAGCCCCACGTTGGAGGATGCCAGCAAGTCGGCGACACCGCCGGTGTCGAGGACACCGTGCCAATGCACATTTGGGCGGGCAAGAAAGGATTCCAGTCGAGAAATTGTCTCTGGCGACTTGGCAGTCTTTGGCCCGGCAACCGCTATGTGGATGCCTGTATGCGCGACGGCCTCAAGGACCTCGAAATCCAGCCGCTCATTGAGTTGTCCGATGAGTGCCGCCTTCGCAAATCCCGGATCAATGGCGTAGTCAGCAGCCGGAACACGGCATCCGTTGGGCACCACTTCGACTTCTCTGCCGATCTGGGCTGCCAGGCCGTGCGCCAGGTATTCGGTGACCGCAGCAACGACCGCCGCCCTGCCTGCATTGTTCATGAGCACCCGCCGTATGTGAGCCTCGGAAAACCCCATGAGCCCT
The DNA here is from genome assembly GCF_000785535.1 of Arthrobacter sp. PAMC 25486. Classification (NCBI taxonomy): domain Bacteria; kingdom Bacillati; phylum Actinomycetota; class Actinomycetes; order Micrococcales; family Micrococcaceae; genus Arthrobacter; species Arthrobacter sp. PAMC 25486. The sequence continues at coordinate 4,208,696 of NZ_CP007595.1, read as the reverse complement.
GCGCCCGAAATCCAGTCATCAGTGACAAAGTGCAGGCTGGGCTTTGGAACCATTTTCGGGAAGGTCATGATCGGTGACGAACAAATTGTGGCGTCAACGCATAGTCCCAGCGTCTTGACAGCCCCTCGAATGAACTCGTGATACGCGGCTTCTGTGGCCCTTCGCATGACTGGCTTGGTCACCCCGGGAGGGCCATAGGTGCGTAGTCGCAGAACACCATCGTTAACTTCTTCCAGAAGTGTCGACATTTTCGTCAACTTTTGTGGTCTCCGCGCCCGATGAATGGAAACCGGAGGATCTATCCACAGCACTTGGTCCGTCTTCGCCAAGGCAGTGGCCAAGCTTTTGTCCGTCCCCGTAACTGCATCCCATGAGTTGCCAGCCATATACACAATCGATCCCACAGTCAGCACCCTTCTGACTGCGACGCCGTCGCCAGCGTCCGCGCAGCGACTGGCGTGGCATTGAAGTCATCGCTGGCGTACCTGCGTGCCAGCTTTGCCCAAAATTGTTCTCCGGAATAGCGCAGGAAGCGCCCCGCCGCCCTCGCTGCGTGGCGGAGTTCCGGACGGCGCCCCGTGGAAGCTGAATCAAAAGCACTTTGGTAGAACGCCAGCTGCCGGACGGCTGCGCCCTCCAAGGAAAACCTTTTCAGCACGAGAGACCTGGCAAAACGTCCCAGGTGGGCACGCAGCTGCGGTTCTGCCATGAGCCGTTCAAGGATGGCCATGAGCTTTTCCTGTGCGCCATCCGTTCCTGCGCCCACTCCGTACCAGCCCTGCCAGAGGAACGTTTGAACGGTGTCCTCGTCCAGTAGTTCCCAGAAGCCATCTTCGCCTTGGACCACCAACGGCAAGCCAAACGCCATTGCCCGCAGCGCCGACCCGCCCATACCGATGCTGGCATCGGCGCAGGCGTAAGCCGGACGGGGATCGTCCAGTTCGCCCGCGAGGAAGATTCGCTGCACACCCATGGCCTTGTTGCTGGCCGCCACGTGCGTGGCAACCTCCGCGCGGGCCGGCCCGTCTCCGGCGATGACAAGTTGCACGGCGGCCTTCTTGTTCATCCCTTCGACGGCTGCGATGGCGCAGAGAATGCCTTCAAGCTTCATCTCATGTGCTAGACGGGACACTATTGAGATGGTAAACAGCCCTTCTTCTGCCCCCATTCTGGCCAGAAAAGCGGCCGTTTCGAAGTCAAGCGCAGGGTCGTTTAGTTCAGTATCCACAGGAGGCTCCAACAACCCAACACTTTCGCGCCCAAATTCCCTTTCGGCCGCCGCAATTTGCGCAGTACCCACAAGCAGCGGCATATTCGCTGGAATGAACGGGGCAACCGACATGGACATGACAGTCGCTGACACGACAGCGCGGCTGCGACCGGCGCAGGCAAGCGCAGCTTCCAGGGCAGGCGGCCACTCATACGCGTGGACCACGTCTATCCCGTGTTTTTTCACCGTCCTGCGCAGGTCGGCCACAATGCCCGGCGTGGGCCGCCTGTGCACTGCTGGGGACTGTAGGAATTCCAGGCCGAGCGCCCTGATCTTCTCCACCAAGGGACCGTGCTGTCCGTAGACCACCACTTCGTGGCCGAGATTCTGCACCGCTGCGGCAAGTTCAATGGCATTGAGCTGGCTGCCGCCAATGGCCATGTCATGGGGATAGACAAGAATCTTCATGCCGGCTCCTCCGGTGTTCTGCCCCAGCTGCGGATCGCAGCAAGGTCCCTGCGTCGAGTGAATATCAGGCCAGCCATGATTGCAGTGCCCCAACAGGTGGCGGCCAGCACGGCCAGCACGGCGGAGTCCATCGTCAGCGCAGCCAGGTAGCTGCCTGCGGCAATCGGAATTGCCGCAGCAACGGGCAGCCAGACCTTGGCCAACAAATCGATCAACCGGAATCCCCGGTTCGTCAGCATCTTCAGATATATAGGCAGGACGACCAGGGCGGCCACCGCCACGGGTGCTGCTGCCAGTCCGGCAAGGCCGCCCCAAGTTGCGCCGGCCAGCAGCGCAGGGACAAGGACAATCAACCAGACAATCTGTACCTTGAAAATTGTGCCGGAAATGCCCAAAACCACCAGGTAGTCATAGACGAGTTCAAACATGATTCGGAAGGCGGCCAGAATGGCAAGCCACGTCAGCGCTGCTGCCGCCGGAGCCCACACATTTCCATACACGAAGGTGACCAGCGGAACAGCTGCGCCGGCCATGACAGCAATGACGGGCACCACTGCAGCAGCAACAACGCCCACCAAGGAGAGCATGGCGGCGCGCATGGCAGGCGGGTCATGTTGCAGCTTGGCAAAGACCGGAGGGGCCACGCTGCGCAGCGGTTGCGAAAATATGCTGGTGGGCCAGCTGGAAAGGTTGAAGGCCAGTACATACAGGCCCAGCGCGACCGCTCCCAGCAGTTTTCCGGCGATGATCTGATCCACGTACCCTACGGCGAAAACCAGAATGCTGGATCCGGCCAAAGGCAGCCCGAAGACCAGCAAGGGATGGATCTTCTCCTTGTTCCAGCCAAACCTGACGGGGAGCGGCGAGTATTTGACGAACAGAATTGCGGCCACGAGGCTCGCCAGGACCCGTCCGATTGCCAAACTCATGGCGCCCATGCCCATAAACACCAATGCCACGGATACGATGGCCCCCAGCCAGACATTCACTTGGTCAATCGCCATCCGCCGGCCTTGCAGGAAGTCCCTCTGCATCAACGCCGCAGGTGTGGCGGCAGCGCCGTTGATGACAACGCAGGTGGCAATCACCCGAACCACGATTGTTGCTTCGGGATCGCCCATGGCCGCAGCAAAATAGGGTGCCAGCACGTAGGCACCAATGAAAATGACGGTGCTGCTGAGCACCGAGATGGTGGTGACAGTCCCGGCGATTTCCTTCGGGTCGGTCGGCCAGCGAACTATGGCAAGGCTGACCCCCAATTCGTTAAAGCTGAGGATTGCGATCAGGGCAACGAACGCTATTGCGTAGGTGCCAAATTGGGCCGGGCCCAGCATACGGGCCAAAACGATGCCAATGCCGATGGTGCCAAACCGGGAAATGACCGTGTTGAGCAGGCTCAGCATAATCGCCCGTGAGGGTGTTGGCACCACGGGTGGTTTGGTTCGGGCCGGAATTGCCATGTTTCGTCACCGCATCCGGAGGGAATCGGTGAGCGCCTGCACGACCCTCTGTTGCTGGGCTGCGGTGATGTGCGGAAAGATCGGCAGCGACAGGATCCGCGACGCTGCAGCCTCGGCCACAGGGAAGTCACCGGCGCCCTTGCCAAGGTAGGAGAACGCCTTGGTCAGGTGAATGGGTGTCGGGTAGTGGATGCCGGCACCGATCCCTGCGGCGTTCAGCTGCGCCAGCACGCCGTCGCGGTTCTCCAGCTGCACCACGTACAGGTGCCACGCATCCTCGTAGCCGTCCCGGCCAACAGGCGTCACGACGCCGGGAACGGCTGCCAACAAGTCGGTGTATCTGGCTGCGGCATCCTGGCGCATCTGGTTCCAGCGGGGCAGGCGCGCAAGCTTGGCATTCAGCACCACCGCCTGAAGGGTGTCCAGGCGGGAGTTCATCCCCACCACGTCGTGGACATACTTTGCGGAGCTGCCGTGGGCGCCCAGCACCCGCACCATGGAAGCAACGTCGGGGTCGTCGGTGGTGACCGCCCCCGCATCCCCGGCAGCTCCAAGGTTCTTGCCGGGATAAAAGCTGGTGGCCGCGGCTGCGCCGAACGAACCTGACACCCGCCCGTGCAGCTGCGCACCCTGGGACTGGGCCGCGTCTTCAATGACGGTCACCCCGGCTGCGAGCGCCAACTGCATAATCTCCGGCATGGGTGCCAGCTGGCCAAATAAGTGGACGGGCACGATTGCCTGGGTGTTGCCGGTGACTGCCTCGGCGACGTCTGCAGGGTTGATGAGCAGGTGAACGGGGTCAACATCGACAAACACGGGCGCGGCACCTATCCGGGCGACTGCCTCTGCCGTTGCCACGAACGAGTTTGCGGGGAGAATAACCTCCCCTCCCGCACGGACGCCGCATGCCCGCAGCGCCAGTTCAAGCGCGTCGGTGCCGTTGGCGACACCCACACAGTGGCCGGTACCGGTGAATTGTGCGTAAGCGTTTTCAAAGCGGGCCACGGCCGGGCCGCCGATGAAGGCAGCCGACCACAGCACGTATTCAATTTCCTCGCGAATTTCATCCGCAATTTCCGCCTGCTGCAACTGCAGGTCGACCAAAGGAACGGCTTCCATGTCAAGGCTTCCCCTCCATAGAGTCGGGGGCTGGGGGCAGCGTCCGCCCACCCAGCGCTCGGGCGGGCACGCCTGCCCAGGTTTCGTCGTCGGGCACGTCCTGTAGGACTGCGGCAGCCATGCCCACAGTTGCTCCCGAACCCACCGACACGTTTTGTCTCACGCTGGCATTCATTCCCAGATAGGCGCCCCGGCCAATGTGGACTCTCCCGCCAAGGGAGACGCCCGCGGCGAGTGTGGCAAAGTCGTCGACTTCGTCGTCATGCGTAAATGTCACGTTCGGCATGGCCACCACATGGCTGCCAAGCCTCACTCCTGCCGTCAGCACCACGTTGGCCAGCAGGATGCAGCCTGCGCCAATGACGGAGTCCTCGGACACCACCGCTGACTGATCCACGACCGTGGCGTACCTGACACTGCCAATTCCCAGGTCCGCCAATGCGAGCGCGATCTTTTCCCGCGCAGCCCCCTTGCCGGCACACAGCACAAAGGACATAGTGGGATAGGCTGTGGCGTCGCTGATCCTACCCAGCACCGGAATGCCGTCGATTTGTCCGTCTGCCAGTGCGGGGTCGTCATCCAGATAGCCCAGCACATCGGTTGCGCCGGACAAGCGGGTTGAGGCCAGAACTTCACGGGCCAGTCCGCTTGCCGCCACGAGGATCAAAGCTGTCATGCCGGCAGTCCTCCCCCGGACCGCACCGCAGCAATGACCCTGTCCTGCTCTGCAGCTTCCAGCTGGTGGTACAGGGGCAGGATCAGTGTGTTGTCGGTGAGCCGCTCCGTGGTGGCCAGGTCTGCAGTCCCGGTGTCCCTGCCCGCGTACGCCGGCTGCCGGTGGGCGGCCATGATGCCACGGCGGGCGGAAATCCCCAGAGTGGCCAAGTGCTCAAGCAGCCCCTCCCGGGTGGTGCCGTAGTCCGGCAGCACCTCTATCCAGAATGACTGGAAATTGCTGGTGCCGTGGGCCGGGTCACCTGAGATTCGCAGCCCCGCCACCCCTGCCAGTGCCTCGGTGTAGCTGGCGGCGATGTCCCGCCGGCGCGCCACCGCCTCGGCAAGCCGCCCCAGCTGGACAATCCCCACGGCGGCTTGCATGTCAGTCATGCGGAAGTTGAAGCCAATCTCCGTGTATTCCTCAGGAGGTGCCAGAACCGAGGAGTGCCGGCTGGCGGCCGATGCACTCATGGCGTGTTCGCGCAGCTTGGCCGCTTTTTGCGCCCATTCGGCACGGGAGCTGGTGAGCATGCCGCCCTCCCCCGTGGTGAGGATCTTGCGGGGGTGGAACGACCATGCAGTCAGTTCCGCACCCACACCCACCGGCTTCCCCCGGTATGTGGAACCGGCACCGCAGGCAGCATCTTCGATGACGACGATGCCGCGCGGGTCGCACAGGGCCCTGATCGGGTCAAGGTCAACGGGCATGCCGCCCTGGTCAACCACAATGACTGCACGCGTGTTGGGGGTCAGTGCCACGGCGATGGTTTCAGCCGTGACATTCCCGGTTGCAAGTTCGACGTCGGCGAAAACGGGCCGTGCCCCGACGTACGTTGGCGCGTTGGCTGTGGCAATGAAGGAAAAGGATGGAATGACGACGTCGTCCCCGGCCTGGATGCCCGCCACCACCAAGGCGAGGTGGAGCGCCGTCGTGCAATTTGAGGTGGCAACGGCATGCCGGGCACCCTGGGCAGCGGCAAACTCCGTCTCAAACTGGGCGACCTTTGGGCCCTGCGCCACCCAGCCGGAGGCGATGACAGCAGCCACGGCGTCGGCCTCCTCGGTGCCGAGCCACGGCTTCATGACGTTGATGCGGGGCAGCGGGTCCGCATTCGCTGCTGGTGCAGTAGCAGCAGTGGCGGCGTCAACAGTCACTGGGCACCTGCACTTGTGGAACCCACCAGGCGGCCGGCCGCAATCTCATCACGCAGCGGCTCCCACCAAGACACCAGCTGGCCCAGTCCGTCTTCCAGTCCTGTGGTTGCGGTGAAGCCAAGGTCGCGTTGGGCTGCGGAGGCATCCGCCAGGCGCCGTGCCACGCCATTGACGGCACGCTCCGGGCCATGCTCAACCGAAAGATCCGAGCCCATGGCCGACAGCAACGACTCGGCCAGGCCAAGGAGGCTGGTTTCGGTGCCGCTGGCGATGTTGTACACGCCTTCGGTGATGTTGCTGGCCGCGGCCAGGATATTGGAACGGGCAATGTCTTCGGTAAAAACGAAGTCCATGGTCTGCTGCCCGTCGCCAAAGATCAGCGGTGGGCGACCATCAGCAATGCGCTCCATCCACCGGACCAGTACCTCGGTGTAGAGGCCGTGCACATCCATGCGGGGGCCGTACACGTTGAAATAGCGCAGCAGGACATAGTCAAGATTGTGCATCGCCTTGAAGCTGCGAGCCATGCCTTCGTTGAACGACTTGGCCGCACCGTAGAAGGTGTCGTTGTTGTGGTGGTGGTGGCGTTCGGTGGTGGGAAATTCTTCCGCCATGCCGTATACGGAAGCGCTGGAAGCAGCGATGACCTTGTCAACGTTGTGGGCGGCTGCGGCTTCGAGAACGGTGAACGTTCCGTCAACCAGGACCTCAAGGGCCAGCCGCGGCTCTTCGGCACACTGGGTGATGCGAATGGCTGCCTGGTGGAACACCAGGTCCTTGCCGCGCGTCACGTCATGAACCAGGTCCCGATCGCGCAGGTCCCCCTCGACAAGGGTGACCTTCCCGGTGGCCAGTGCATCCTCCAGATTGGACCGCCGCCCCCGGACCAGGTTGTCGAGGACGTCGATGTGCGCCGCACCTGCATCCAGCAACTGGTCGACTATGGTCGATCCGATAGTGCCTGCCCCGCCAGTGACAAGAACTGTTGCACCGTCTAAATTACTCATCGTGTTCCCTCCAATTGAGACTCATAATCTGCTACCCGGCAGTGTTCGCCGTCTGCTGCCAAACTCTTGCTTGCCGCCTCCAACACGGCCAGGACGCGAAGCCCCGACAAGCCGCCGGTGCGGGATGGGCGCACCCCCCTGATGCTGTCGGCAAATTCCTGCACCATGGAGCCCAGCGCCTCCTTTTCGGGAAGAGCCGGAGACCAGGTGTCGCCCAGCCGGTAGGACACTGCCTGCGCCTTGCGCTGGGCTGCCGTCGTGGAGGCTTTCTCGATGTTGACGCCCCGGTCATAGACACTCAGGCGCTGTTGCGGATTCAGGTCGTCCCAGACCAGGGTCCGCTTGGACCCGCCAATGACCATGCGGCGTATTTTTGTGGGGCTCAGCCAGTTCACGTTGATGTGGGCCATGGCGTTGTTGGGCAATTCAAATGTCAGGTGACCAACACAAGCTTTTCCGCTACCCAGCGGGTCTGCGCCCTGGGCTGCAACTGTCGTTGGTGCCAGTCCGCCCGGCAGGATGAAGTCGATGACTGAAAGGTCGTGCGGTGCCAGGTCCCAGAAGACGTCAACGTCCGGCTGGATGAGCCCTAAGTTGATCCGCACCGAGTCGATGAAGAGCACCTCACCCAGGGCGTCCTCGGCGATCAATTCCCGGATTTTCAGTGCTGCGGGCGTGTAGCAGTAGGTGTGGTCGGCCATGAGGATGAGGCCGGCTGTTGCAGCGAATTCCACCATTTCCACGCCTTGCTCCCAATGGTCAGCCAAGGGTTTCTCCACCACCACATGCTTCCCCGCCCGCATGGCAGCCATGGCCACGGCATGGTGTGTGCGGGCCGGGGTGGCGATGGCCACGGCATCAACGTCGGTACCTGCAAACAACTCGTCGAGTGATGCGAAGACCGGGACATCCCCCAATGGGCGGGCGATTTTCAAGGCACGTTCAATGTCCATGTCGACAATTGCGCACAGCTCCCAGTCGGAGCTGGCCTTGAAGTTTCTTGCGAGGTTGGGCCCCCAGTATCCGGCACCAATCACGGCAACTTTCAAAACTGCATCTTCGGGCAGCAGGGGTGTCTGCTGCAGCGAGTGGGGAATCGAGACCATAACAGGAATTCCGTTTCTTTTCAGTTGTGGCTTTCGCTGGAGCGCGTCGGCCTAATATGCACCTACGGGTGCCACCACTGCTTTGAACGTGCGCCACAGAATGACAATGTCCCCTGTGAGTGACCAGTTCTCCACGTAATACAAATCAAGACGCACCGCCTCATCCCAAACGAGATCGGAACGGCCATTGATCTGCCACAGTCCGGTGATCCCGGGCTTGATCAGCAGTCTGCGGTGGACTGGCTGTTGGTATTCGGCAACCTCCCGCGCAAGCGGTGGGCGGGGGCCCACAAGGCTCATGTGTCCCAACAGAACGTTCCAAAACTGGGGCAGTTCATCGAGTGAGAACCTGCGCATCCAATGCCCGCACCGAGTGACCCGGGGATCGTTTGCCATCTTGAACAGGAAGCCGGCGCCTTCATTGCTGTTGTGCAGCGAAGCCAACTTCTCTTCG